>JBAYZI010000006.1:0-48251 GCA_041672585.1 Cloacimonadales bacterium (SeqCode) | reverse complement strand
TAGTTTTGTGAAAACAAAGCCAATAGATAGCTGGAAGAATCTGTTTAATCAACACAGTCGCTGGTTCTCAAATTTGAAGTTAATGTTTGGTGCGAATACAGAGTTTTTCCTGATTCTAACAGGACTTTTCATTTTCTATGTAGGCATTGTGGTTACGCTCTTTATTGATTGGCGCTTCTTCTTGATCGCTCTTTCATTGAAGTTTATTGGCGAATTGCAGATGTTCTATTTCGCTTACCCGGTCTTCAAAGTTCATAGAAGGCTAATCTGGTTCTACCCTGTGTGGATGGTGATTCAGACGATTTTTAACATTTTAACAATCTTTATTGGGCAATTCAATATGTTTGTCTGGCATGGAAAGAAACAAAAAATAGCTAAAAGGAACAGTAATGAAGTTTTTGATAATAGATGATTTAAAGTTTAATTATTCAAGCATAGCACCGCTTAGATCGCAAGTAGATGTGAGAGCAGGTATCTTGAAGCTGAGACAGAAAATAGAGGGCTATCTCAATGTAGAGGAAGTTCACTTAATTATAGATAGTAAGTTGGAAGAGATTTATAAAGAGCGACATAATGATAAGGTAATCAATGAATTACCTGCAGGTGATGTTTGCTTGCTTAATAGTAGAATTAAAATAGATGAAGCGGTAGCAGAAATCATTCTTGCGCAGAAGCTAAATAGTGTCTATTATAATGATTCTAATGAGTTTGTCTCTTTAAAAATAAATAACCCCACAAGTAAAAAACTTGATAGCAACTCCTTCTGTGAAATAGATTTAGCTTCTTTTACCAGAGAAAATAAAACACTTGACTTATGGGATTCAATTGCCGAAATAGTTGTAGCTAACAGCCAACTAATTGAACAAGACTTTCAGGACTTCTTTTATGATAAAGACAACTTCTGTGAGACTGAACAAGGGGTTACCGTTATAAATCCCTATAATGTTTGGATTGGAGAAGGAGCAGTGCTGAAGCATGGAACAGTTTTAGACGCTTCTGCCGGCTCAATAGTCATTGATGAAGGGTGTGAAATAGGCTTAAACTGCACAATAGAAGGTCCTGTCTATATTGGCAAGAATTGTGTTGTTAAAGCTTTAACTTCTATTCGCAGTGGTGTCTCCATTGGTAAAGGCAGTGAGATTGCCGGTGAAATAGCTGATACTATTATCCAAGGCTATTGCACCAAACCTTTCAAGGGAACTCTTAATCGCTGCTATGTAGGAGAATGGACAAAATTTGAAGCCGGGATCTCTCTTGATTCAAACTTCTTTGAAGCAGATAGCATTACAATTATCCGCGATTATTCCCTCTCTTTCCTCATCAACAACAGCTCTGCGGAAAGTATCTGTCAATATCAAGAAATGAGACGCAGTAAATTAGAAGCTATGAAGTTTGACAAAAATATTGGGTTGAGTAATTTAGAACAAACTCTCTTAAAAAAATATTTAAATGAGGAAATTTAATGACTAAATATATAGAAATTGAATTCAGGTCAGGCAAGATAGCTTATATTAAAGTTGATAAAGAGCTGGCATTACGCCCTGATGATTCAATTATTATTGAAGTGGAAAGAGGTATTGACCTTTGTAATATCTTAAGTACTTCAGTACCGGAAGAACAAGTTGATAAACTTAAAAGTGATTATAAAGAGTATAAATATATCAGAATGACTGAAGATAGAGACTTTGATTCTTTAGAGATTATCAAAACTAAAGAGGAGAAGGCAAACGCAACTTTCTTAGAGATAATTCCTAAATATGAGTTTGAAATGAAGCTCATCAGTACAGTGTATCAATTTGATGGAAATAAACTTACCTTCAATTTTACTGCTGATGGGAGAATAGATTTCAGACTGTTTGTTCGTGAATTAGCGAATATCTTCAAAACACGAATCGAACTTCACCAAACTACCGGTAGAGATGAAGCTAAGCTCTTGGGCGGGTTTGGGATGTGCGGTAAAGTCTATTGTTGCTCTTCTTTTATGAGAAAGTTTAATCAAGTAACTATCAAAATGGCTAAAGACCAAAACCTGGCAGGTAATCTCTCAAAGATCTCAGGTCCGTGTGGTCGGCTTTTGTGCTGTCTGCAATTTGAAGAGGATTACTACGAAGAGATAGCTAAGGATTTCCCTGTAATCGGAACTAAAGCTATCATAGATAAACAGATGTGGTATGTTTTTAAGAATGACTACTATAACAAGAAAGTCTATCTTTCAGCAGAAGATCAAGCAATGGAGATCATTGATTTAGAGACATTTAAAAATGAAGCAAAAATAAAGTATGTGCCAGATGATGATGACCTCAGTTCAATCCCCGGAAGTTATTAATTTTGCCGACCTAACTCCCGAACAGTTTTATAAGACTGTTAATGAGTTAGGACATAGCAAGTTTAGAGCAACCCAAATCTTAGATTGGGTGTATAATAAAGAAGTATATGAATTTCGTGATATGACCAATCTGGGCAAGGATTTACGAGAATCTTTGAGAAAGCACTTCAGAATTGCAATCCCTAAAGTGGTTGAATCTCATAAATCGCAAGACGGTTCTGTTAAGTTTCTCTTAGAATTATGGGATAAAAACCAAATAGAGATGATTCTTATGCCTTATGAAAAGAGTGCTACACTCTGTATCTCTTCCCAAGTAGGCTGTGCCAGGAAATGTAAGTTCTGTGCTACAGGAAAGCTGGGATTAACCAGAAATCTCTACACTTCAGAGATAGTCGGACAGCTTCTTTTAGCTAAGAAATATATAAAAGATAGAAAGCTGACCAATGTTGTGTTTATGGGAATGGGTGAACCTTTGGATAACTATGATAATGTGGTTCAGGCTGTTAGGATAATCACTGCCGAACAAGGAGTTAATCTAAGTTCTCGTAAAATAACTATCTCAACATGTGGTGTGATTCCCAAGATTAATAAGTTAGCTCAAGAAGATATTAAAGTGAAGCTGGCTGTCTCTTTAAATGCTGTATTAGATGCTAAAAGAAATGAGATTATGCCAATCAATAAAGTCTTCCCGCTTTCAGATTTAAAGAAAGCTCTCTTAGATTTCCGTCATGCTACTGCCTACAGAGTAACTTTTGAGTATGTGATGATTAGAAACTTCAATATGGGAAATGATGACGTCCGTGCTTTACTGAAGTTTCTTGGCGACCAATCTTGCAAGTTAAACTTAATCGCCTGGAATAAAGTAGAAGGGTTAGATTATGAATCTCCTTCTGAACAGGAAATAGAAGAATTTAAAGCTAAGCTCTCTACCCTTCAATGCCCGATTATGCAGAGAAATAGTAGAGGAAATGATATTGCCGGTGCGTGCGGACAGCTTGCCGGAAAAACTGAAACTAAAGAAATAAAACCGATATTAACTAAAAAGTAAACCCAAACTTGGAGGTAAGCAATGGAAAGTCTTAAAGATATTGCAATTAAAATATTAGGAAAGAATGAAAAGAGAATGTGTTCCTGTGGTGGTGGTCATGAAGTATGTTTGAGATGTCGTGTGTGTAGAGTTAAAGAAAATGATAAGTTAGCTGTAGATTTCGACCATTTAGCACAATATATTGATCACACTCTTTTAAAACCTGAAGCAACCTCAGACGCAATTGTTGCTCTTTGTCAAGAAGCTGATCACTATAAAACTAAATCCGTTTGTGTGAATCCAATCTATGTTGATTTAGCTCATAAGAATTTAAAAGAAGCCCTGACTTGTACAGTTGTTGGCTTCCCTTTATCTAACTCATTGACTCCTACTATAGTCCAAGAAGCTTCAACTGCTATTGCTCAAGGTGCAACAGAAGTCGATATGGTGCTTAAAGTTAATTGGTTAAAAGATAAAGAGTATCAGAAGATTCTTACTGAAATAGGCATAATAGCCCAAACTTGTCAAGCCAATGGTGCAATTCTTAAAGTTATCTTTGAAAACTGTCTTCTCACTGAAGAAGAAATCGCTATTGCTGCTATTCTTGCTAAAAAAGCCGGAGCTGAATTCATCAAGACCTCTACCGGTTTTAACAAAAGTGGGGCAGTGCTAGAAGATGTTGCCTTAATGAGAAAAGTGGTTGGTCCTAAATTTGGCGTAAAAGCAGCAGGTGGAATCAGAGATAGAGAAACAGCTATTGCCATGCTCAAAGCCGGTGCCAATAGAATCGGTGCTAGTGCTACTAAGGCTATTTTAAAGGGTGAATAATGAAAGTTAATATTGCCGGTTACAATATAGATAAAAGCCTCATTGATACTTTAGATAAAACTTACGCAACCCCGGAAGTGATCTCGGCTGCCTATGCACGAATTAGCAGAAGTACTAAAGATGTAACTTCTCTCAGAGCAGAAGCTTTAACTGAAGTAGAGAAAGCAAGAAAATCCAATGAGAATATCATCTTTGAAATGGGGCATAGCTCTATTGCCGAACATGTTGTTTTTAATCTAGATATTTTAGAAGTTTCGCGTTATCTCACAGAGTATATACAAAAGTCCCGGTTAGCTTCCTTTACAGAAAAGTCGCAACGCTATGTTACGCTTGAATCTGCTTATTATGTTCCTGAAGAACTATCTGCCGACCTGAAGAAAGAGTATATTGAACTGATGGAGTATCTCTTTACTCAATATGAAATGATGTTTCAGAGAGCTAAGCAGAATCTTATTGACCAGGGATTTAAAGGCTCTCCCAGGGATTTAGAAGGTAAAGCAAAGGAAGATGCCCGCTATATTCTTCCTCTGGCTACGCATACCCAAATGGGCGTAACTATTAATGCCCGAAGTCTCGAGAGATTACTCAGACGTTTAGCCGGTACTGACTTAACAGAAGCTAAAAAGCTAAAAGAGATTATTTACCAAGAAGTTAAAGAGATTGCTCCTTCAGTTATAAAATATACTGAATCTGACTGTTTTGAGAATAAAAAGCTGAATTTAGAACAGATTCCTGAACTGGGTAATAGCTTTAATTGGAACTTGCTAAATCATTCTGACGAACCTGATATCACAATTCTAGCCTATTATCTTTTTGAGAATAGTGGTGAATCTATCGATAGCATTAAGATATATTTGAAAACACTCTCTAAACAAGAGTTAAAAGCTATGTATAAGGCAATATTTGCCGATATGAAAGCTTATCATCTACCTTTGAAAGCCTTCGAAGCTGCTGAGTTTGAATTTCAATTTGATATCTCCTCAAGTTGCTTTGCTCAACTAAAACGACACCGCATGGCAACAATTATCAGGTCAGACTACCAACTTTCTCATGGATTTATTATTCCTTCTCAACTAAAAGAACTTGGCTTAGAAACAGTCTTCTATGAAGCATGTACGAAGATTCAAGAACTATACAACAAACTTGATCCTAAGTTAGCACCCTATATTCTTACTAATGCTCATAAAGTAAGAGTTGTGATGAAAGCTAATCTACGCGAGTTATACCACTTCAGCAGATTAAGAAGTGATGGTCATGCCCAGTGGGAGATTCAAGAACTATCAGACTTTATAATCGACAAGATTCAGGAAATAGCTCCTTTATCTGCTTGTTTGATGATGGGGAAGGACAGGTTTAATTCAATTAGCAATTAGTAATGAGCAATTAGCAATTGAAAGAAGAATATTTAGCCACGGATAACACGGATTTTCACTGATTAAAATGACTGCGAAACTTCTTCACTGGGAACGCACTCATCCTACTTCGCTAAAAGCTTCGTACGATGTATCCTTGAGTGCATCAGTGCGGTGAGCAATGAAAATCTTTAATCCCTAGAAGAGATAGATATTTTAGCCCGGAATGCCGGTATTTCCGGCGGGGTGGTCTTAATTCCCCTCTTCCTTAGCGAAGCTAAGTCTCTGGAGAGGGGTGCCGAATTTCGGCGGGGTGTGGTCTTTCTGTCTTCCAATTACTAATTGAAAATCATATCATTTCGATATTCACCCATATCAAAATGATATAATATTCCTTCATTGCCTAATTAACATTTACTAACTAAAACATTATAAACTATTGCCACACATATACTAATTCCATAATATAAACTTTGGAACAGAGAATGCAATTAGTAGGTTATAGGTAGTCAAAAAATATTGGAGGAAAGAATGAAAAAGTTTTTAATAATTACTGTGTTGATGATTTTCTCATTAACTATATGTGTTGCCGAAGAGATAGTTGATAAAGTAGAACTAAAGATGGATAAACTTGAAGAAAGTATGGAGAAACTAGCAGAAAAACTAACTGAAGAGTATGGTGGAAAGGTTGTTGTTAGTGTCAATAGCAGTGGTAGCCAAAAAGTACAACTTGGAGTTTTTCCTAAAGATTTAACTTTAGCTGATGTTAGAGAATTAGATTATGATCAGAACTACGGTGTTTTAATCTCAGGTGTTGTTCCCGGTAGTTCAGCCAGCAAGCAAAAGTTATATGCCAAAGATATTATTTACGAAATCGATGGAAGAAAAGTTACTGATGACAAGGCTTTCTCAGAGATACTTCAATCCTATAATCCCGGCGATGTTGCCAGATTTAAAATATTTAGTGCAGGAAAACATATAATAAAAGATTTTACTTTCCATGCCAAGGATCAAGATGCTACAATAGAGTTGGCGACAGAACAGAAAGCTAAGAAGAAAAGCGTAGATTGGAACTCTTTTGGTATCAACTGGATACCTCGCTATTATCAATTAGATGATATTGCCGATATTAATGGTCTTGTTACTAATATGGGCTTTGAGGAAATAGACGATGATGGTATCTTTATGAATGGCTTTGGCTTTAGAATTCATGCAGGCGGAGGATTCTACCTGGGTGGAGAATGGAGCTGGTATAAGACTGATGATAAAATAAATCACACTGTTACTTCTGCCACAGCTACTACAAATGTAACCAGAAAAATGAAATATAGCAATAACTTTGGGGGTCTTACTCTTGATAAGAGAATTTATATGACCAAATATTTCCAACCCGGTATTGGTTTCTTAATAGGTGCCGGAACTCAGAAGCTTGAATTTGCTCAGTCTAATGGAGATTATAACTGGAACGATTTTGGTACTGATTTTGATAACTCTGCCAATAATGCTATGACAATGAATAAGAAATATGTGATTTTCCAACCTCGTGTAGATCTCTATATCCCAATTTTATCCTGGTTAGGAATTAGAGGAGAAGTAGGTTATATGATTGGGTATAGTCCTGAATCAGGTTGGAAAGGTTCAGATTATGGAATCACCAACGAACCTAACACAAAATGTAATGGATTGACATTCTCAGCTGGTCCATGGATAGAATTTTAAACAATAAATAAATAGATGTCGTATTAGTAGATCCTTCCACGCCCAATTCAGCAATGGATTGGGCTTCCCTTTAGAATGGTGTAAATTAATGTGAAAGAGGGTACTCACAAACGCCTACCCCTCCAATTATTAATTGTTATTTATTAATTATTCACGATTTATCTTGTCAGTAAATTCGCTTTCTATTTAACTTGTTTCAAGAGGTAATATAATGTTTGAGAGTTTAGGAAACTATATCTTGAAAGGGGTGGTAACCTTTGCTTTGTTAGTGTTATCATCGTATGAAGGAAATGATGCTTCATTCAGATCATTAGCCGGAAGCTATTTAGATGGAAACGTCAATATCGAGATCTATTTAGATAGTGCTTTTGAAAATGATTTTGAAGAGATTTTCAATACAGGAAAGAGTATTGATATTTGGTTCACCGCGAGTGTAAGCAGTCAGGGTACAGTTTTAGAAGAGGACACTTTTTCTCACAATGTGAAATATAATCCATTGACAGACACTTACTTATTGAAGAAAGGCGAGCAAGGCGTACCCATAGTATGTGAAAGCTATGCTACTCTTATTCGCGAACTTTCCTATGTAACATGGCGTTTCAGAAGATTAAAAAGTGTCTCTGATTATGATTTTCTTATTACTTCTCACCTTGATAAAGTCTATTTTGAACACATGGATAAAGAATTCAACTTAATGCTCTTATGGAAAAACAAATCGCCTCGCTTCAAAGAGAAGATTAGAATAGAAATCAGTAATTAAAATTGGAAGGATAAATGAGATTTAGACCAGGGATAAGATCCTATTTTATTATTACCTTTATTGTCATTTTTGGATTTAGTATTTACCTTGTTAACAACTATTTTTTAGCACAGCAAGAACAGATTAAGACATCTTTTGACAACATCGATGCCAAATCAATAGTGCATAATTTGAAACTGGAAACAGCTCAAGACTCTCTGCATGCTACAGAGTTGATGAATAGAGTTAACAGTATTAAAACCCTGACAACCACTACTTTAATTGAGGTTAAAAGCTATTCTTGGATTATGATAGTTACTATTACATTCATAGCTTTTTGTTTCTTTATCTTCTTAATTATGAAGTTTAGTAAGCCTATTATTGAATTACAAAAAGCAACTGAATTAATTCAGCGTGGCTTCTATGAGATATCTCTGCCAGAAACCGGAATTAGAGAATTAAGGGATTTGAAAAGGTCTTTTAATACTATGTCTAAAGAGTTGACCAACACACAAGAGAAGTTGGTTGATGCTGAAAAAGAAGCAATTTGGAAGGATTTATCACGTGCCTTAGCTCATGAAATAAAGAATCCGCTGACTCCGATTCAATTGGCTTTGCAAAGATTGGAAGAGAAGTATGATGATGAAGAGAAGTTCTATGATTACTTCCCACATGCTTCAGAAATCATTCATAATGAGATTCAGAATCTACTTTCTATTGCCAAAAACTTCTCAACTTTTGCTAAGTTAATCGTACCTGATAAAACCACTTTCGCACCTCAAGAATTGCTCGACAATATTATTGAATCATATAGTTCAGATTATACAATAAACAGAGATTATCAAACAGATAGCCTGGCTTATTTTGATAAAGACCACTTTTATCAGATTGTTACAAATATCTTGAAGAATGCTATCGAAGCTACTGAACGCGACACACCTATTGATATAAGCTTAACAGAAGAACGCGGGCAGCTAATCGTTACGATCGAAGATTATGGTTGTGGTATTGAAAGAGAAGCTTTAAACAGGGTATTTAATCCTTATTTCACTAACAAAACCAATGGCAGTGGAATTGGCTTAGCGTTGGTTAAGAAGTTTATTGATTCTAATGGAAGCACGATTTATGTGAACAGTAAGCCGGGAATAGGCACAAAGTTCAGATTCTCGCTGGAGGTGTCCCATGAAGATATTAGTAACAGATGATGAAAAGAATATTGTAAAGCTTCTGAAAGAGATTTTTGAAGAAGATAACCACGAGGTGGAAGTGGCTTATAATGGACAGCAAGCTATTGAGAAATACAAATCTTTTGCTCCCGATGTAACCTTCTTAGATGTCAAAATGCCTGTTTTAGATGGGGTAATGGCATTGGAAAAGATTAAAACTCTTAACCCTGAAGCTACTGTGATTATGATTTCCGGACATAGTAACATCCCTATAGCAGTTAAATCTATTAAAGTTGGAGCTTATGACTTCTTGGAGAAACCGCTCTCTTTACCATTAATTAAGGTAACTCTCAACAAGGCTATTAAGCATATCAGAATGAACTCTAAGGTTAACAATCTACAGCATAATCTGGCAGATAGATACAAGATGATAGGTGATTCTATCGCCATGCAAAAGTTAAATAAGCTGATAGAGAAGGTAGCTTCTACTAATTCTAAGGTGCTGATTCAGGGAGAGAGTGGAACAGGAAAAGAGCTGGTTGCGTGGGCTATTCATGCCCGGAGCAACAGAGCTGATGGGAGTTTTATCAGATTTAATTCGGCTGCTATTCCTCTTGAATTAGTGGAGAGTGAACTCTTCGGCTATGAAAAGGGCGCCTTCACCGGTGCTGAAAACTCTAAGAAAGGCAAAATAGAAGAAGCTGATGGTGGGACTCTCTTCTTAGATGAAATAGGGGATATGAGCCTAACTGCTCAGGCTAAAATACTTAGGGTGATTCAGGAAGGAGAGTTTGAAAGAGTTGGTTCTAATAAAACCATCAGAGTTGATGCCAGAATAGTAGTGGCTACGCATAAAAACTTACCCCAACTGATTGAGGAAGGAAAATTTCGTGAAGACCTTTATTACAGATTAAATGTCATTCCTATTACCGTAGCCCCTTTAAGAGAGCGAACTGATGATATTATTACGTTAACAAACTACTTCTCTAATCTTAATGCCCAAGAGATGAAAATAGCACCTAAGCAGTTTACAGACGATGCTTTAGATTATCTTAGAACTTTAGTGTTTCCGGGTAATATAAGAGAACTTAAGAATTTAATAGAGAGATTGTATATCGTTGCAGAAGCAGACATAATCGATTCTGAACTACTCAAGAACTTCTATACTCCATCCATTAACAGAGAGAAATTCTGGGAAGAAACAGTTAATTTCGCAGATAAAAAGAGTGAGTTTGAAAAGAGATATTTCGTTACTCAGCTTAAAAAGCATGATAATAATATTTCCAAAACATCTCAAGCTTTGGGACTTCAACAAAGTAATCTCTCACGCAAGATTAAAGAACTTGAGATTGAGATATGAAGCCTTTGGTATCAACCGACTAAACAATTAAACAAATCCACGATTCAACATTGTCCAGTCCTAAGTAATTTGACTGTTTTTTAATTATTTATTTATTTATTTCAATCTATGCCGCCCCTGCAGGGCTATCTCCTAACTCCATATTTTACAAGGGGCTTACACCCCTTGCTGACAAATATCACCCTTTCAGGGCTTTAAGAGGTTCCGAATAAACTATAATTTCTCAAAGGGATTTAAGAGGTCTAACGAATGGTATCAACCGACTAAACAATTAAACAAATCCATTATTCAACATGCAATTAATTCGTGTTAATTCGTCTTAATTCGCGTTAATTCGTGTGAAAGTCTTTCTTTGTTTTTCTTTCAATTATTAACTATTAACTATTAATTGTTAATTATAAAAGATTCTCTTGCCAATATTTGAACAAATTATCTTTTTGTATGAGAGGTAATTATGCACATAAATCGAACACTTTGTTTTTTATTAATATTATTAGTTGCGAATGTCATTTTCTCTGATGAAATTTCTGATTCTTTGTTAGTAGAGATTGAATCATTGCCGTTTTCTTACGAAAAAGCAGACAAGATTTGGGATCTGGCTCTTCATCAAGATAATATTACAAAGCAACCTGAAGAAGCAATTCTGAATTTGCTTAAAGCTTCAGAAATGCTTCTCCGACTGGACTCTTTAAACCATGCAATGAAAACCTCGGAAACTGTATTCATCATTGCCTATAATAATCCTGAGTACTTTGAGATTTCAAAAAAAGCCTATAACATCTGTTTCACGATAATAGATGCACAAAAGTTTGATTATTTTAAAGAAAGATTCATTAGGTCAGTAGGTTTGCATTTTGAAACTGCTTTTCACCTTAATGAGATGGAATATCTTAGAAAGTGTTATGCACAAATAGAAAAAATTCTTGCTGACCCGGAACTTGACAACTTAAGAGTAGAGTATATTAATTATAAAATTTACATAATAAGGTATTTCGAAGGTGAAAATAGAGCCTTAGAGACTTGTTTGAAAGTTTATGAAGATGTGGAAAATGATAAATACAATATTTCCTTTGGGTTGAAGCAGAAAAAAAGAGTTGAGCTTCTTGCAATCATCCAGAATTATTACTATTACAAAGGGGATATAGAGCAATCGAATCATTTTCTTGATGAAGCTTTAAAGCTTGGCACGGATTTGTATAAGAATCACCCGGATAGTTTGACATTTATTGAAAAAGAGACTTTGAAACATAATCTTGGTAGGATAATGAACTTAAAAGTTGATAATATTGAAATCAATAAAGACAACTTGCCGAAGATTGAAAACGATTATCTGAAAGTAAATAACTTTGTTAAATCTTTTGATAAAGATATGGAGCTAAATAACTTCTCAAAAATTGCCCATGCTTATGATATTGTTTATAGTGGAAAACACCCTAAGATTGAGCATTACTTAAATAAGGTAGAGAACTCTGGGCATTCATTTAAAAGAAAGATGTATGATACTAATTTTCATCTTACTAAAGCAAGGTACCTGCTCAATAATCAAGATTATGACAAGGCTAATGAAGCATTTATTAAAGTTGAAGAGTTTATTGATAAAATAGATCAACCATGGATAAATTTCAATTATGTAATGGAGCGTTCTAGGTACTATTTTGCTCACGATCAGCCCAAAATCGGGTATGATATGGTAACTAAATTCTATACTTCTATTGATAAAGAATTCACAGGTAATATTGCTAAGAAAACTGCAGAATTAAACAGTTTGTTAAAAACTCAAAGCCTGGAAAAAGAACAGAGTGAATTGAAAAAGCAGTTGGAAATTGAGTCATTAAGAAACAATAGGGATAATTTAGTAACCACTCTTGTAGGTGTTGTTTTGGGCTTCACAACCTTGTTGTTAGTAAATAATCTAAGGATGAATATGAAGCTAAAGTTTACATTGAATAAGCAGAGTAAAGAGTTAGATGAAGAGATTATGATTAGCCAAAGCAGGGCAGAAAGATTGATAATAACAGAGAAACTCTCCACTACCGGAGAAATTGCTTCTTCGATAGCTCACGAAATTAAGAACCCGTTGACTAATATTATCACGGGTATAAAGCTTCTTAGAAGTGCCAAAGATCAAGAAGAAATAACTAAGTATGCTCAAATCTGTGAAAGAAACTCTTGGTTGGCAATTAACAAGGTTAATTCACTTTTAGATTATGCCAAACAGAATAAGATGAATTTCGGTGAGCACTCTTTAAAGGATATTTTAAAAGACGCCTATAACTTAACCAAGGGTGCTTTGGAAGAGAGCGAAACACAACTAAACTTCATTTATAAAACTTATGATGATGTGCTAAATGTTGATAGAAAAGAGTTGACAGGTGTCGTGGTTAATCTTATTCTCAACTCAATTCAAGCCATGAATCCTGACAATAATACTAAGAGAATAGATCTTATGCTAAAAGAAGACGAATCAAACTTTTACATTGAAGTTCGGGATAATGGGGTCGGTATTCCGCAAGAGTATCTAACTAAAGTCTTAAATCCATTCTTCACAACCAAAGAGAATGGTAGTGGCTTAGGTTTAAACTATGCCCAGAAAGTTGTTGTTGCGCATCAAGGTTTTTTAGAAGTGGTTAGTGAATTAGGTGAATATACGAATATTATCATTAGATTACCCTTCCAAAGAGCATAGTTTCTTTTTTTTAAAAAGAATGTGCAGGGATTCTCATATTCATTAGTCTAAATAATAGACACGATATTATGAATTAATAAAGATAAAATAAAGACGAGGACTTTTATGAAAAAAGTATTGAAAATTGTAGTAGTGCTACTTATTATTGGTCTTGCAGGTTGGGGATATTTCAAGTTTAAAGCAAAGAAAGATTCTCCTACATGGCGCTTATTTCCTGTGCAAAGAATGACCATCACACAGACAATAACATCGATTGGAACAATTAATCCGATTTCACAAGTGAACATTGGTACAGAAGTTTCCGGTAAAATTGAAAAATTATATAAAGATTTCAATGATACAGTAAAGAAGGGCGAACTCTTAGCCAAACTTGACACAGAAACTTTAGAAATGGCTCTGGAAGAGTCTAAAATTGAGCTAAATAAAACACGCTTAACAGTAGATAAGAATCTTATAGATTTAGTAAATGATCAAGAGTTATTTGAGAAAGAGATGATTTCTGAATATCAATATAAACAGACCCAATACACTTATAATCTTTCTTTAGAGCAACTTACGAAATCACAATTCACAGTTCAGCGAGCTGAAAAGAACCTTAACAATGCTTATATTTACTCCCCAATTGATGGAGTGGTTACCTCTAGAAATGTTGATGAAGGTCAAACCGTGGCTGCCAGTTTAAATGCTCCAACTCTTTTTATTATTGCCAACAGATTAGATGAGATGCAAATTGAAGCTCTTATAGATGAAGCAGATATCGGTAAGGTAAAAGAGGGTTTATCGGTAAACTTTACTGTTGATGCCTTTACGAACAAGAAGTTTGTAGGGGAAATCAAACAAATTAGGTTGAATCCTAAAAATGAACAAAATGTAATTACTTATCCGGTGATTATTTCAATCAAAAACAAAGAGAATATTCTCATGCCGGGAATGACAGCTAACTTGGATATAATTATTTCAGAGAATCCGGAAGTTTTGGCAATTCAAGAACGTGCTTTGCAGTTCAGACCTACAGAAGAGATTTGGAAGTCTATGGGCATAAAATCTTTACCGGATACTCCCAAACAGGAAAGACCTCAAGGACAAATGGGGAGAAAAAAGCAGCTTGAGGGCGATTCAACTTCTACTGCCAAAAAAGCACAAATATGGGTTTTAGAAAATAATATGCCGATTCGTAAAATTGTCGAGGTAGGAAATTCGGATGGTACCTTTATTGAGGTCCTTTCGGGCTTAGAAGAAGGTATCCAAGTAATACTGGGACTTAGCTATGTTAGCAATACAAACGGAAGTTCAAGTGCTTTCTCCGGTAATATACCGACTCGAAGGTTTTAAGGATATAACATGAGAGAAAATCTTATTGAGGTAAAAGAACTTACGAAAACCTATGTAATGGGTGATATTGAAGTCCATGCTTTGAGGAAAGTGGATCTTACTGTCAAAAAAGGTGAGTTTCTTTCCATCATGGGGATGAGTGGCTCAGGAAAAACAACTTTGATGAACATTTTGGGGTGTTTGGATAAGCCAACTTCAGGTGATTACATTTTAGACGATATTAATATCAAAGATATAGCACAAGATGATTTAGCTGAAATTCGAAATCAGAAAATAGGCTTTGTCTTTCAATCTTTCTATCTATTGTCACGCACTTCAGCCTTGGATAATGTAGAATTGCCTCTTCTTTACCGCAAAGAATTAAAGCGTAAAGAGAGAATTTCTATGGCAACTAATGCCTTGGAAACAGTGCAAATGAGTAGTAGACTTCATCATTATCCTAATCAGCTTTCTGGAGGACAACAGCAACGCGTGGCAATTGCTCGTGCGATTGTGAACAACCCTGTAATTCTGTTTGCTGATGAACCAACCGGTAATCTGGATTCTAAAACCAGTATTGAAATCATGAACGTTTTTCAACAGCTTCATGAGAAAGGGATTACTATCATAATAGTTACTCACGAACCGGAAATTGCTCAATTTACAGAGAGAGTAGTTACCTTCTCAGATGGCAGAATTATTGAGGATTATCAGAATAGAGAGATTAAAAGTGCTATCCAAGCATTAAAAGAACTTCCGCAAGACAAAGATTTGGAGGGTTAATGCAATACTTCGAAATTATTAATGTTGCAATTAAATCATTAGTTAAAAATAAAGTCAGAACCTTGCTCACCATGTTGGGTATAATCATTGGTGTGGGTGCAGTTATAACCATGTTGGCAATCGGCGAAGGTGCTAAGAAACTAATAGATTCAGAAATTGACAGCATGGGTACCAACGTGATTACGGTAGTCTCGAATTATAGTTCAAGAACAGCTGTTCGTCAAGAAGCAGGTTCCGGTAACTCTATTAAAATAGAGGATATCGAAGCTATCAGGAATCAAGTCCAGGGGGTCAACTATATTTCACCTGTAATCCAGACTTGGGGCAGACTTAGAGCCGGTTCTAGAAACTGGAGATCAGTCGCTTATGGTGTAAATGCCGAATACTTCTTTATCCGCAATTATGATGTCTCAGATGGACAATTCTTTTCCGCAACGCAGATTCAATCCGGTGCAAAAGTAATGGTGCTGGGTAAGACAGTTGCTGATTATCTTTTCCCTGATGGGGGAGCGGTAGGACAGAGAATCACGATCAGAAATATACCTATGGAGATTGTAGGAGTTCTTACAGAAAAAGGACAAAGTGCGGTCGGTGGTGACTTAGATGATGTGGTCTTAATCCCTTACACTACCGCCATAACCAGACTTAGTGGTTGGCGTGAACCAATGATTACAATCAATGTCTCAGCTACTTCTAAAGAGCTGATCCCTATTGTTAAGCAAGAAATTCTGCAACTTCTCTTACTAAAAAACAAAACCCAGACAGAAGATAGTTTTATTGTCAATTCCCAAACAGATTTAGCTGATATGGCGAATAATGTCTCTTCCACGATCACTCTTTTGCTCTCCAGTATTGCCGGTATTTCCCTCATTGTAGGCGGAATTGGCATCATGAATATTATGCTTGTTTCTGTTACTGAAAGAATTAAAGAGATAGGCTTGAGAATGGCTGTCGGTGCTAAAAAGAAAGATGTGCTACGACAATTCATCTATGAAGCTATTTTCCTAAGTGGATTAGGCGGGATTATTGGCATTATTCTAGGCTCAATTGTTGCCAAAATAGTTGGCAATGCTATGAACTGGAGTGTGGAGATTACTACTTGGTCTGTGATTTTATCATTTAGCTTTTCTGCTATTATCGGGGTCTTTTTCGGTTGGTATCCGGCTAAGAAAGCTGCGAATCTGAATTTGATTGATGCACTGAGATACGAATAAAGAATTAGCAATTAGCAATGAGCAATTAGCAATTGAAGATATGTAGGGGTATCCCCTTGTGGGTACCCTCTTTCGCACGAATTAAAACGAATTTCACGAAGTTAAATGCATGTTGAATTGTTGATTAGTTTAATCGTTTAATTAGTTGATATCGGTTGTGAGACCTCTTAAATCCCCTTGGGGATCAATAGTTTAGCCTGTGTGTTGAATTCTTGTATTTCAAGAATTAACCACAGGTACAGACACAAGAAAAGACCTATCCCTGAAAGGGATTAATAGGAAAAACAGTCAAACTATTTAGGACTGGACATAATAATTAATAATTTAAAAGAATAATGAAGAGAAAAAGACCCTAACACAGAGTTAAGATTGATACGCAACCTCTTAATTCCCCTCTTCACTTTCGAAGAAAGTTTCTGGAGAGGGGTGCCGAATTTCGGCGGGGTGTGGTCTTAATTCGCCAAATGGATTAATAGAAAAAACAGTCAAATTATTCAGGGCTGGACGGCACAAAATGTCCCCTTCATCTTCTCTAATACTCCGTATAATATACGAGAACTCATCGATCTACCCCCTAATGTTCCCCTAACATGCAAGGAAAAAGCGATGATAATACTTTTTTATTTAGCTAAATCTATATTGTTAGACAAGGGTAACATATACGAAAACTTTATCACCGCCTATTAGATATTAATATCTAATAGTGAAGTTTTTTCCATTATTATTCTAAAGCAGGACAAAACTTGAGAAAGTTGTCCCTTAGTTATGTAGAAGGGGTTGAGAAATTTGAAAAGGGTTAAGAGTGGGACAACATGAAAACGAGGTAACTAGAATAAAAAAGGAAAATTTAATAACTTCTCACCCTAATTTAAAGATTAATATTACAGACAATATTCCCCTATTCCAAAAAAGAAAGTTGACTTATTCTTAATCTTCTATATTATGTATAGATTGAATAAATATTAATTGAAAAAACTATATAAACCCAAATTAATGTGTTCTATAAAAAAGGAGAAACAATGAATCCGGTTGAATTAATTATAAAGAAACGCGATGGAAAAGTGTTATCTAAAGGTGAGATGAGCTCATTTGTAAAAGCTTATATAGACGGCTCTATTCCTGATTATCAGATGTCTGCATTCCTAATGGCAATCTTCTTTCAGGGGATGGAAACAGACGAAATTGTAAGCTTAACAGATGTTTATATTAACAGTGGAGTCAGAGTAGATTTTCCTAAAGAGATGAACACTGTTGATAAGCATTCTACCGGCGGTGTGGGCGATAAAATAACCCTGATGTTAGCACCAATAGTTGCTTCTTTGGGAATAAAAATACCGATGATTTCCGGGCGTGGTTTAGGTCATACCGGTGGGACTTTAGATAAGTTGGAAGCTATTCCCGGTTTCAGAACAGACTTTAGCAGCACTGATTTTAAAGAGATGGTGCTTGAGCATAATCTCGCCATTATTCAGCAGAGTAAAGAACTAGTTCCGGCAGACAAAATTATTTATGCAATGCGTGATGTAAGCGGAACAGTAGAAAGTTTTCCTCTAATTACTGCCAGTATTATGAGTAAGAAAATAGCTGAAGGTGCGCAGAATTTAGCAGTTGATCTAAAGGTTGGTAGCGGTGCTTTTATGAAGAATTTAGAGCAGGCGCGACAGCTTGCCAAGTATCTTAAGCTTACAGGTGAAGCTTTTGGACAGAAAGTAGCCATAACTTTTACTAATATGAACAGTCCGTTGGGCTTTGCAATTGGTAATGCCATTGAGATTAAAGAGACGATTGAATATCTTAAAGGGGCGAAGCTTCCTGATATCGATGCCATCACTAAAGAATTGGCAATTAATATGGTAATAATGGGTAAAAAAGCAACTACCAGGGAAGAGGCTTTAGCTCTGATTGAAGATTCTATCGAGAGCGGAAAAGCTTTAGACGCATTCAGAAAACTGATCGAACTTCAAGGTGGAGATAGCAGAATTATTGATGATTATGATTTGCTCCCTCACACAGCTCATGTAATAGAGATTAAGAGTGAGAAAAAAGGGTTTGTGAAGTCTATAGACAGTAAAAGTATTGGTTATGCTTTAGTGGGAATTGGGGCAGGCAGAAAGAAGTTGGAAGATGTTTTGAACTACGCTACCGGTGCTGAATTATTCAAGAAGATTGGTGATGAAGTTGCAGTGGGTGAAGTAATTGGATATCTCCATTGTGATGATAAATCATTAGTTAAGTCTACTATTGCCAGAATCCTCTCCAGCTACACTATTATCGATGCTAAAGTAGAAACAGAAGAGACGATTTTGGAAAAGTGGGAGATATAAATTGACAAATTTAAAAGTCAAATAATTATGGTTAAATGCTTAGCTTAATGATAGAACAAGTTCAATTTCTCTATAATTGTGTCGAAAAGAATCTGCTTGACATGTTGTTGAAAGAAAATAATTTGTCATTTCATAATAAAGAAAAGTTAATAAAAAAATATAAAATTAGATAAGGAGCTGAAAATGCCAGTACCTAAACGAAAAACTTCAAAATGTAACAGAGATAAAAGAAGAACTCATTACAAGGCTGCAATGCCTACTTGGACAATATGCTCAAGTTGTGGAGAACCTACAAGACCTCACCACATCTGCAAAAAATGTGGAAACTACGATAAAAGAGAAGTTATAGAAGTTAATTAAATGCGTATAGCTTTAGATGCATTTGGTAGTGACAAGGCACCTTTCCCGGAAGTGGAAGGTGCTGTGTTAGCTATTAAAGAAAATCTTTGTAGTAAAGTCTATCTTGTTGGGGATGAGAAGATTCTCAACCAAGAGCTAGCTAAATACTATTACGATAAAGAGAAGATTGAAGTAGTTCATGCTTCTGAAGTAATAGGGATGACAGATGTGCCTGCTGAAGCTGCTCGGAAGAAGAAAGATTCATCAATGGTGAAAGCTATTCATCTGCATAAAGACGGATTAGCTGATGGAGTTGTCAGTGCAGGTAATTCCGGTGCTATGATGGCTGCCTCACTTTTTGTATTAGGCAGAATTAAGGGTGTTTTACGCCCTGCTATAGCAATTACTTTTCCCACCAAATCAGGATCGGAAATAATCCTTGATGTTGGTGCAAATACTGATTGTGATGCCGAACAAATGGTGCAATTTGCTGAATTAGGAAGCATGTATTCCAAATTCATTGATAAAATAGAAAGACCACGTGTTTCTCTGTTAAATATCGGAGAAGAAGATAAAAAAGGTAATGAACTGACTAAAGAGGTTTATAAACATTTAGCTTCTCAAACCAGTATTAATTTTATTGGAAATATAGAGGGCAAGGATATTCTTAAAGGTGTTACAGATGTAATTGTCTGCGATGGCTTTACCGGGAATGTCATGCTTAAAACAGTCGAAGGTGCTGCTATTGCTATCTTCGAAATACTAAAAGAACAATTTGCAAAAGACTGGATTGCCAAGATTGGAGCCCTACTCTCGGTTCCTGTATTTAACTATCTTAAGAAGAAGTTAGATCATACAGAATACGGGGGTGCTTTGTTGATTGGATTGAAAGGAATTCCGATTGTTTCTCACGGCAGATCAAATAGTAAGGCGATCAAAAATGCTATTAAATTGGCAAGTAGATTAGCTGAAACAGGTTTTATTGAACAATCCAGTAAATATTTTGAAAGGAAAAAAGATGAAGTACAAAGCTAAAATAAGTTCTTTCGGACATTATGTTCCTGAAAAAGTTGTTAGCAACCTTGACCTTGAAAAGATTGTTGATACATCCGATGAATGGATTAGATCAAGAACCGGAATGGTTGAAAGAAGAATTGCTGCAAAAGATCAAAATACAAGTGATTTAGCTTTAAATGCAGCAACTAATGCAATAGAAAAGTCTTCTGTGAAGTATAAAGATATTGAGCTGATTATTGTAGCCACTATCTCCGGAGACCATGCTTACCCATCAACTGCTTGTTTAGTGCAAAAGAAATTAGGACTCAAGGGCGTTCCCGCTTTTGATATTTCTGCAGGCTGTACCGGTTTTATTTACGGTGTGAATATAGCTAAACAGTTTATTGAAAATGGTGCCTATAAGCATATCTTGGTTGTTGGTGTTGAATTGCTTTCGCGTTTCCTGAATTGGGATGATAGAAACACTTGTGTTCTTTTCGGTGACGGGGCAGGAGCTGCCGTTGTTTCGCGTAACGATAGAGGGGAAATCTCTGAAATCGTTGATGGTGATATTGAAGCTGATGGAACTCAAGATGATATTTTAGTTCAGCCGGCTGGTGGTTCTGCTATGCCTGCTTCTGAAGAGACTGTTGAAAAGAATCTTCACACTGTTCATATGGATGGTAATAAAGTCTTTAAGCTTGCCGTTAAATCTATGTACTCTTCCTGTGAAACCTTAATGAAAAGAAACAATCTCAGAATTGATGATATCGATTGGTTAATTTCACATCAGGCTAATATGAGAATTATTGAGTCTTTGGGTAAGAAACTAAAAATTGATTCCGACCATGTTATTGTTAACATTGCAAAATATGCAAATACTTCCGCTGCTACCATTCCTATTGCCATTTCTGAAGCAATAGAAGCAGGTAAGATTAAGAGAGGCGATATGCTTCTTATGGTCTCCTTTGGTGCAGGTTTAACTTGGGGAAGTGTTCTCGTAAGATATTAAGATTCTTTTTTTAGAGATAAAAATGAATATTGTTCATTATTCAAAGTTTAAAGAATTGTTAATTAAGAGGAGATAGATTATGGCTAAAAAAATTGCTTTTGTTTTCCCTGGTCAAGGTGCTCAATATGTGGGCATGTCTATGGATTTTGTTGAAGGGAAAGCAGATTTAAAAGAAATTTTAGAGAAATTTGATAAAGATAATAATACAGAGTTGTTTAGAATCATGGCTGAAGGTCCTGAATCTGAATTAACTGAAACTAAATATACCCAACCGGCAATCTTATTTCACTCAATTGCTGCTTGGAAGAGTTTGACCGAGAGAATTGCTATCACACCTGATTTTGTGGCTGGTCACTCTCTTGGTGAATTTACTTCACTGGTTGCTAACGGTGTTCTCACTCTTAGCGATGCTATGTATTTAGTGCATAGAAGAGGTCAATTCATGATTGATGCTAATGAGGGGAAACCCTTTGCCATGGCTGCGATTATGGGGATTGATAGTGAAGCTGTTAAAGAGATCTGCAAAGAAGCAGAGGCTGCCGGGATTGTGATTCCTGCAAACTTCAACTCACCTGTCCAAACTGTTATTTCAGGAAGTAAGGCAGGGGTGGAAAAGGCAATGGAACTGGCTAAAGAGAAGGGTGCTAAAAGAGCGATTCCTCTGAATGTCGGTGGTCCTTTTCATTCACCGTTAATTGAAAAAGCAGGAGTGTGGTTAGCTGAAGAGATGGAAAAACTTGATTTTGCTAATGCAAAAATACCGGTTGTTTCAAATGTTGATGCTCAACCTCATACTTACGCTACCAAAATAAAAGAAAATCTTGCCAAGCAAGTAACTTCTTCTGTAAGGTGGATAGAGTCTGTAGAGTACATGATAGAGCAGGGTGTGGAGCTCTTTGTAGAGTTTGGACCACAGAAAGTTCTGAGTGGAATGATAAAGAAGATTGACAAGAATATATCTGTTGTAAATGTTGATAAGTTAACTGATATAGAAAACGCAATTGAGGTAATTGAAGAATATGTTTAATATGAATGATAAAGTTGTTTTAGTTACCGGTTCTGCTCGTGGAATCGGATTCAAGATTGCGGAGAAATTCGCAGCTAAGGGTGCTAAGACTGTTATTTTAGACATCAATCAAGAGATTGTTGATAATGCTGTTGAGAACTTAAAAGCTCAAGGTTTTAAAGCCTTTGGTTATACTTTAGATGTTACCAATGCTGAGTTAGTTGAAACTGTCTTTAAACAGGTTAATGCTGATCTGGGTAGTTTAGATGTTTTGATTAACAATGCGGGAATCACTAAAGATAATCTGATAATGCGGATGAAAGAAGCCGAATGGGATGCAGTAATTAATGTTAATCTCAAAGGCACTTTTAATTGTACACAGAAGATATGTCGCTATATGATGAAACAGAAAAGTGGAGTAATTGTTAATATTGCTTCAGTTATTGGGATTATGGGTAATGCCGGACAAGCCAACTATGCTGCCTCTAAAGGCGGGATTATTGCTTTAACTAAATCTACAGCCAAAGAGTTGGCTTCTAGAAATATTAGAGCTAATGCAGTGGCACCGGGATTCATAGAAACTGATATGACCGCTTCTTTAAGTGCAGAAGTAGTGGAAAGCTATGCTAAAGCTATTCCTCTTGGAAAGATGGGTCAAACTGAAGATATTGCAAATTTATGCTTATTCTTAGCTTCAGACGGAGCTAAATATATAACCGGACAAACCATCAATGTTGATGGTGGCTTGATTATGTAACTATAAGAAAGAAAGAAAAAAAAGAAAATACCCTTGGAGGAAAATAATGGATATTGAAGCAAAAGTAAAACAAATTATTGTTGACGAATTAAGTGTGGAAATGAGTCAGGTAACAAATGACGCTAAATTTATCGAAGATCTTGGTGCAGATTCATTGGATACAGTTGAACTCGTAATGAAATTTGAAGAAGAATTCGATATCGAGATTCCGGACGAAGATCAAGAGAAATTGAGATCAGTAGGCGAAGCTGTTAATTATCTAAAAGAAAGATTAGCTTAATTACAGTCTAATTATTTTGAGTTAAGGGTTTTCTTTCGAGAAAAGACTTAACTCAAATTGTTTTCAAATTAATAAGATTATTGTTAGAAAAGAATTAAGGAATATTTTATGAAAAGAAGAGTTGTTATAACAGGACTGGGTGCTGTAACGCCTATAGGTTTAGATGTTAAATCCTTATGGGAAGGTTTATTAGCAGGAAAATCCGGAATCAGTTTAATTGAGAAGTTTGATACAACAGACTTTAGTTCAAAAATTGCCGGAGAAATTAAAAACTTCAATCCTGAAGACTATTTTGATAAAAAAGAGATAAAGAAGTTAGATTTATACACTCAATTTGCGCTAGTTGCTGCAAGAGAAGCTATTAAAGACGCCGGTTTGGAACAAGGAAATTATGATCCTAATCGTTCCGGTTGTGTTATAGGAGCCGGAATTGGTGGTATCTGGACTTTTCAAGAAGAGACTGAAAAGTACTTAGCTAAGGGAGCAAGAAGAGTTAGTCCTTTCTTCATTCCTAAAATGATTTCCAACATTGCTGCCGGACATATTGCCATTGAACACAATCTCAAAGCAATTAACTTTAATGTTACAAGTGCTTGTGCCAGTGCTAACCATGCGCTAGGTACCTCTTTTAGATCTATTCAATATGGAGATGCTGATATCATAGTTTCCGGTGGTACTGAAGGTGCTGTTAATCCTATGGCTATGGCAGGTTTCTGTGCAATGAAAGCTCTTAGTACAAGAAATGATGAACCAACTAGAGCAAGCAGACCTTTCGATAAAGAAAGAGATGGTTTTGTGATGTCTGAAGGTGCGGGTATGCTAGTTTTAGAAGAGTTAGAACATGCCCTTGCCCGTGGTGCCAGAATTTATGCTGAACTTGTCGGTTATGGTGCAACGTGTGATGCTTTTCATGTTACTGCTCCGGCAGAAAATGGCGAAGGCAGTGCAAGAGCAATAGAATCTGCTATCAAAGACGGTGGCTTAAAACCTGAGGATATCAATTATATGAATGCTCACGGTACTTCTACACCGCTTAATGACAAAAATGAATCTGCGGCCATGAGAACGGTATTTGGCAAGCATGTAAATAATATGGCTATTAATTCAACTAAATCAATGGTTGGTCACATGTTAGGTGCAGCTGCCGGTATTGAAGCAATAGTATGCTGTCTATCTATTCAGGATAGCAAGGTTCATGCCACTTTAAATTACGAAAATGTAGATCCGGACTGCGAACTTAATTATACTCCCAACAAATATAGAGATTTTGAAGTTAACGCTGCAGTTAGCAACTCTTTAGGATTTGGTGGGCATAACTCTGCCTTAGTATTTAAAAAATATGTAAAATAAATTATGGGGGATTTATTCCCCCCTTTTTCATACAATAGATGCTGTGAAAAGAGTAGCTATACTACTTTCTTCAGAGCCTCTTTGTCAAAGGAGCTCAATGAAACAATTGTTAAAATCATTAATTGACCATTTTATAAAGGTTGATAAATCAAGTTGTGAAGAGTGGGATAAAAAACTAGATGAACTACAATCCATTATTGATTATAAATTTAAAAGCAACATTTTATTAAAGAATTCACTGACTCATGATTCTTATTATAAAAAAGAAGAGAGAGCTGATATTAATCTTTCTCCTTTTGAAAGAATGGAGTTTCTCGGAGATTCAGTGCTGGGTTTAGTTGTTGCCCAAGAACTATTTGTTCAGTTTCCCAAAAAACAAGAAGGAAATCTTTCCAAACTAAAATCTAAAATAGTGTCAGAAAAGTATTTGACCCTAAAATCTAATGAGATAAACTTAGGTGAGTATTTGCTGTTAAGCTCGGAAGAGGCAAGAAGTGGTGGCAGATTAAAACCGTCTATTGTCTCAGATTCCATGGAGTCTTTGATTTGTGCTATTTATTTAGACGGAGGGATGACTTCTGCTCGAAAGTTCATCAAGAAATTCATTCTTAGTAAGTTTGAAAATTATGTGGATAGGGAAGAGTTGACCAACTTTAAAAGTATTTTACAAGAATATACTCAAGGTCGTTTTCAAAAACCGCCAATCTACAAAGTGATTTCCGAGAATGGTCCTGATCATCTAAAAGAGTTTATTGTCGAAGTTTTAATCAATGATAAATCTTATGGTAAAGGTGTGGGATCTAATAAAAAGAGTGCCCAACAACAAGCAGCAAAAACTGCCTGTGAAATGCTAAAAATTCAATAAATGCAAGTTTATCCTGTCTTTTTACCTCTGCAGGGTTGCCCCTTTAGATGTATCTATTGTGATCAATACTTGATAACCAATGAAGATCATTTTGACTTAGATAAGCATCTTGAAGAAATTGCTAACTTCTGCAAAAAACATCATGCTGAGGAAAAAGAGATTGCTTTCTTCGGTGGTACTTTCACAGCTTTTAACCTAACTTGGCAACAGCTACAATTCGATAAACTAGCTCACTTTCTTAATGATAATACAGGAATTCGTTACTCTACACGCCCGGATTGCCTGACCAAAGAAGACTTAGAATTAGCCAATAAGTGTGGTGTAACGACAATTGAACTTGGCATTCAAGACTTCTCAGATGAAGTTTTAACTCAAAGTAAGCGAGGCTATAAACAGGCTCAAGCAATTGCAGCTTGTAAGTTAGTTCAAGAGTACGGTATTAAACTAGGGATTCAAATAATGCCCGGACTTCCCGGATTCTCTGAACAGAGTTTAGCCATAACCCAAAATCTAATTCTTGAACTAAAACCTGAATATGTGAGAATCTATCCGACAGTTGTCCTAAAAGGCACTAAGTTAGCTGACCTCTATGCTACAGGAGAATATCAGCCTTTAGAATTAGAAGAGGCGATTGACATAAGTGCGGAGTTGTATGAACAATTCACTGTCCAGAAGATTCAGGTGATTAAGATAGGTGTGCAAATAGACACAGCTGACCCAACAGCTATTATTGCAGGACCGTATCACAAGGCTTTTGGTGAATTAGTAGCTACAAAAGTACTGATTAAATCACTCTTACCTCAGATTCCGGCAACTAGCCAAGAAGTGGAAATCATTACTTCCAAATATGATGCTTCTAAGTTCACAGGACACGCCCATTACGGCTTGAAATATCTGCAGAAACTTCTGGGAAATAAAATAATAAAATTATCAATTGACACTAATTTAGATAAACACATTATTAGATTAAAAACTAAATAAGAGGATACTAAATGAAATACAAACTACTTTTTCTCTTTGTTACTTTGTTTTTAGTTTCATGTGGAATTACTGATTTTGAAATGCCTTCTTGGGATGTGAAGTTAACATGTATTCCTCTTATGAATGAGGATTATCCTGCTTCCGACCTTATAGGCGACAATATAATCGCTGAGGATGGCTACCTATTTGCCTTTGTTGAAGATGGGCTAGAAGAGGCTACCCCCATATTAGATAAGCATATTACTGATTCAACTCCTCCAATTCAACTTTTGAGCAATCAAACTTTTCCGATTAATTTTGAGATTCATTCTATTGCAACAAACACTGCTTTTAGAATTACTGAAGGTAAATTTGAATCAGGAGAAATGTCGATAAGCTATGATGGAGATTTTACAGATATTACAATGCTAAACTTAACTTTTAATCAACTATATTATGATGATCAGGTTGTCCAACTTGGGTTAACTCCAGAAGATTTTACAAATAATCAATATATTCTAGACCTAGCAAATGTAACTATTAAAGATCAAAATATTAATGGAGAATTTTGGATAATTAATATCGCTGTAACAGCAATGAGCTCTTTACCTGAAGGAAGCCTGCTTGGAAAAATTACTATATCTATAGATGACTTAGTTGTCTTTAGCGAATTCACCGGCTTCATCGATGATATCAGAGCCTTAGATAGTGAAACAAATGTTGAGATAACTTACCCTAACAATATTGAAAACACCGTTATTTTAGACCAAATCTCCATGCACTTCTATATTGAAAATGAAATCGGATTTAACTTTGAATTAAACGGCGATTTAGTTGCTTACAGAGATGAACTCGAAATTGATAGAATCAATATTCAAAATGACACAACTATAGATTTTACTATTAATGCAGATACTACTTATGGTGATGGGGTGCTTACAACAATTGATGTTGTTGATGATGTACGCATTAATTTGATGTTGAGAAAAATGCCGGATAAAATTGCTTTTTTAAATCCGGTTTATCGTGTTAATAATATTGACGAAACTATGCCCGGTTTTATTTCTAACCAACATAAAATCAACTGCAGATACGAGATAGAAGTACCACTAAGAGCAACCTATAGTGATGCTCATTTCATCTACCCGGATAAAGTATTTGACGTTGAAATAAGTGCAGATAACCAAAAACTAATAGACGAAAAGGTAGAAGAAGCAGAAATAATTCTGACTCTCATAAATGGCTATCCAATAGGTGGAGTTATTGACCTCTATCTTTCTTCTCAAGAACTAACTGCTGAATCCACTTCTCTAGCTCAAGCTGAGTTGATCTTCAGTAATTATGATTTAGCTGTAACAGGTAATCCTCAAAAGCATATCTTAAAATTAGAAAGTGGAGATTTTCAAGTCTTTAAAAATGATCGTATCTATATTATGACAAGAGTTAAATTCCACAACAGCGAGGAGCCGGTTTCTATTATGGAAGCTGATAATCTCAATATCAAAGGTTCTCTAAATGTAGTTGTGAAAATTGAGGGAGTTTAATCATGATAAACAAAAGATTACTAATTTTGCTTATTTTGGTTTCTTCCGTTATAATCGTAAGTGCCCTTACTGATTCGCAATCAATGAGCTTTGCTGATAGTTATTTCTCACGCTCCAAAGCAGCTTCAGCTTTACACTGGAATCCAGCTAGGATCGGTGATGAGGAAATTATGGATATTCCTATTTTCAACACCAGTATCACAGTAACAAACAATCTCTTTGATCTGGATATGAATGGTATTTCCGGGAAATATCTTACTGATAAAGATAAACAGAAGCTACTGGACGAAATAGATGGCAGCTTTGTTGTAGATGGTTCTCTTAGAACACTGCTTTTTGGTATTTCCAAGGATAATAAAGCCTTTGGACTCGGACTGAATGCCCTGATAACCTCTAAGATTACTGAAGAGTTTATCAGAGTAGGTTTATATGGAACTGAATGTGATAACTACCACTTTACAAAACGCGATTTAGATTATGATGTTCTCTCTTATATTGACTTAACCGCCGGCATGGGAGGATTTAAATTAAATAAAGTAATCACTATGTTAGATAATTATCCGGCTATTCCTGAAATAGAATATGGTTTTTCAGGAAGTATTTTAGTCGGTATAGCTAATGTTAGCGTAGCTTCTTTTGAAGCAGATTATCGTGCCAGCATAGATACCGGACTCAACACAGAAGCATTCTTAAAACAAAGAGAAGCTTTTGGAGGCGTGGGCATGAAGTTTAACCTTGCTTTTAATTCTCAAATAAATGAGAAGTTATCTGCCGGTATGGGGTTTGATAATATTCTAGGATTCATCAAATGGGCAGGTAAAACACAACTTAGAAGCAACAGATATTGGATTGAAAATGTCTATATCTCTAACCTTGAAGAAGATATTCTATCTGATGAAGATGATTTGCAAGATATTGATAGCTATACTAGTAACTTACCCTTGACTTATAGATTAGGAACACTTTATGACTTTGGTAAGATAGATTTATCGTTAGATTATAGTCATACTTTTGATGGGAATAAATATAATTTAGGGAGAAACAGTCTCTCCTTGGCTACCGAAATGAGTTGGATTGAGCATCTGCCTTTCCAAGTTGGCATCAAATTCGGTGATGGTGATAACGCTATTTCAACTGCTTACGGAGTTTCTTATAAGGGAGATTATTTCCAGACAGGACTATCTATGCAAGTGGCTGATACAATCTTACCGGGTAAGCACTCAAAGTCCTTATCTTTCGGTATTCATACTCAACTAAGGCTTAAATAAATAAAAACAATGATTATTCTTTCTCTAATAATAGCATTAATCTATGCATTTCTGATGTATCGGAAGAGTTATCCGGTAATTAATTTTACGCGTAAAGCTCTTCTTTTTGGTCTGAGAACTGTCTCAATTTGGATTATCTTGTCGTTCTTGTTAATCCCTATTTATAAGGTTACTAAAGAACATTTACAAAAGCCTCAGGCTATTATACTGACAGATATTTCTGAAAGTATGAATATTCTGCAAGGCGGAGTAACCAAAAGTGAGATTGTTAATTCTGTGAAAGCTCAATTAGAATCTAATATTTCTAAGAACTTTGCTGTGGAAGAGTATGAGTTTGCTTCTACTATCAACGGGAATACAAATAATACCGATTTAGTGAGAAGCATTGAAGAGCTTTTCAGAACTACTTCTAATCAGGAAAGTGAGATATTTCTCTTCTCTGACGGTTACTATTCTAATAGTGATTTCTCCAAATTAAAAGAGTATTCTATCAAGATTCACACTTTTAATTTCCCAAATCTAGACCAAGAACAGCAACCTAAAATCTTGAATGTTAGAAGCAATAGAACTACTTTCTTGAATGAAGCAACGCCCTTCGAAGTGGCAATTAATAAATTTGAATTTCCTAACCTTACCTTGGAAGCAAGAAGTAAGGATAAACTATTATTAAAGAGTAAGTTATCCTCAACATCTACCTTAGTGGAAAACAAACAATTCAGCTTAATCTTTGATAAAGTAGGGTTACACGAACTTGTTCTCTCTATCCAAGATGAGCAGCAAGTGTATGACTCTTCCAAGTTAGTTATTAAAGTTAATGACGATCAGAATAAGATTGTGATTTTGACAGATTCACCTAATTGGGATATTAAATATATTAAAGATGCTATTAATCTAGATAAACGCTATACTTACAGCTTTTTAACCGTGAAAAAACAAGCCATTTATGAAAACGATAAAGCAGTTCAATTGACTAACTTCTTGGATGAGTGTCAATTGCTTATTCTCAATAATAGTGTAAGAATGCAGTTATCAGCTCCGGATCTTAAATTACTTAGTAATAAGATTGATAAAGGCTTGAGTCTGTTTCTATTAGGAGAAGTAGTGTCAGGTTTAGAAGATTATTATCCGGTCAGAAAATCTAAGGTTGATCGCGAGTATGAGGGAAATATTATCCCCGGACTTTCTGCTAATAAGTACACCACTTTCAATAATTATTTCAAGGATTATAAAGAGTTCCCACCCGTAAAGTATAACTACTATAATCTTAAAAACAGTGGGATTGAAATTGCCACGATGGATAATATGGAGAGGTCGCCCGCGATATCTACTTTCCAGCTGAATAAAGCCAAGATTCTCCATTTTTCAGTTCAAAACTTTTGGAGATTCGCGATGAGAAACGATCGTGATAAATACAATGATTTCGTACTTAATATTGTGCGGTGGTTAAGCTCCAAGAGTGGTGAAAACTTCTTAATCTCAACCAACAAAGATGGCTACTACTTTGGTGAGAGCACTAAGTTCAATGCTTCTATTCTGGATGAGAAAGGTGATTTCATCTCCAACAAAAAGCTAAAGTTAGAAGTTATGACTAGCGACAAAAAGACCCTAGTAACTGATTTTCTCTTATGGAAATCAGAAAGCTACAACTATGAACTATCTGAATTAGCTGCTGATGCTTATAGCTATAAAGTTACCGATGTGGAAACTAATAGTATAAAAGAGGGTAGTTTTATTGTGTTTGACAGCTCTTTAGAACAATCACACACAGATTTTAATAATCTGGCTCTGCAAACAATTGCTGAAATTACAAACGGAGTTCATTATGACTCTGCTAAAATAGAAGATATTAAAGAGAATATGACAAGAGAAAAGGTGGCAACCACATTCTACAGAGAATTTAAAGTATTGTATAACAACATCTTTCTAGCTATTTTTATATTATGCTATGCAGTCGAACTATTTCTCAGACGCAGATGGGGGCTAGCTTAATGTTGCAGGCTACTTATAAACCTTGTCATTTGAAGAAAGAGGCAATTTGCTATATCTATTAAAGTCGCTATATATTTATCCAATCTCTGCACTTGATGTATTAAAATACACCTGCGTTTGAGGTTGAATAAATCTATTAGCGATCTCTTTTTGTAAAAAGAGACCAAAAACTAAGAGATGTTGACTTGTCAGCACTCTGTAAAATTATTTTCTTATGTTAAGGAGGATGCTTTGGATATTAGAAAACAGACTAAAAAGATAAAATTGGGTAATCTCTACATTGGGGGAGATGCGCCTATCACAATTCAATCAATGACTAACACTAACACTGCTGATGCGGCGAGTACTATAGAACAGATTAAGCAACTTGAGCAGATAGGCTGTGAGATTATTAGATTAGCTGTTCCTGATTTAGCTGCAGCTGAAGCTCTTAGAACTATTTTGCCGCAAGTTAGTATACCCACAATCGCTGATATTCATTTTGACTATAAACTAGCATTAGCTTCTATCGCCAATGGGATTGACGGGCTAAGACTTAACCCCGGCAACATTGGTGAAACCTGGAAAATCAAAGAAGTTATAAAAGCAGCTCAGGATAAAAATATCCCGATTAGAATTGGAGTAAACGGTGGTTCTCTCTCTCAACAGATTATCAAAAAATATGGATTTGGAGAAGATGCTATTGTTGAATCAGCTATGGAGCATGTCAGAATCTTAGAAGATAACAACTTTGATAATATTAAAATATCCGTTAAATCTTCAAACCTTGATTTAATGATTAAATGCTATCAGAACCTCAGTAATAGAGTAGATTATCCACTCCATCTGGGTGTTACAGAAGCAGGTACTTTTACCCGCGGAACTGTAAAATCAGCAATGGGAATCGGCATGCTTCTTTATCACGGCATAGGCGACACAATTAGAGTTTCGCTTACAACTTCACCTTTAGAAGAGGTAAGAGTAGGTCGCGAGATATTGTTAGCTCTGGGCTTGAAATCGGGCATGGAAATAATATCTTGTCCAACTTGCGGGAGAACCAAGATAGACTTGATCTCCTTAGCTGAGGCAGTCGAAAAGAGACTTGTAACTTTCCGAGAACATTCAATTACTGTAGCTGTCATGGGCTGCATCGTCAATGGTCCGGGAGAAGCTCGCGAAGCTGATTACGGAATTGCCGGAGGAACCAACGAGGGACTTATCTTCAAGAAAGGTGAGATTATTAAGAAAGTTCCGGAAACTCAATTAGTAGAAGAACTCTATCAAATGATAGCTTCTGATTTTCTCAATGAGTAAACTCCTGTGGCTTGTTTCTCTTTTTCTTATATTTTCTAATCTTGTTGCTATCACAATAGTTGAGACAGAGTTTAGAGGTAATCATGCTGTTTCTCTAAAAGAACTTAATTCACTGCTAAATTATAAGTTAAATACTGAATTTGATTATGAAACTGTTCAGCAAAATGTTCCCAAAATTTATAATCTTTATCACTCGAAAGGCTTGCTATTTGTTAATGTTAAACCTCCGGAGGTTATCCCTGTCGATGTTGATAAGGTGAAAGTTATCTTTATCCTTGAAGAGTCTAGCTTAAACCAGATTCAACAAGTGGAGTTTTCCGGAAATTACGCTATCAAAGAGCAAATCTTTCATGATTTAATTGCCCAACGCAAGTTCAATATTGGCGACATCGCTAAACTAAAGCAACTTGTTATAGACCAATATTCTCAGCGTGGTTACTTCTTTGCAGAGGTTTCGATTGTTTCTCTAACAGAAACCGAACAAGGAGCTAAAGTAGAGATTAAGATTGATGAAAATAAGCCTTTTTCCCATAAATATTATAGATTTAAAGGTAATATGGTCAGTAAAGATTATTCACTAATCAAGCTAATGCGACTCAATTCTAACACAATTATTACACCTCAGTTGCTTAGACAAACTGAAAATATGCTTCTTGCCAAAAGCTATATTTCAGAATGCTCAATTAATCCGCTTGATTATGAGACTCTGCTGATAGATATTACAGAAAGTAAAATGACCACTATTTCCGGGATTATCGGGTATAATAGTAAAAATGATGATTACCCCTTTACCGGTTTTCTTGATCTTGCCTTCAATAACCTATTTGGTAGTGATAGAGCCCTTAAATTTAAGTGGAACAAGCTTCAAAGAGATAGAAGTACACTTGCCCTGGCTTTCCATGAAACAGGGCATAAGGACTATTATCTCTCTTCTGACTTAGATGTGCTGAGAACAGAATATGATACTATTGCTACCCTATCAGAATTTGGGGTAGCTCTAAATTATGATTTCCCTACTCAAGAAGTTGGTATTTACGGGCGGTATAGCCATTACGATATCATTGCCTCTTCCAGTGAAGAAGAGAGTGAAAAGATTAAATCTATTGGCTTCTTCTGGCAACAAAATAGCTTCGACCAAAAAACAAACCCGCGTAATGGATATCAGATTAGATATTCCTTAGACTATAATATCAGCTCTCTCGATGATGACACTTATAATATTAATAGAGGCTATCTCGCCAAGGTCTTTTCTTTATCAGATAAAATAGTGCTGTATGATAAAATAAATGCTAACTACTCCACCAAGAAAAATCTCTCGCCTTATAACACTTTTAAACTTGGTGGCTTTAATACTCTACGCGGATTTCAGGAAGAGCAGTTCTCCGGCTATCTCACTGCCTGGAATAACTTTGAAGTACGCTACATCTTTGGGGTTAAGAACAACATCTTTATCTTCACTGATGCAGGTTATGTAGAATCTATGCAAGCTGGCAATACAACTATACAAGGTCATCTTTACTCTACCGGATTAGGACTACGAATCGCTACTAAAGTTGGTAATCTTACCTTTGAATATGGTGTTGGGTATAATGAGGGATGGAGTTCGCTTTATGATGGGCTGATTCATTTTGGTATTGAGACGAGCTTCTAAGTCAATTAGTAATTAAGTAATTAGCAATGAGAAAAGAAAAACTTTCACACAAATTAACACGAATTAATTACATGTTGATTTGTTTAATTGTTTAATCGATTGATGTAGGTTGTGAGACCTCTCAAATCCACTTGGGAATAAATAGTTTAGCCTGTGTATTGAATTCTTCTATTTCAAGAATTAACCACAGGTGCAGATACTCACAAAAAAAATACTATTTAGCAGACATCTAAGAAATAGCTATTTAAACTTTATTTCCTTTATAATAATGGTCGCAAGATTTTTCTTCTTCTGATTATTAAGCAAAAAAGAAGCTCTCCGAAGAGAGCTGTAAAATCGTTAATAATATTATATATTATTTTTTTTTGTGTCTGTTTTTACGTAGTCTTTTTTTTCTCTTATGAGTAGAGATTTTGTGTCTTTTTCTTTTTTTTCCGCAAGGCATATTTACTCCTTATTTATGAGTTTCGATTATTTCATTTTTAAATTCGCGAGAGAATTTAAAAGTAGGAACAGTTCTTTCAGGAACCGGTATTTTAGCATCTGTTCTTGGGTTTCTTCCCATTCTTGGCTTTCTTTGTTTCAATTTAAAAGTACCGAAGCCACGAATTTCAATGTGATTTCCTTCTTTCAAGCAATCTTTTGTAGTGCTGAAGAAACTATCAACAATCACACTCACATCTTTTCTAATAATACCAGTCTCATTAGCTATAATTTTTACTAAATCGGCTTTTGTCATTTCTTCTCCTCTTATAACAATATTTCACATTATATTTAAATTATATAAAGTATTTAAAAATATAACTTTACAATATCTGTCAAGGATTTTTAAAAATAAATATAATATAACTGTACTGTTAAAGTTGTACAAATCATTATTCTAATTATTATTCATCGATGACATTATTATGCTCCATTTGTTTGATAGTAGAATATTTGTCAAGACATCTTTATGCTATTCTTTATTTTAGGGTATTTATTTATTCATTTGTATTACACAATTAGAGAATCAGGGATTATGGATGAGATGATAGCTAAACAAATAGCAGACACACTGTTGCAATTATGAGACAAAAAAAGACGGAACTTGTGTTCCGTCTAATTTATATGTTAGAAGTATTACTTCATGAGAATCATTTTCTTAGTAGAACTGAATTTACCATTTCTAATTTTGTAGAAATAAACGCCTGATGAAACACTCTTATTGTTAGTATCAGTGCCGTTCCACACGACATTATGACTGCCGGCAGCTTTGTTTTCGTTAACTAATGTTTTCACTTTTTGACCTTTAAGATTATAGATATCAAGAGTTACTTGACCAGCATCTTTAAGGTTATAGGAAATTGTAGTTTCCGGGTTGAAAGGATTTGGATAGTTACCAAGTAAACTAGTAGTTAATACCGGAACATCTAAATCATCATTATCGGTAAGTGCGTCAAACATGGCTCCCGTTCTGCCAGGATTGCCTCTATGCATAATCCAAGGAGATCTGCCCATACGTTTGAGGTCTAACAACTGCATTCCTGAGATATTAGAAACAGCCAAATCAAGATCACCATCACCATCAACATCACCTAAGGCAGCTGCAATTTTGAGGTTATCATTTAAGTAGATTGGGAAGTTTCCTGCTTCTGTACCATCTGGTTTGACAGCATGTAAATAGCCGTTAGCGTCACCAAATAACATACATAAACCATTATTATCTATGTTAGTAAGAAGCATATTACTTTCAATGAAGGCACCAACATGGATAGGGAAGTTGGCTAAGTTAGTTCCGTCAATTTTCTTAGCAGTAACAAAACCATCGTAAGTAGTGAAGAGAAGTTCTTTAGAACCATCACCATTAAAGTCGTAGAAGAGAACATCTTGCTTAATGGCTTTACCAACAGTCATTGAGAATAGTTCTGAACCTGTGTGACTAATACCTTTAATTATACCTTGAGCTGAAACTGTGGCAATAATATCAGGGAAACCATCACCATTTACATCAGCGATTATAGGGGCCGTTTCAGTATTAGCACCTAGTGAATATGGGAATCCACTGATGTTTTCTTTTGTTACATAATCAATAGCTAAGAAGTTACCGGCAATAGTTTGCAGAATAATCTCTTTTCTACCGTTATTATTTAAGTCTGCAGCTGCAACGTTAAAAACGAAGTTACCAGGGAATTCAAGAGGGAAGCCTGCATGTTCTGTGCCGTCCGGATTAAAGACATGCACTTTACCATTCATAGTGCAAACAATTGCTTCATTTACACCGTCACCGTTAAGGTCGGTTATCATTGGAGTAGCACGGGTAATTTGATTATCTAGCGCGATTGGTCCATAGATTAAAGAGCCGTCATTAGCGATAGCATAGGCTTGTTTATTATTATTAACTACAAAGATATCCTGATTTCCATCATTATTTAAGTCGCCAATAGCAACAGGAAGAACAATCTGTCCACCTGTATCAAATGGGAAACCGGCAATTTGTTCTTTATTATTATTGAGAACATTCACCTTTCCTGCTAAATCACCAAAGATAACTTCACCCTTGCCATTTCCATTCATATCTAAAATAATTGGAGAAGATTGAGCTTGCCCGGTTAAAGGGAAAGGCCAATTAGGGTAGCCTAAGGTTAAGGATACTTGAAATGGAATTTCTTTTTTATAAGGAATTTGGTTTTCTAAGTTTGATTCTACATAGAGAATAAAGTCTATAGGAGAAGTTGTAATACTAGAAGTGGTTGTAAATTTGAAAGGAGCATCGTTGTTCCAGACAAAACTACCTGCAGTGATTGTGCCTATATTGGCGAGTGAATCTTGAATCACAACACCCGGATAATCACATCTTAGAGTTAGAGTAGTGTTTGTTGATGTTGCCCAAGAGATACCGGTAGATAAATCTTGATGGTTAGTGAGTCTAATTTTTAAAGAGACAGTTTCACCGGGATTTGGCATTCCATCATTATCACTATTGCCTTCACTTAACTCTGTTAGTTCTTGATCAACAATGGTGATTTTAGGAACCATATCATAGAGAACTGCTGAATAAGCATTAATTCTACCTGTACCTAATAAACCTTCGTAACCGGGGTTTATATCATCAATATAGTCTGCAGTGTTTTCTATTCTTGCCCTAAGTTGATTAGGGGTTAAGTTTGGATGAACAGCCTTTACTAAAGCTGCAATACCGGCTACTATAGGGGAAGCCATTGAAGTTCCTTGAGCACTAGCCCAACCATTGTTAGCAATAACTGTTGAGAAAATTCCTACGCCCGGCGCACTAATATCAATTGGCTCGCCATAATCTGAGAAATCTGCTTTAGTGTCATTTGTAGCAGTAGCAGCTACATTAAAAGCGTTAGGACAATCTGCAGGAGCATCTATATAACCAGGACCGTGAAGTTGGTTAGCATTCCCGGCAGCAGCCACTACTAATGAACCGTAAGCATGAGCATAATTAATATAAGTATTGGCATAACTAAGATTATAAGCTTGTCCACCCCAGGAAGCGTTAATGATGTCTGCGCCCATGTCGGCTGCATAAGTTATATGTTGGTAACCACTGGAAATTCCTGAAGAATCCTCAGTATTTGAAGCACCTTTACAGTTAAGAAGTTTAGCATTGAAAGCAGGTCCAACAGTACCGATACCGTTATCGCCCTCAGCACCTGCACAACCGGCAACATGAGTACCATGATAATTATTTGCCCAGCTCTGCATTGGGTTGTTGTCATTATTAAAGAAGTCCCAACCCATTACGTCATCAACTTTACCATTAGCATCGTTATCAACACCGTTTCCGGTAAATGTTCCGTTTTCCCAATTAATATTAACGCCTTGGCTTTCACCGGGGTTAATCCAGATGTTTTCTTTTAAATCAGGGTGATTCCATTTGATACCGGAGTCACTGATTCCGATGAGAACATCAGAGGCATCTCTGACGAAATCCCATACTTTATCTGTTTCAGTTTTGAAAATATACCATAATTGATTTAACATTGCATCATTTGGAACATATTTTGTTCTATTAATTGTTACATAATCAGCCCAAAGCACATCTTCAGCAGTTCTGATTTTGTTTAAAGCTTGTTCGATTCTATTATTATCTTTGATAGTAATTTTGTATAAACATTGAATGTAAGTGCCGTTATCATTAAATTCTTTGTGTTTGATATCAGGGTTATCTTGGGTTATTTGAATAACCTGATAATCTATAGCAAATTGATTAAAAGAATCCATATGAGTTTGTACAATATCGTTCTCATAAGTAACAGGTATAACGCCATCAATGTTTCCAACAGAGTCCATCTTGAAACTTACCATTATATTATTATCTTCAAACACATCCTTGACAAATTTGTCGGCAGATAAAGATAAAAAAACAGTAAGAATCATAATCAAAGTAATCACTTTTTTCATATTTTCTCCTATATATATAATTAACATTTTAATAATCATCTTAATTTTAACTATACAAAAAAAAGTTTGCTGTAGTGTCAAGCATAAATCTTAAAAACCTATAATTATAATAATGAAGGAGAACTGTAAAACAACAGATTTATTGTTAGAGTTAATGATCTTTAATCTTAACTGCGTAATAAGCTGTTTAGAATACAATCAAGAGTATCTATGTTTTCTAAATTGCTTGATAGATAAGATTTTAAGTACTTTTTACATCCTAAAAATTTTGTTAAATAATCGCTTTAATTATTTAACTCTTTCCGGAAAAACCAAGATGTGGAATCTGAATTTTTGTATTCGTAAGGCTGTCTATTTCACTCTTATACGGAGGATTTAGGAGCTTTGTATCTATTCTTTTTGGTGAAATTGTTGAAATTCGTGGATAGATATCTTCTTATGATACTATTTCATCAGTAACATCTTCTTCACCACTTCCTGATCCGCACTTTTTATCTTATAAAAATAAGTTCCGGAGCTAACCTGTTTACCATCATCATTATCACCTTGCCAGATAACAGAATGAGTCCCGGCTTCTTTATTTTCATTAACCAGACTCTTCACCTTCTGTCCTTTAAGATTATAAATATCAACAGTAACGCTTCCTTTTTGAGCTATATCATAAGATATTGTTGTTTCAGGATTAAAAGGATTTGGGTAGTTGGTAGCTTGTAGAGTTACAGGCGTTATTTCTAAATCACCGTTGGGGGTTGCGTGGCAGGAATAAACATCAACACCACGGGTTGAACATAAAAATAGAGTAAAATTATTTTCATCTTGAGCTATTATTTCTAAGTCCCATGTTTGACGATTATTATAAATATCTCCTACTTTAACAAATTCATCACCGACTTTTTTATAAATATTACAATAACTTAGATTTTCAAAGAAACTATACGGAGTACTATTTTCATTATCACAACCAGTATAGAAATAATAATCACCATATCTTCTTACTAAACTGTTAATAAGGTAGGGATTTAAGTCAATTTCTGCTGTTAAATTTACTGGATCAACATCAAGATCATAAATCTTAGACACCCCTTCTGGATTTCCGTTTCCTATTGTTAGAAGCCCATCTTTTATGCCCAACTTTTGTAAGTAGCTATTATTATTATAAGCCCAATTTAAAGTATTTTCTAAAACTAACTCATTTTCTTGTATTGAATACACTTTAATTAAGCCGGAGTATGTAGCTTTATAAAAGTAGTTATTATAATAAAACCATTTGATAGAGCCTGTTGGTTCATAGACCTCATCAACATTGACATTGGAGAAACTTCCATTTTCATATCTCACCCAGTATATATTTTGGAAAAAGCTATAAACCAAATCAATACCATTCCAAAGCAATATATCTATATTAATTTGATAATCTTGTACAAAACCTGAAATCTGATAAGAATCAACATACTGAAAGTTATTATCCGTAAAAGTATATAAATTTAAAGTCTCATCGATAAGATTCTTTTTAACTACAAATTGATTTTCTTCTTCTGAGAACCAATATAATGTACCCAAAGAGTCTTGTGTTTCTATTTGGTTTATATTATTAATATCTGATACGTCATAAACATAATTCAATCCGATAACATTTTGGATGTTTAGATACAAATAGTTATCTATTAAATTGCTAACTGTAGTATTTCGAGTATACTTTAATAAATTATCCTCATCTATAGGGTTATTGTAATTACCATAGATAACACCATAATTTCCAATAATATACAATAAGTTACTCCCCCATTGAGTTGAATCATAAACTGAGAACCAAGTATGGTTTCCTAAATCTGGAAAGAATTCATAATTAGCTATTACTTCAATATTATTAAAATCACTAATATCATAATAGACTAACTTTTGAGCTTCAGGAAATCTATCTAAATAAATTGGGACAATTAATGTATTTTCAAAGACATTTACTCCTGAAAGTTGAGTATAAGCTGGAGAGCCAAGATTAAATGTCCTTTCATAGGATATAGAATCCGCAACGGTGTAAAAATCAATAAATTCATAATAACAATAGAGTAGCAAATCCTCTGATAAATGAACTCTTCCTGCGTTTACCCCAAGATCGACTGTCTTTTCAATCTGATTTTCATTATTTATATAACAGAGGTAATGGTTCTCATCAATGTTATCCTTTATCGTGAAGTAGTCAGAATCCTCAACATTTTTGTAAAGTGCCATATCCTGGTAAGTACTCAGTAACTCCAATGTATCTATAGAATATAACAAAATCTGATTACTAAACCCTAATATAATCACATCATTTTTTAAATATACATAAGAGAAATTTGTGTATATCTGGTGAATTTCTTCAGGTTGTTCAATATTACTAATGTCATAAATAATAATTGAATCCATAGTAAGTGCATCACCTTCAGCATTCTCAAAAGCTAATACCATTTTATCGCCATAGAGATCCGCTCTAAAAACCATTGGTAAATTGTAAGAAGCTACTTCAGTTAGCTCATCGCCAGTTATTTCATAAATAGTAACACCGTAACTTTCAATTAATAACAATCTATTACCATCTTTCACCACATTATTTCCATGTATACTAGTAGTATAGTTCTTGTAGATAGCTCCATGGCTTAGAAGCTCTACTTCACTATATAAAAACCCGGTAAATAATATAAAGACTAATATTGTTATATAGTATTTTTTCATTTTTTTCTCCTATTAGATGGGTAGGAATCCTACCCATCTATTTCATTCCTTATTTTATTGGTTGATTGGATCAGTTGGCTCATTCGCAGTTACAAATTGATAATAGAGATGAATATCATCGTCCATATTCCAGACATCAACATGGGCATATTCTGTATTCCAAACTGGTCTACTAATATCTAACCATTCTATTTTGATATTATAAAACTTAGGAGTAGTTGGAACATAAATTATATTATCATTTTCTGGAACCCAATTTGTTGCTGGGGTTATATTCCAGCTCAACTTTATTTGAGTATCAGCATGAATAGTTATTCTAGCAGCATTAACAACTCCAACAGCAACAAGTATTAACATTATTACAAGTAATCTTTTCATGATTACCTCCATTTTTTATTTTAGTATGTTGATTATCTGCAACACCACAGATTGGATGTGGAAATTATTCCACAGTAATAATCTTGTTGTCTTTAATGACCAAATCTAAACGATAATTATAGATTTGGTCTGTTGCTATGGTAGTTTTAATGCTCTAATATATATATATATATATATATATAATATATGGCACTTAGCTAAGGTAAGTGTCAAGAAATAATGCATATAATTATAGTAGTTTTTAAGCACTTTGATTGTGTTTATAGATTCTTGCTTGTGCATATGTGTTACTATTTTCATTATACTTACCTTTTCCTATTTGATATAGGACAATATATGATCTTGGTTAAACATCTGTCAAGTTGATTGTTAAAAGAATAATTTAGGGTTTACACATTTTATGGTTAGGTAAGACGAGTTGTCTGCCTTGCTAGTTGAGAGGGCGAATGTTGATTCGCCCCTACACAAAATTCGTGAAATTCGTTATAATTCGTGTTAATTAGTGTGAAAGCTCTTTTTTATTTCACCATCATCATCTTCTTCACCACTTCCTGATCCGCACTTTTTATCTTATAAAAATAAGTTCCGGAGCTAACCTGTTTACCATCATCATTATCACCTTGCCAGATAACAGAATGAGTCCCGGCTTCTTTATTTTCATTAACCAGACTCTTCACCTTCTGTCCTTTAAGATTATAAATATCAACAGTAACGCTTCCTTTTTGAGCTATATCATAAGATATTGTTGTTTCAGGATTAAAAGGATTTGGGTAGTTGGTAGCTTGTAGAGTTACAGGCGTTATTTCTAAATCACCGTTGGGGGTTGCGTGGCAGGAATAAACATCAACACCACGGGTTGAACATAAAAATAGAGTAAAATTATTTTCATCTTGAGCTATTATTTCTAAGTCCCATGTTTGACGATTATTATAAATATCTCCTACTTTAACAAATTCATCACCGACTTTTTTATAAATATTACAATAACTTAGATTTTCAAAGAAACTATACGGAGTACTATTTTCATTATCACAACCAGTATAGAAATAATAATCACCATATCTTCTTACTAAACTGTTAATAAGGTAGGGATTTAAGTCAATTTCTGCTGTTAAATTTACTGGATCAACATCAAGATCATAAATCTTAGACACCCCTTCTGGATTTCCGTTTCCTATTGTTAGAAGCCCATCTTTTATGCCCAACTTTTGTAAGTAGCTATTATTATTATAAGCCCAATTTAAAGTATTTTCTAAAACTAACTCATTTTCTTGTATTGAATACACTTTAATTAAGCCGGAGTATGTAGCTTTATAAAAGTAGTTATTATAATAAAACCATTTGATAGAGCCTGTTGGTTCATAGACCTCATCAACATTGACATTGGAGAAACTTCCATTTTCATATCTCACCCAGTATATATTTTGGAAAAAGCTATAAACCAAATCAATACCATTCCAAAGCAATATATCTATATTAATTTGATAATCTTGTACAAAACCTGAAATCTGATAAGAATCAACATACTGAAAGTTATTATCCGTAAAAGTATATAAATTTAAAGTCTCATCGATAAGATTCTTTTTAACTACAAATTGATTTTCTTCTTCTGAGAACCAATATAATGTACCCAAAGAGTCTTGTGTTTCTATTTGGTTTATATTATTAATATCTGATACGTCATAAACATAATTCAATCCGATAACATTTTGGATGTTTAGATACAAATAGTTATCTATTAAATTGCTAACTGTAGTATTTCGAGTATACTTTAATAAATTATCCTCATCTATAGGGTTATTGTAATTACCATAGATAACACCATAATTTCCAATAATATACAATAAGTTACTCCCCCATTGAGTTGAATCATAAACTGAGAACCAAGTATGGTTTCCTAAATCTGGAAAGAATTCATAATTAGCTATTACTTCAATATTATTAAAATCACTAATATCATAATAGACTAACTTTTGAGCTTCAGGAAATCTATCTAAATAAATTGGGACAATTAATGTATTTTCAAAGACATTTACTCCTGAAAGTTGAGTATAAGCTGGAGAGCCAAGATTAAATGTCCTTTCATAGGATATAGAATCCGCAACGGTGTAAAAATCAATAAATTCATAATAACAATAGAGTAGCAAATCCTCTGATAAATGAACTCTTCCTGCGTTTACCCCAAGATCGACTGTCTTTTCAATCTGATTTTCATTATTTATATAACAGAGGTAATGGTTCTCATCAATGTTATCCTTTATCGTGAAGTAGTCAGAATCCTCAACATTTTTGTAAAGTGCCATATCCTGGTAAGTACTCAGTAACTCCAATGTATCTATAGAATATAACAAAATCTGATTACTAAACCCTAATATAATCACATCATTTTTTAAATATACATAAGAGAAATTTGTGTATATCTGGTGAATTTCTTCAGGTTGTTCAATATTACTAATGTCATAAATAATAATTGAATCCATAGTAAGTGCATCACCTTCAGCATTCTCAAAAGCTAATACCATTTTATCGCCATAGAGATCCGCTCTAAAAACCATTGGTAAATTGTAAGAAGCTACTTCAGTTAGCTCATCGCCAGTTATTTCATAAATAGTAACACCGTAACTTTCAATTAATAACAATCTATTACCATCTTTCACCACATTATTTCCATGTATACTAGTAGTATAGTTCTTGTAGATAGCTCCATGGCTTAGAAGCTCTACTTCACTATATAAAAACCCGGTAAATAATATAAAGACTAATATTGTTATATAGTATTTTTTCATTTTTTTCTCCTATTAGATGGGTAGGAATCCTACCCATCTATTTCATTCCTTATTTTATTGGTTGATTGGATCAGTTGGCTCATTCGCAGTTACAAATTGATAATAGAGATGAATATCATCGTCCATATTCCAGACATCAACATGGGCATATTCTGTATTCCAAACTGGTCTACTAATATCTAACCATTCTATTTTGATATTATAAAACTTAGGAGTAGTTGGAACATAAATTATATTATCATTTTCTGGAACCCAATTTGTTGCTGGGGTTATATTCCAGCTCAACTTTATTTGAGTATCAGCATGAATAGTTATTCTAGCAGCATTAACAACTCCAACAGCAACAAGTATTAACATTATTACAAGTAATCTTTTCATGATTACCTCCATTTTTTATTTTAGTATGTTGATTATCTGCAACACCACAGATTGGATGTGGAAATTATTCCACAGTAATAATCTTGTTGTCTTTAATGACCAAATCTAAACGATAATTATAGATTTGGTCTGTTGCTATGGTAGTCTTAATGCTCTAATATATATATGGCACTTAGCTAAGGTAAGTGTCATAGTATTATGCTTGTAATTATAGCAGTTTTTAAGCACTTTGGTTGTGTTTACACATTCTTGCTTGCATATATTTGCTACTATTTTCATTGCACTTACCTTTTATTATTTGATATATGACAATTTATAATCTCGATTGAAGATCTGTCAAGTTGATTGTTAAAAGAATAATTTAGGGTTTACACATTTTATGGTTAGGTAAGACGAGTTGTCTGCCTTGCTAGTGAAGAGGGCGAATATTGATTCGCCCCTATAAATTCGTGAAATTAGTTCTAATTCGTGTTAATTAGTGTGAAAGCTCTTTTTCAATGATTAATTATTTCATCAGTAACATCTTCTTCACCACTTCATGACCAGCATTTTTTATTCTATAAAAGTAAGTTCCGGAGCTAACCTGTTTACCCTGATCATTATCACCTTGCCAGATAATAGAGTGCTTACCTGCTTCTTGGTTCTCATTAAGCAGGCTCTTTACTTTCTGTCCTTTGAGATTATAAATATCAACAGTAACGCTTCCCTTTTGAGCTACATCATAAGATATAGTTGTTTCAGGGTTGAAAGGGTTAGGGTAGTTGGTAGCATTTAGAGTTACAGGTGTTATTTCTAAGTCACCGTTGGGGGTTGCTTGGCAGGAGTAGATAGAAAAATAATTGCTTTCGTGTACTAATAGATTAAAACTATCCTCTGTTCTTCCTGGGATAACTTGAACATTAGAGATATAATTACCTGTAACTATTGCTCCAACCTTGGATGGTGTATCATCAATAAACTTATAGATGAAAATCCCTTCATCTATAGCAACTAGTGTGCCATTCTCATACACATTCTCTTTTCCACAATAAAATAAATAATCATTATAGCTCTTCGGACAGCCATATACACAATATTGATTCAAATTGTACCTTTGCGAAAGATTTATCGGATCAACAGAGAGATCAACAATTTTATTATCAATATTCACAATATCACCTTGAAAATAAGCATCTTTTCCTCTAGTAAAAGGGATAGTGATGTAATTTATCTGATTGCTACTATCTTCTGTAAATTCATGTACGAAAACACCTATTCCTTTTTTATATTCATAGAGGTAGTTTTCATATATTCCATAACTATAATTATAGAAGTAATAATCAGAATTTGAAATAGACCAAGTTTGGATAAACTCTCCATCTCTATAAACAACTGAATAGAGAGATCCTAAGGATGTATAGATAAAATGAGTTCCATCCCATTTTAGAACATCAAACCAATCTTGAGGAAAAGGAGGCTGTGGTGCATAAGTTGCTTCTAACACCATCTCATCTCCACTAAAATCATACAAAGAGACTGCTCCTGTAAGCTCATCATATCTTATTGCTTTCTCATTTTCTTCTAAGAATCGATACAAGCTCGCATCAGGATAATCATGAGCGACATCTTGCACATTAGTTAGATCAGCAAGGGAAAACATTTTAAGATTACAATCTCTGTATATATGTTGAGTATAAAAGAGATCATTTTTTATCACACCTTGTGTTGATAAACTACCAATTTCAGGGATGCCGATATCATCTAGAATAATATTTCCATTATTTATAGAAGCGTGCAGTAAGAACTCGGAAGTATAGACATAAAGGTCATCATCACTTTGTACAAGAGAAGCAGCTTCACGGAATTGAGTAAAAGGACGGTTTGACAGATCAACACTATCAAGCAGTTCTATTGAGTGAATAGAGGAAACATCTGTAGCATCATAAAGGTATAGCCTTGATGTTCGAGGATATGTTCCCTCAGCAATAGAAAAAGCAATCATATCATTTTTAAATGCTATTTGGCTTCTATACAGTATTGGTTCCGGAAGAAAAAATGAACCTAATAATTCTAATTCATCAGAATCTGTGATACTATAAAAGTTAATATCACCTCTAGTGTAGGAAATCAATTTATTCCCATCAATTGAAACTTTGCGTTCAGTCTCTCCTAAATTAAATTTCTTATGAAGAATGCCTTCATCATCAATCTCATAATAGTAGTAAAAATTATCACTGTAATCAAGAAGCACTGCCCCCTGATCATTGAATTTCGTATTATATATTAAAGAAATATTGTCCACTTGGCTAACAGGTTGAAATGTTTGATAATCATAGACTGTATATTGATGATTTCCAGTCTTCCTAATGAAATAGTCTTCAAATAACTCAGCTGAGAACATATTATCTATATCAATCTGAGTATGATAAAGAATGGTTTGTTCATTCGGCACTGATGTGTCATAAATTGTGAAATACGAACCGTAGTCTTCGCGTTTACTAAAATTCATCAATCCACTATAAACAGCTAATTTATCATGAGAATAATGAGGATTAATATGTGGAGAATATCTCACATTACCTACACTCTGCAAAGTGCCATTTCCTTGTATTTCATAGATAGTATATCCATAAGAATTAGTACTAAATATTTTTTCATTAGAATAGAGTACAAAACCAACCCCACCAAAGCCGAATTCAGATAATAAGCTGTAATCAAGTTCGGCAGCAGCATTTATACATATAATTAATAACATGATTAGAATAATATTTTTTTTCATTATACTTCCTTTTTTGGGGAGAGAAGTTAACTTCTCTCCCATTAGTTAGTTTATTCTGTTATTGGTGTTCCTGGATCGTCAGGCCAAAGGAAAAACATTTTCTTAATTACAACATAATTCCCAGACCTAAAATCAATACCTTCTACACTTATTTCACAAGGACCGAAATTTAGCAGGGGATCACCTTTAATAATCACCCAATAGAGGTTATTTCCTTCAATAAGATTAGTTATCTCTCTATTTTCTCGATTATAAAAAAAGTCTGTCATTGGTTCATATTGAGCATGTGGACCATGATCAAGAATTTTTCTGTAAAGGGTAATATCGTGTTCATAAAACTTCATATCTGTTACAATTTTAATAGTTCCAGCATTAACAACTCCAACGGCAACAAGTATTAACATTATTACAAGTAATCTTTTCATGATTACCTCCATTTTTTATTTTAGTATGTTGATTATCTGCAACACCACAGATTGGATGTGGAAATAAATCCACAGTAATAATCTTGTTGTCTTTAATGACCAAATCTAAACGATAATTATAGATTTGGTCTGTTGCTATGGTAGTCTTAATGCTCTAATATATATGGCACTTAGCTAAGGTAAGTGTCATAGTATTATGCTTGTAATTATAGCAGTTTTTAAGCACTTTGGTTGTGTTTACACATTCTTGCTTGCATATATT
>JBAYZI010000005.1:0-50487 GCA_041672585.1 Cloacimonadales bacterium (SeqCode) | reverse complement strand
TGCTCTTGAAGCAGCCCCATGGGTATTGTTTGACGGTGATTTATCACCAACTTACGGTTTCACAGGAGTACAATTCCCTAATACCGGATCAGCTATGTCTTATATCGTATTCAATCCAACTATGACAACTCCAGTTCTTGATGGACCTGAATATGTTGCAGTAACCGGTACTAAGTTCATGGCTTGTTTTGCAGCAACTACTGCTCCTAACAATGACTGGATGATGACTCAGGAATTTACCCTTGGTAACTCCGGAACATTCAACTTCTGGGGAAAATCAATTACCGCACAGTATGGTATGGAAAGATTCAATGTCTTAGTCTCAACAGGTTCAACTAACCCAAGTGACTTTACATCAATCTCAGGACCAACTTATGTTGAAGCTCCTGATACTTGGACTCAATACTCTTATCCTTTGAATGCTTATGCTAACCAAAGAATTAGAGTTGCTATTCAATGTGTATCTAACGATGCCTTCATCTTCTTAGTTGATGATGTAGAAATCGATGCACCGGGCGGAACCGATAATGACAACAATGAAGTTGTTGTAGTAAACACCGCTTTAAAAGGTAACTACCCTAACCCATTCAACCCTGAAACAACAATCGCTTTCTCAACAAAAGAGAACGGACCTGTATCTTTAGATATTTATAATATCAGAGGACAGAAAGTTAGATCTCTTGTTAATGAAAATAGAGAATCCGGTGATCACAGTGTTGTCTGGAATGGTAAAGATGATAATGGTAAGAGCGTTGCTTCCGGTGTCTTCTTCTATAGAATGAAGTCCGGTAAATTCAGTTCTACCAAGAAAATGATCTTAATGAAATAACATTTCTAATTAATAATGAATAATTAATAATTAAGAAAAGAATATGAAAGGGCGGAAATTTTCCGCCCTTTTTTGTTAGCCACGAATGAACACAAATAAACACGAATTAGATGCATGTTGAACTGTTGAGTCGTTGATTTGTTTAATCGTTCAATTGGTTGATATCAGTTGCGAGGTCTCTTAAATCCCCTTGGGGATAAATAGTTTAGCCCGGGGTCTCATTCTGTTAGCAGAATTGACCCCCGGTATATATCACACACAAGAAAATAACCCTGTAAGGGTTACATAGTTTGAAATGTTAATAACGATTCGTTCATTAATTGTTGATTATTTTCTAATTCGTATAAAAGTATTTTTTCTTGTGTTTAACTCTGCGTTTCTTCAATTACCCCTTGCTCTCTCTCTCATTCTCCGTATATTCATCGAAAACTCATCGAGCTACCCTCTAATGTCCCTAGTAGATTCGATGAAAAAGCAGCAATAATATTTTTTTAGTTGATTATGTAATCATTGTTAGTTGAGGGTAACATATGCGATGGTTTTATCGGCACCTATTAGATTAATCTAATAGGGGGAATAGTAAGGACTAAATTAAAGAACCGGGACAAAATTAGAAAAAGTTGTTTCTATAGTATGTAGGGGTTTTAAAAGATGCATAAAAAGACTCTAAAGGCAGAGTTGCATATGTTATTTTTTGTGAAATTAACGATTATGTGATTTAATGCTTGAAGGAACTCTAATAGATATTAAAAATTAATTTGACATGTTTTTAATTATTATAAAAGTGGCATAAAATAAAACTCCAGTTTAAACTGTCACATAAAAACTGAAGTTTTTGTTTCTCATATAAAGGTAACTATTTATTTAGTTACCTTTATATCCATGTCTTCTAGCATTTTCTACACAATCAGACTTATTTACATAGCCTTGAGTAGATGCTCCGACGATTCTACCATTAGTAGAAGTTCTTCTCCAACGCCATTCTTTACTGGCATCTTTGTAGATTTCCCATTTATCCATGGTTTACCTCCTTTTTTAGATTTTAGTTAAAAATACATATATAGGGAAATTGTCAAGCTTCATAAATTAATTTTCATTGGGTCTTTAAATGATAATCTTAAAATTGCTATTTCCCATTATGAGATTGTCTTATGTAATTTGATAATAAATAGTATTGACAGAAAATTATAGTTATTAATATTATTTATACATAAAAAAAGGTGGGTTTATGAATAGTTCATTTTACTCAGGGATTGCTGTAGCAATAAGTTTAGGTAGTTTGTTTCTCAATGTATTATTCTATTTCCTAGATAGAAAATCAAAAATGAAAGCAGAAATATCTTATGGAACATCAGTATATGGAGGCTATCCTCTTGACTCATATTTAATAATAGTTACGAACTTGTCAAATTTCAGAAAGTATGTACAGAGATTTGAATATGTTGTTTATAACAGATATAATATAAAAAAAAAGACAAATATTGTTGTGCATGTCCCATTACTCCAAAATAATAATGAATATGATAAAGAAGAAAGGAAGAAGTTTTATCTAGATATAGGATATTTACTTAGTCAATATCCTATTGATATCAAAGAAAGAATTAGAGATAAATGGTATATTAGAATGCATGTAGTAGACTCAAAGGGCAAAAGGTATAAATCAGATAAAATTTATCTGACTGAGATTTCTAAACTAGAATCTGAGAAAAAAGAAGTTCCAGAGAAATTGAAAAGAGAATTTTTTGAACGAATGAATTATGGACTCAAATAAAATTATTAAGTAATACTTAATTTTATATAAAATTCATTGACACTTATCTGATTAATTATATTGTGTCCTAATAACGGCATAGAATTTTTACTGCAATCAAAAAAGTAATATTTTTTAAATTAAGAGGGGAAAATGGCTAATGAAAGAAAAACAGAAAATATTTTAAGGGGACACTTTAACCAGTATTCTGACTTAATAAATATTGAAGAACAAAAATCAGATATCCCAAAGATTAATAAGCTTCTAAAATTTGCATCAAAGAAAGGACCAGGACAAGGACATCCTGAATTCATTATTAGCTTTAAAGATAATAGTGATTTGATAATTGTGGTTGAGTGTAAGGCGGATATTAGAAATCATGAGAGTGAAAATCGTGATAAATACTCTGATTATGCTGTTGATGGAGTCCTATTATATGCCTCATTTTTAGCTAAAGATTTTGATGTAATAGCAATAGCAATAAGTGGAGAAACAGAAAGAAAAGCTAAGGTTTCACACTTTCTTCATTTGAAAGGAGAAAATGTTGCAACATCGAGTTTTGGAAATAAACTTCTGCCTGCTGAAGATTATCTTACAGGCTATCTGCAAAGTCCAGAAAAGTTTAGACAAGATTATAGTACTTTAATTGATTTCACAAAAAAACTGAATGATGATCTTCATACTCATAAAATCCTTGAAAGTCAAAGGAGCTTATTAATAAGCTCAATAATTATTGCCTTAGAAGATAAGGCTTTCTTAAATTCCTATACTTTTCAGAAAACACCTAGAAGTTTGGCAGACTCCTTAATTCAAACTGTAACATCTGAACTGCAAAGTGCAAACATTACTGGTGAAAAGCTTGCAAACTTAAAAACACAGTTCAGTTTTATACAAACCGACACATCTTTATCTCAGAAAAAGGATGTATTGAAAAATATTATTCAAGCTATTCATACAAACATAAAAGCATTTATGAAAAACCATGAGTATTATGATGTTTTAGGGCAACTATATATTGAGTTTCTTCGTTATGCTAACAGTGATAAAGGTTTGGGTATAGTATTAACACCTCCACATATTACTGAGTTTTTCTCTGAATTAGCCCAAGTTAATAAAGATTCAATTATTTACGATAATTGTACTGGTACTGGTGGCTTCTTAATCGGAGCTATGAAAAAGATGATTCAAGATGCCAAGGAGGATAGTAATAAAATAAAAAGAATAAAATCACATCAATTGATAGGAACAGAATATCAATCTCACATTTTTGCTTTAGCAGTCTCAAACATGTACATACACCAAGATGGTAAGACAAATATATATAATGGCGACTGTTTTGATGAGAAAATTATTGAGTCTGTTAAGAAGCTAAGACCTACGGTTGGCTTGTTAAATCCACCATATAAATCAAAGAAATCTGATGACTTAGATGAACTTGAATTTATACTAAATAATTTAGATTGCCTTGTCGAGGGAGGTATCTCTGTTGCAATTGTTCCTATGCAAAGTGCTTTAGCAACTACAGGAAAGACTTATGAATTAAAGAAAAAACTACTTGAAAGTCATACTTTGGAAGCTGTTTTATCTATGCCAAATGAACTATTTACTAATTCTAAAGTTAATGTTGTAACATGTATAATGGTATTTACTGCGAAAAAACCCCATCCTATACAAAAAGAAACTTACTTTGGGTATTATAAAGATGATGGATTTGAGAAGAGAAAAACTAAAGGCAGAATAGATATTCATGGAAGATGGTCAGATATAAAAGAAAAATGGCTTTCAAACTTCTTGAATAGGAAAAATGAACATGGATTTAGTGTAAATATGTGCGTAACTGCTGACATGGAATGGGTAGCAGAAGCATATTTAACTACAGACTATTCAAATTTATCAATTCGAGATTTTGAAGATACAGTATTAGATTATATAACTTTCTTGAATAAGAATAGGGTGTTTGAAAAGTGTCTAGAGGTAAAAAGTGAGTAATCTGCTAAAAGTGTCTGATTTATTCGAAGTAAACTATGGTGTAAAATTAGAGTTAGTTAACTTAATAGAAGTCGACAAAAAAGCTCATAATTCTATTCCATTTGTTTCTCGTACTGAGAATAATAATGGTGTTTCAGCTTTTGTGGAGAGAATAGTAGATGTTATTCCTAACCTAGCACATACTTTATCTGTTGCTGCCGGAGGGTCTGTCTTATCCACATTTTATCACCCTTATGAATATTATAGTGGTCACCATATTTATGTTCTTAAGCCGCTAAAGCCTCTAAATCCAATTGAAATGCTTATTTATGCAAGATATATTAATGCAAACAAATTTAAATATAATTATGGTAGGCAGGCCAATAAGACCCTTGGTGATATCAAGATTCCTTCAGAAATACCTACTAAATTAATAAATGAGGTGAAAAAATACTATGATGATGTAAATAGTAGTATATCCAGTAAACCTATAGAAAATAAGACAATTCTGTTTATTTCTACAGATTGGAGATTTTTCAAATTAGGTGATCTATTCGATATTGTAGGAACTAGAACAACAACAAGGGATAAATTGCATATTTATGGAAATGGTCCTTACCCTTATGTCACAACTAAGGCAACAAATAATGGTGTTGATGAATTTTATGATTATTATACTGAGGAAGGAAATGTCATAACTTTTGATAGTGCAGTATTGGGATATTGTTCATATCAGCCTTTACCATTTTCTGCCAGTGACCATGTTGAGAAACTAATTCCAAAATTTGAAATGAACCGATATATTGGATTATTTTTAGTTACAGTTTTAAATCTTGAACAATATCGATATAATTATGGTCGTAAATGCAGTCAAACACGCCTGGGAGAAATTAGTATTAAATTACCTGTCAAAGGAGAGAGTCCTGATTTTATATATATGGAAAAATTAATTAAATCAATGCCTTTTTCTTCAAGTCTATAATTTTAGAAGAACTTTGAGAATGAGTTAACTAAAAAATTTATTAATTTTTCATATACAGGTAATTGATTAAAATATAAAATAGAAACACTGAGAGAGCTTAAACCTCGATTGTATCAATGTGGAATTTCGTGAAGTGTTTAAGACTTTGGACGAGAGCATAGTTATGGGAGTAGAGCAATCTACGCCCATTCTATTTTAGTAAGAAACCTGTTCTTTTTTTTGTTAACAGAGCTTGTACCTCTTTTAATTATTATGTTAAAATACTCGTAATAACCATCTTTAACTTCCACTAATAACATGATGTTTTTAGAGCAATTTTTAAGATAGCTAATTCTTGTTTTGTCCTTACCTAACCATGCTTCATCAGGATTAGTGAGAACCTCATCGTTTGTATTCATATACTTAAATCTACCAGCTATGTCAGGAGTAGTATAGGCTTCATTATTAAACTTACCTGGTTTAGTTTTATCTAGGAAGATAGGGGGTTTATCGTGCCCTTTGATAGTTCAATCTCCAAGGTAAGTAGTATAGTCTTCAATGAGTTCTTTTCTTGTTTTACCTTCAGTTTTATAGAGTTCAGGCAGTTTATTCTCCTTCACATCCTCCCAGTTTTTTAATCCTAACTTTTTATAAGTTTTAGTATATAAGTTTGGACAATGCTTTTTACCAGAATTGTAGATGTTTATACGCTTAGTTGAGTTAGACATCTCAGAATATAAGATAGAGAGGTTTTTAGCATCATCACAGCCTAACCAGTCACCAAGGAGAGAGTAGTCTTTACCCTGGTTACGGCGAAAGTCAGGTTTGATTTTAGGGAACTGATTCATACTTTCGAAGGTCCTTGGGGACACAGCGTACATGGTAATCGGTGAAATACTAATGTTCCTTTTTATCAATAATACTCCAAAAGGAAGATTGTTGACAAAGTTAGAGCTTCTTATGTCCTTTAGATATTTAGTAATTATTTCCTACCACACGATTTATCTAACAATAGCTTTACCCTTTCTATCAATCTATCGCTCATTCAATACTAACTATCTCCTTTTATTTCAATTTATGCTTTTTCAGTTTGACAAAAAAGATTAATAATCAAAGTTTGATGTTATAGGTAAAATAACAGAAAAATAGGATATTATATAAGTTATGGGTAGATGATAACACATTATCCAACATAATATAGAGGAGATATATTGCTCACAATAATCGGTGCTTTAATTGTTTTAGGAATGCTGGTAGCAGTGCATGAAGGCGGACACTTTTTGGCTGCTCGGATGCTCGGTATTAGCGTAGAGAAGTTCTCTATTGGATTTGGTAAGCCAATCTTTAAGTTTACTAAAAATGGAGTTGAGTATTCTCTCTCCTGGATTCCCTTGGGTGGGTATGTCAAGATGAAAGGCGACAACGTGGATGATGAAAGTTCAGATCCTGATGGATTTTTAAGTTCACCTTGGTGGAAACGTGCCATCATTGCTTTTGCTGGTCCTTTCACCAACTTAATTTTTGCTCTATTGATTTTAATGGTTTCTTTTATGTTTGCTCAGAAAGTTACAGATCATTACCCAATTGTGGGGCAGGTTAACTCTGAATTCAGTGCTTACTTACAGCAAGGTGATACCATAGAAAAGATTAATGGCGAACCTATCCAAGGATGGTATGATGCCATTACCAAGCTGAATGACAATAAGAGTAACACTATAACCTACACACGTGATAATGTGCAGGCTACTGTGGATATTCCTTTGGTAAGTCTGAGAGAATGGGCTGATTTTGAAAAGATTAGACCTTTAATAGAAGCGAGAGTGGGAGAGGTTTTACCTAAATCCCCGGCTTATAACTCCGGTTTAAAAGAGGGTGATCTCATCACTTCCGTGAATGGGGTTGTGGTCAATGATTGGATGGCGATGAATCATGAAGTTGGTAAGAATGATGAAAATATAGAAGTGTTAATTGAGCGAAATGGAGAAGTGCTTACCAAGAATCTCTCTAAAATGGAGCTTCCTGATAATGATAGAAAGCTAATAGGGATTACACAGCAGTTTCCTGTAATCTACTCTTATAGACTGGGATTTGGTGAGGCTATTAAGACCGGTTTTGAAACTACTTTTTCCATTGTGAAACTGCATTATGTCAGCTTATACCAGATGATCAAGAAGCCTGAATCGTTTAAGAATAGCATAGGTGGACCAGTCATGATCTTCTCTGTCGGGCGTGATCATATTAAGCAGGGAGTAGCGCGAGCTCTGCAGTTTGTCGGCTTTTTAAATATTGTGCTGATGGTGATGAATCTTCTGCCTATTCCGGTTTTAGACGGGGGACATATTATGTTTGCTTTCATTGAAGGTATTAGAGGGAAGAAATTAGAGCTGAAAACTCAAATGATCCTGCAACAAATAGGGATGTTCCTTCTGTTATCATTGATGATTTATGCTTTCTATTCTGATTTCCAAGGCTTAATTTCTCGCTATTATACAAATTCTTAATTAACTAAAGGAGAAGACTTATTTTTAAATATACATTAGAAGCAAGAAGCGGGAATGCCCGTGCCGGTCAATTTACAACTCCTCACGGAGTAATTAAGACGCCAATCTTTATGCCTGTGGGCACTATTGGTTCGGTGAAAACTATGTCTCCAAAAGAGCTGAAAGAGGACACACAAGCTCAAATTATCTTGGGAAATACCTATCATCTTTATTTAAGACCGGGACATGAGTTAATTAAGAAGTTTGGCGGATTACATAAATTTATCGGTTGGGATAGACCGATTTTGACAGATAGCGGTGGTTTCCAAGTAATGAGTTTATCAGGATTGCGTAAGATAACTAAAGAGGGCGTTAGGTTTCAATCTCATTTAGATGGAAGTTATCACATGTTTACTCCGGAACGCGTAATGGAGATTCAAAACGCTATTGGTGCCGATATTATCATGTCTTTTGATGAATGCCCACCCTATCCTGCCACGAAAGAATATGTTGCCAAGTCACTAGAAACTACTCTGGAATGGGCGAAAAGAGGTCTGGATGCCCACAAGAACACAGATAAGCAAGCCTTGTTTGGCATTGTGCAAGGTGGAGTGCATGAAGATTTAAGAGAAGAATCAGCCAAAAAACTGATAGAGATGGATTTCCCGGGATATTCTATAGGTGGTTTAGCTGTTGGCGAAGAAAAACAGGACATGTTCAATATTACTAACTTTCTTAACCCAATTCTGCCTTTTGATAAACCGCGTTATTTAATGGGGGTTGGCACGCCTAGTGATATTCTTAAGAATATTGCCAATGGAGTAGATATGTTCGATTGTGTGATGCCTACGCGTAATGCTCGCAAAGGAACAATCTTCACCCGCAACGGAAAATTAATTATTAAAGCCGGGCGTTATAAAGAGGACCCACGACCTATTGACCCGGAATGCACATGTTATGCTTGCCAAAATTTCTCACGTGCATATATTAGACATCTCTTCAATGCAGGCGAAATATTAGCCTTAAGATTGGCTACTATTCATAGTCTTCATTTCTATTTAGAATTAGTAGGAATGGCAAGACAAGCTATTATTGAAGATAGATATCAAGAATTCATGGATGAGATGGTGCCAAAGTTAGATACATTAATGGATTGATAAATATTTATTGTTGCTTATGAAAAAATAACTTATCTTATCTTTACAGAATTTAAATAGTTTAATAAAATGACATTGAATTCTAAGTCAATATATCAGACTCTGTTAGGAGGTATTAATGGAGAAGTATATAATTATAGTTATCATTATAGCTATTATGGGGTTGAGCGGTTGCTCTTTAAACTCATCTAGTGAGAATAACCAAGCCTATGCTGACAATATTAACAAAGTGCAGAAAATAGCGGTGGTTACTCAAAATGTAGCAGAACTAATGGCTGCTCTTAATAAAGATGGAGTTAGTTTTAATGCTCTTGCAGCTAGTTTAAAAGTATTAGGTTATGACGGTTTTAACTCATTATTTGATATCAAAAATGAAGTTAAAAATATGTCTAATCAACTGTTAGATGAAAATATTAAGCTACAAGAAGTAGAGAAAATCTCAAGCTTTGTTAACTTGTTGTTAGACACTGTTAAAAACACGAGTAAGTAGTTCTTAAGTCTATGAACAGAAAGATAATGATGATAGAGCAGTGAGACTTGATGCAGCTGTGTTTGCTAACACGGACTCTACCGTAAATGTTTTTAATCAAATATATTAGTCTCTGTTAGGAGGTGTTAATGGAGAAATATATAATTATAGTTATCATTATAGGGAGTCTTGGGTTGAGCAGTTGCTCTCTAAACTCATTTAGTGGTGAAAGCCAAGCTCAATCTAATAAGCAAGAATTGGAGTTAGGTGAGGTCGAGAGAACAGCAAACTTCGTGGATTTGCTATCAGATGCGACTGAAAATAAAAACTCCTCTTTAAGAACTAATAAAATGGATAAAGTAGTTAAGCTGGAAGCAGTAGTTTTTGACAGCACTGATTCTATCGAAGACTTTATTTTGTCTCCGGAAGCTCTGCTCTTAGATGATTTGACAGAGGTTAACGACCTTATGTATTACCAAGGTACTCTCTTTACCGGCTCAGCCTATTCTCTTTTCTCAGACGGACAAATAGGTGAGTTTAAAAGTTATAAACGGGGTATGTTATCCGGACCTGCCTTTGCCTGGTATCCGGATGGAACTTATGCTTTACAGGCAAATTACATGGATGGTTTTTTATATAGCAGGTTTTTAGCTTGGTCAGAAGTTGGCGATGTTATTTATGATTTGTACTTTGATAAGGGGATGTTTCAATCAGATTTACAGTTTGAAAGAGATACAGCAAGAGAAGAACAAGATGCAGATGTAGCAGAAGGCGATGCTGATAGTGAAATAAATTCAGGTGAGTAGGTGATAAAATGTTAAATGTAAATTCTTTTAAAAAGATGAAAAAAGCGAATGAAAAGATTGTTATGATAACAGCTTACGACTACCCTTCAGGAAAGTTAGTGGAGATGGGTAAAGCTGATATGATTTTAGTTGGTGATAGCCTTGGCATGGTAGTGCTTGGATATGAGAACACCCTCGAAGTAACTATTGATGATATTATTCATCACTCAAAAGCAACAAGACGCGGGGCAAAAGATACTTTTATTATTGGCGATATGCCATTTATGAGTTATCATTTGAGTATTGAAGAAACCAAAAGAAACGCATCACGGCTTATCATAGAAGGTAAAGCTAATGCTGTGAAAATAGAAGGTGGTTCTGATTCGCGAATTGCTGCTATTAAGGCAATTGTTGATTGTGAAATCCCGGTAATTGCTCATCTTGGCTTAACTCCTCAATCTGTTAATAGGTTCGGCGGGTTTAAAGTTCAAGGTAAAACTCAGCAGAGGCATCAAGAGATTCTTGCGGAAGCAATGAGAGTTGAAGCGGCAGGAGCTTTTATGCTCGTGTTGGAAGGTGTTCCTGAAGGACTTGCCAAAGAGATCACTGAAAGTGTGAAAATACCAACCATAGGAATTGGAGCTGGCAGGTACACAGATGGACAAGTGCTTGTTTACCATGATCTTCTCGGTCATTCTGCTTATGTTGCCAGGTTCGTCAAAACTTATGCAGATTTAGATAATACCATTTCTCATGCTTTGGCTAAATTTGGTGAAGAGGTAAAAACAGGTGAATTCCCTCAACCGGAACACATCTATTTTCCTCTCGAAGAAAAACAAAATAAAGGATAAAATATGTCAGAAATATTTAATACTAACCAAGAGAGTAGCCTTACTCCGGAAGAGAGATTTAAGGCTATTGGGGTTATAAAACATAGATTAGAAGAAGATTTCGTAGCTCTCGGAGAGTTGTTGTCTGAAATCAAAAGAATGAGAACTTTCAAGATTAAAGGCTACAAGAACTTTAAAGAGTTTATAGAATCAGAATATAATATGTCTAACACTTTGGCTGCTAAATTAATTTCAATTTACGATATTTATATTAAAGATATGAATGTTGATAGCGAAACTGTTAAAGAGATTGGTATGGATCGCCTAAGCCTTATTAAGCCTCTGATTAAAGATAGTGCTTACGATGTTCAGGAAGAGTGGTTAAAGCAGGCAGAAGAGCTGACACACCAAGATTTGAAAGAGAAGATTAAAGAGATTAGAGATCACGAAAGAGAGAGTTCTAAAACCTTGAAAGATGTCTTTATCGAACAATACATGGATAATATGAAAGGTTACTTTAATTGTTCCGGCAAAGAGTTGAACTATAAACTTGCTCTCTTCTTCCAAGATAGTGATTTAGAAAAAGTAAATGATATTATTAGAGAAAAGCAGAGAAAATTTGAAGAACAAATAGAGGGAGATAATATATAAGAAATTGTCGGGTCAATCGTTCTTACCATAAAAAAATCAGAGGAAGATATGAATAAAGAATTTAAAATACTATGGATTGATGATGAGATTGAATTATTGAAACCACTTGTAATGTTCTTAGAGAAAAAAGGATATATTGTCGATACAGCTTCCAATGGCATGGATGGTATCCAAAAGGTTAAAGACAGCAACTTCGATTTAGTTCTCTTAGATGAGATGATGCCAGGCTTAGATGGCTTAGAAACTTTAGAAAGAATAAAAAAAATACATCAGGATCTTAAAGTTATCATGATAACTAAGAGTGAGGCTGAAGGCATTATGGACCAAGCTATTGCTAATCAAATAGCTGATTATTTAATCAAACCAATTAACCCTAACCAGATAATTATGTCTATTAAGAAGATTTTCGAATCATCCAATATCATCCAAAGTCAGTTGGGTCAGCAATACGCTAAATTCGTTAATGAAATTAATGATAGAATCATGAATAATCCGGAATATCAAGATTGGTATGAGATCTATAAAGAACTCTGCAACTGGGATTTAAGAATCTCGGAAGTAGAAGATACCGGCTTAGAACAGATGCACTTCTTGCAAACAAAAAGCTGTAATAACGAATTTACCGGCTTCGTTGAGAAAAACTATGAGAAATGGATAAACTCTGACGAAAGACCAAACTTATCTTATGATATCATTTCTAACTATGTCGCGCCTCTGTTAGAAGGCGATGTTCCTACCTACTTTATCATTTTAGATTGCCTTAGATTAGATCAATATCTGGCAATTGAACCCTACCTTAAAGAACTATTCGATATAGACCTAAACCTCTATTATTCTATTCTTCCTACAGCAACTCCATATTCACGAAACTCAATCTTTAGCGGACTATTACCTATTGATATAGCGGAAAGATTTCCTGATTATTGGAACAACTCTTCAGATATGGATAACAGTCGTAATCGTAATGAGCATCAGCTAATGGATGAACATCTTATTGATCTTGGATTCGATTTAGATGTTCCTTCTAAGTATGTGAAAATCTTCAATATTGAAGAGGGAAATTTTGTCATTCGTAAAGTTGATAGCTGGCAGAATGATAATTTAGTTGTTTTAGTCTATAATTTCTTGGATCTGCTTACTCATCATCGCTCTAAAGATCAGATTCTTTTAGAGGCAATTCCTGATGAAAAAGCCTTGAGAAACTTCACTAAACATTGGTTCCTGCACTCTCCCCTCTATGAAGCATTAAAGCTGATTGCCAAACAAGGTGCGAATATTGTTATCACTACTGACCACGGTTCTATTAGAGTTAATAGAGCTACTCAGGTTGTGGGCGATAGAGATACTTCGCAGACAGTCCGCTATAAAGATGGCAAGAACCTCACAGCTAATAGTAAGCATGCTTATTTTGTTAAAAACCCTAAAAATATTGGGTTGCCAACTAAGAATATTGTGGAAAACTATATCTTTGCTAAAGAAGATTATTATTTTGTGTACCCCAACTCTTATCACACTTACCAGAAGAAATTCAACAGCACTTTCCAACATGGAGGCATATCTATGCAAGAGATGATCTTGCCGGTCTCTGTGGGAAAAGCTAAAAAATAAATTAATCTATGTTTAGTGGCAAGCTACTTGCCACTAAACTTCTTAAAGGAATTAATGAAAAAAGAACTAATATTAAAAAATGAAGAAGAAAGTAAACAATTTGCGGTCACTTTAGCTAAACAAGCTAAAAAGGGAGATATCTATTTCCTCTATGGAGAATTAGGGGCAGGGAAAACTTTTTTCGTTACTAATTTCTGTAGAGAACTCGGCGTTACTGATTATGTCAGCAGTCCTTCTTATGTTTTATTAAATGAATATGATGCTAAAGATTTTACTGTCTTCCATTTAGATTTATACCGTCTGGGAAGCCCTGAGGAAATATACGAACTTGGGATTACTGATTTTACGGAAGAGGGTCTTTTATTAATAGAATGGCCAGAGATAGCAGAAGAAATATTACCTGAAGAGCGAATTGAAATATATTTTGAAGTAGTAGATAATTATAGAAAAGTTAAGATTATTGACAGGAGAGGCAATGGGGCTGAAGAAAGAACTTAAATTACCTGAAATCTTTAGTATTGCCACAGGGGCAATGATTAGTTCCGGTATCTTTATTCTCCCTAGTTTAGCTTTTGCCATGACAGGTCCATCCGTCTTCATCTCTTATTTTATTGCGGGACTATTAGCGTTTTGTGGAGTCCTTAGCGTCTCTGAATTAGCTACAGCCATGCCTAAAGCAGGTGGCGACTACTTCTTTATCAATAGAAGCTTAGGTGCTCCTGTAGGTACTATTTCCGGGCTTCTGAGTTGGTTTGCCCTGTCACTAAAGAGTGCATTTGGAATAATAGGTATTACCGCGGTGGCGATGCTTTTTATTAATCTTCCCGCTTTTGTTTGGACTTTAGTCGGAGTCGGCTTAACCATGTTCTTTGTCGCCCTGAATATCACGGGAGTAAAAGAAGCAGGTAAGTTTCAAGTCTGGTTAGTTATTTTCCTAATGGCAATAATTCTTGCTTACATTGTCTTTGGTGCTAAATCGATTAATGTTCGTCACTTTGCTCCTTTTACATTTAATGGTGGCAAAGGAGTTTTAGTTACAGCTGGTTTCGTCTTTGTCTCTTATGGAGGCCTAATTAAAGTTGCTTCTATGTCAGAAGAGATTTCCAATCCTAAAAAGAATATTCCCTTAGGCTTAATTTTGTCATTAGTAGTAACAATAGTTTTATATACAGGCATGTTAATAGTAACTGTGGGAGTGGAAAATCCCAGTAGATTAGCAGATCCTAATAACCTTACCCCCATTGCCAATGCTGCTAAAAAAGCACTAGGTGGATTTGGGTTTTATAGTATTTTAATCGCCTCAATGCTGGCTTTTGTTACAACAGCTAATGCCGGTATTATGGCAGCCTCGCGCTATCCTTTGGCAATGAGCAGAGATAATTTGATGCCAGATTTGCTTGGTAAAGTCTCAAAGAAGTATAGCACGCCCATACCATCGCTCTTGATTACTGGATTATTTATTGCTTTGGCTATTTTATTACCGCTGGATATTCTTATAAAAGTAGCATCTACAGTGGTTATTATGAACTATATTCTCTCGAGCTTAGCAGTGGTTATCCTGCGCGAAAGTAAAATCCAGAATTACCGCCCTTCTTTTAAATCTCCATTTTATCCCTGGGTGCAAATTGTCTCTATTATTGCTTTTCTCTTCTTGATTTTCGATATGGGATTATATCCGATTCTCATAAGTTGCGGTTTGATTCTCCTTGGTTTAGGAGTTTATGTTTTCTACGGCAGAAAAAAAGAACACAGTGAGTATGCCTTTCTTCATCTTATTGAAAGAGTCATGAATAAGAAATTGACTTCTTACAATTTAGAAGGCGAATTGAAAAGTATTTTGTATGAGAGAGACGATATTACTAAAGATAAATTTGATACTTTGATTGAAAATTCAAAGGTAATTGACCTTGAAGAAGCCACAACATTAGAAGAGCTGTTTGCCATTATTGCTGAATATCTAGAAAACAGTTTGCATATTAGCACAGAGGATATTTTGCAGAAACTCCATGATCGAGAGTCGCAAAGTTCAACTGCATTAACCCCATTTGTGGCTATTCCTCATCTTATTGTAGAGGACGGCGATATCTTTGAAATCATGTTGATTCGTTCTAAGCTAGGCGTTAAATTCTCGGAAGAACAACAAGATGTGAAAGCAATCTTTGTTTTGGCAGGTCCTATGGCTGAACGTCATATTCATTTGAAGTCTCTTTCTGCTATTGCTCAGATAGTTCAAAGCAAGGAGTTTGAGGCAAAATGGCTGACTGCTAATCAGAAAAAGAACTTAAGAGATATAGTCTTGCTTGGAGAAAGAAGAAGATTTTAATAATTTTTCTGGACAAATTTACCGTTCTGAAAAATAATGAAAAAAGTTCTTGTCAAAATGAATGCGTATCATTCTTTTGTCATAAATAGAAAAAGTGAGGAAGGTGAATTATGTCACGAGTATGCGATGTATGTGGTAAAGGTCCCAATTCTGGAAACCTTCGTAGCCATGCTTTGAATGCTACAAAAAGAAAATTCTTCCCTAATCTTCAAAAAATTAGAGCAGAAATTGATGGCGATGTTAGAAGTATTAAAATCTGTACAAGTTGCCTTAAAGCCAACAAAATAAAAAAAGTTATTTAATTCTAAGTTATTATAAAGAATTGGATTTGCTATTGGCAGTCCTTTGATTACTTTTTTGCCCCCTGCAAAGGGGCTTTTTTTGTTTATTACTTTTAGCCAAGAAGTAAGACCTCACCCCGTCAACAAAGTTGCTACCCTTCTCCATAAATTCTACACAACATTGTGATAGGGGACTTTAAGAGTTCCGTATTAGTCCTAATCTTTCTTAATTCGTGCCAATCCGTGGCTAAAAAAAAGAGCGGAAATTGTTCCGCCCTTACATATTTTTTATTATTAACTATTAATTATTAATTATTAATTACTCAAAGATATTCTCTATCTTATCAAAGAACTGCTTATCTTCTTCTATTTTAGAATTACTACCGGTTGTTACTTTAATCCCGTTGGCGAGAGCTACTTTGAATTTATCAGCATAGTTTCTGATATCTTCTACCGTAGTATTAAGTAATTCTGTACGGGTTTTGAGTCTTCTTTCCGGAGTGATATTAGCAGAATCAAAGGTTGCAGCCACATCTAATTTAGCTCTTGGTGCAAGAGGAGAATCGATATTGGCAATAGAACCGATAATCTGTTTGGAAATCTCTTCACGGGAGCCATTATAAGTAGCTAAGAATTCAGGGATTCCTTCATAAATCTTGTAGGTTCTGGCTAAGTTTGGATCACGATAAGAGACTAAAGCAAAATGTCCACCATCACCCATTGCGAAGATGGCGCCATAAGCTCCACCTTGCACACGAATATTATTGTAGAGATATTCAGTTGATAAGACATTGCTCAAGACCACACTACTTCCTGCATAGTTAAGTCCGGCTTCTTCATAATCACACATTAACCCGGTATATTGGACATTTATCGGAGCAGTTAAGGCTAAGTTTGTCTTTCCTTTAACGAAATTAATTTTAGGATTGCTCTTTTTTGCTTGTGGTAATTTATTGGTAAACTTAGAGATTACCTTTTGTACCATAACATTATCTTGCTTCTCTCCGGCTAAACCTAATCTGTAACCTTGTTGGAAAATAGTCTTTCGGACTTCTTCCAATTTGGCTTGAATAGTAGCAAACTTAGCGTCGAAATTCTTCTCTAAATCACAAACGAATTTGTAGTATTTATAGTTAGAAGTTTCATTAACAAAGCTATATTCTACTCTTAATTGAGCTCTTCCTTGGGTAATAGCTAAAACATGTCCGGCTTGCATAAACATCATTTCCATACGAGATTTAGTTTCTCTGATTACCTGCTGAATTCTTTTCTTATTATCAAACTTAGAAAGTAAGAGAATCTCTTCTAGGAAATCAGGAAGTACATCTATTTTGCTGAGCAGAGCTTTAGCGAAAACTTTAAAGGAAATTTGGTAGTCATTTCTGCCTTTTTGAGCAGGAACAAAATCGCAATCTGTAGAGAATTCACCGAGGTTGATATGAATCTCATTGGATAATTGGGTGTAGTTATGTTTAGTAGTATCTACTTTGGTTAAAAGTGTTGATAGCAAACCTAGCCAGTTCCAATCTTCCTGTTTAAGAACTTTGGCATCAAAATCAAATCTGACATAACTAATCTTGTTGGTGGGCAGATCGACTTCTAAGTACTTATGAGACGCATTGTCTGTAACAGTGAAATCAATCGGCATAGGGGTAGGACTGATATCTGATAATTCAATATGCGGTATCTTAGCTAAATCTTCATCACTGTCCGGAGTTTGTTGGCGAAGTCTGAGCTTTTCATTCTTAGCAACTAACTTATTTAACTCATCATCGCTAAGTGTTTTCTTAAACTTGGCAAGTGATTCTTTGAGAGCTTTATTCTTCTCTTCAGTAAGACCTTTTTTAGGTAATAGAACTACCACAGCTTGGTGCTTATTATCTAGAATATAATCTTGAATTAGCTTTTCAAAATAGCCTTCATTCGCAACCTTCTTGATAAAGTTCAATCTATCTTCAAATTCTAAATAGAGCTTAGGATCATCACAATGCATCCACCCGCTAAAAGTCTGCATTTGGTAAAATAGTCCTTTAGGATAGCTACGTGTATCTGCTTCTCTAAGTTGGAATTCATGTGAATTAATCACGGCTTCGATGAGCTTCTTATCAATTCCTTCTGCTACTAACTTGGCAAGAGTCTCTTTAATAACCTGGAGAATCTTATCTTTCTCTGACTCATTAGTGTTCTTAACTAGGAAGCTAAGTACAGGTTGGAGAATTGAATTATCATAAATAGAGAAGACATCTTGTCCTAAACCGGCTTCTAAAATAGCCTCTTTTAAAGGAGCTCCTTCCATATCAATCAAGATATTACTTAGCAATCCTAACCCCATATTAGTGGTAGCATCTTTTATGTGTCCTACTGAATAACCACTGACGATATAGGTTTTGTTCTCTAAAGAATCAGATTCTCCCACAGGATAATAATCTACTTCTTCCACAGGTTTAAGGAAAGGCTTTTGTTCAGGAATGGTAGTGTCTATTTTCAGTAAATCAAACTCGGAGAGATATTCATTATCTATTTTTTTGAGAGCTGCTGAAAGATCTAAATCACCATAAAGAGAGATATAACTGTTACTTGGGTGGTAATATCTTCTGTGGAAATTTAAGAACTTCTCATAGGTTAATTCAGGAATCACATCAGGATCTCCACCTGATTCAAAACTGTAGCAGTTATCAGGATTTAGAATACCTTGAATCTTTCTGTAAACAAGAGATTCTGGAGAAGAGAATGCACCCTTCATTTCATTATAAACAACACCGTTAAAGATTACATCTTCTTCTTTGGTGAAGATTTCGTGATGCCAACCTTCTTGCAAGAAAATCTCTTCAGTATCATGTATTTTAGGAAACAGAACAGCATCAAGATAGACATCCATAAGATTCAAGAAGTCTTTTTGATTAGTACTGGCAACCGGGTACATGGTCTTATCAGAAGCAGTAAAAGCATTAACAAAAGTCTTTAGAGAACCTTTGATAAGCTCCATAAATGGCTCTTTGATAGGGTATTTACGAGAACCATTGAGAACTGAGTGTTCTAAAATATGAGGAGTTCCACAACTATCTTCCGGCAATGTCTTGAAGCCTATGGTAAATACTTTATTGATATCTTCATTCTTAAAATATAGTAGTTCTGCACCATTCTTCTTATGTTTAAAAAAGAACAGTTCATTATTGATCTCTTTAATCTCTTTTGTCCATTTCAGTTCGAAGTTTTCATAAACTTTTCCGACTTGTAACTCCATAAACGACTCCTTATTTATATCTTAATTAATTTATATCTGATTAATGTTTCTCTTAATAACTCGCGACTCTTATCCTCTAAAAGTGTTAAAGGTAAACGAATTTCTTGCTCTATCATCCCCATCATAGCAAGTGCTTCTTTAACCGGAATAGGATTTGTTTCAATAAACATCATGTTATTAAGTTCTAAAATCTCTTCATGCAACTTGCGTGCTTCATTCATTTTATTATCCATGCAGAGTGCCCATAGCATATGAACTTTATCAGGAATAATATTAGCAGTTACGGAGATAGTTCCTTTACAACCAACTGCGTACATAGCAATGTTAAGAGCATCTTCGCCGGACATTACGGAGAAATTCTTGTCTGTATCTCTGACAATTCTGGAAGCTTGGAGAATATCACCACTCGCTTCTTTGATTCCTACAATATTCTTGCACGCTTTGGCTAATTTGATAGTTGTGTCTGAATTAATATTAACTCCTGTTCTGCCAGGGACATTATAGATAACTACCGGCATGGTAGTGGAGTCTGCTACTATTTTGAAGTATTCGTAAAGACTCTTCTGAGTTGGTTTAATATAATAAGGGGTAATCACTAAAGCATAATTTACACCCAGTCTTTCAGCTTTTTTGGTTAAGGAAATAGTTTGATGATAGTTGTTAGTTCCTGTTCCTACCATGATTTCAACTCTGCCATCTATTTTCTGGATGCAGAACTGAAGCATTCTATCTCTTTCGTCAGATGCTATATTTGGTGCCTCACCGGTTGTTCCCATGAGCAAAATACCATCTGTTCCTTTCTCAATATGAAATTCAATCAGTGTTTCTAAAGCGTTGTAATCTACATCATTATTCTTAAATGGTGTTACAAGAGCTACAAATGAACCTTTCAACATAATATATCTCCTTTAAAATAATCGTTAATTTATATTTTTACAATGATTAATTATGGCTCTTTATCCGTCAATAATTATATCAAAATAGTTTTAAGATAGAGATTTAAGATAGAACACAGAGTTATTCAGATTGGATAGATAACCACAGATTTTAAGACTTCTCCCCATCATTCTTAGAATGGGGTAGATGATTTTAAGAGATTGCAAAATCTGTTTTAACCTGCAATTAGTTGGACTTAGTCAGTGAAGATCTGTCTAATCTGTGTCATCTGTGTTCTATTATTTAAATTCATAAAAAATCTCTTGACGAAATTAGCCCTATCTATGTAATTGAGTTATGAATAAAAAAATCTATAAAAGAAGGGGGTGATGTAAAGTGCCAAAAGTAGTCGGAAGAGACAGTGAACCTTTTGATATTCTTTTAAAGAGATTTAAAAAGAGATGTGAAAAAGCAGCTATATTATCAGATATCAAAAAGAATCAGTACTTTGAAAAACCTTCAGTTCAAAAAAGAAGAGAAGAGAACGTAGCAAAGCGTAAAATGGTTAAAGCGATGAGAAAAATGAAACGCTTTAACAGATAATTTTACGTCTGATATATTAGGTAGCTAAGTTAGAATATCACATTATTTGAATAGATACTTAATTTAATTATTAGAGTGTTGGTTAATAATCAGCACTCTTTTTTCATTTAATCCAAATTAAATATTGACTAATAAAGCTCATCTTCTTAATTTAGAAAATATTATGATTAACAGGAGAGTGTATTATGATGTTAGATATTGTTTTATGTATTGGTGCAATCCTATTGGTGATTTGGGGATTATATAAGGGCTTCGTCAGGGGTTTAATGAGCTTCTTAACCGGAATTTTCCTCTACATCTCATTAAGTAAATTCACAGTTCCGATCAGCGATTTAATTGTCTCTAGCTGGGGATTGTCTCATGCTTGGAGTATAGTTATTTCCGTTATTAGCCAAGTTATCATGATAGCTCTAATTACGCTTTCTATAACTAAGTTAATAGAACTGCTTCTCACTACCTTAAACCTTAATATCTTTAACAGAATTCTGGGTGCTGTTTTTGGTTTATTAGCCATGCAATTTGTGATAACACTATTTGTTATCTTCATGAGTATAGCTAATTTAGAATTTATGACTAAGCAGATAGATAAATCCCAAGTGTGTAAGATATCTTCTGAAATTAATAGTAAATTCCTCAAACCGGTCTTAGGTAAAGATATTAATCAATACTTGCAAGATTATTTAGACAAAAATAGGGAAATTATATAGCTAAATGTATTCATTTAAAAAACTAGAGTTTGATAAACTTAAAGAATTAATAAAATATCACTGCCATAGTTATTTGGGGAAAGATAAGATAGATCAGCTTGCCCCTCTGGCTGATATTGCCCAAATTGAAGCTCAGGTTATGATGATTGATGATTTTCAATCTATTATTAAAGAGGGTTTATCTATAAATATTGAAGAACTCTCTAATTTGGAATACTTTTTCTCTGAATTTAAGGGTTCTGTAATGAGCCATGAAGAGTTTCAGTTAATTATCACAAATATCAGAATCGGTAACTTCTTAAAGCAGAAATTGCTTAGCTATGAAGGGTATAAGGGAATTAAACAAGCTTTTGCTGAGTTAGAAGCATATCCGGAAATCACAGCCAGGTATGATAGTATATTTTCCCCTGAAGGCGAGGTTTTAGACACAGCCTCTTCTGAATTAAACAGAATCAGGAAGAGTCGAAAAGACACCCGTTCCAGTATTCATAAAACTCTTAGTGATAAGTTGAATGACCCCAGGTTTGAAAAGTATTTACAGGAAAAGATAGTTACTACGCGTGGCGATAGATTTGTTGTTCCGATTAAAGAGGGAAAGGTTAAATTCGTCGGTGGAGTTGTGCAGGAACGCTCCTCCAGTGGTGCTTCTGTATTTGTAGAGCCGCCGGAAATTGTCGAGATGAATAACAAAATCTCTTTCTTGAATCAAGCTGAGAAAGAGGAGATCTATAAAATCTTTAGGAAATTTACAGAGATGATTCTTCCGCTGGAAGAGAGTTTGATTAAGAACACTGAATTAATAGGAGAATTTGAATTCTATTACAGCTGTGCTTCTTTTTCTAACTATATCAAAGCTACTAAAGTAGAAGTTGTTCCTGAACCGATTATCTTCTTAAAAGAAGCAAGGCATCCGCTTTTGATTCATACCCTGAGAAGTGTGGAAAAAGTGATTCCTTTTGAATTGGAGATTGGTGAGAATTACCATATCTTAGTTCTGTCCGGACCTAACACCGGTGGTAAAACAGTTACTCTCAAGAGTACCGGATTATTGACCATGATGGCTCTTTCAGGATTGCCTATTCCTGCCCATAAAGATAGTAAAATAGGGATGTTTGAACATATCTTTGCCGATATTGGTGATGAACAATCTTTAGAAACTTCTCTCAGTACCTTCTCTTCACACATCACACAGATAAAGAAGATGATTGACCATGCAAATGACAGAACCTTAATTCTCATTGATGAAATTGGTTCTTCTACAGATCCGGAACAGGGTTCAGCCTTAGCTCAAGCTGTTTTGGAAGAGGTAGAAAGCCTGAATGCCAAAGGAATTATCACTACTCACTTCACTGCTTTGAAAGTATTTGCCGAGCAGAATGAGAATTGCAGAAATGCTTCTATGCAGTTTGATTCACAAGAGCATAAACCCACTTTTAGGTTTGTCTTTGGCTTACCCGGAGATAGTTTTGCTATTGATGTAGCTGCTGGATTAGGTCTGAATAATGCTATTATTACGCGCTCTAAAGAGTTGGCAGGTACGCAAAATGTTGAATTGACCACGCTGATCAAACGTTTAGAAGAAGAGAAAAAGAAGTTAGGTCAAATAACTTATAAACATGAGTTGCAGGTAGCTCTTTTAAAAGGTAAAGAAGAAGAGTATAAGCGGAAGATTATTCAATTAGAAACCGAGGCTAAAGAGATTAAGCAGAAGCAACTGAAAGAAGCTCAGCAATATCTGATTGAAATGCAAAAAGAGCTGCATAAAGATTTGGATAGTATTAAAAAATTAGAAAAAGAAGAGAGAAAAGCCGGAAGTCAACAGGTTTTGGATAAACTCACTTCCAAACAGAGAGAGATTACTGCTCAAAGCAAGAAGCTATCTGCCAGACCGGGACACAAAATAGCAGAACCGGAAGTTGGGATGCGGGTGTGGGTGGAGAGCTTTGAAACAGAAGCAACCATTGTGGAGATTAGTAAATCTTCTGTTATTGTCGATATGGATGGCATTACCTTTACTACAGATTTAGGTAACATTACAAATTTAAATCTTAAAAACATAAAGGGTCAACCTAAACCGGAGCCGATATCTTTAGTCTCTGCCAATATTTCAGCTAAGCCTACTTTTGAGCTTAAGATTCTGGGATTAACTTTTGATGAAGCGAAAGTTTTGGTAAATGATTTTATTGATAATGCTAGTCTGGCAGGATTAAAGAAACTAAGAATCGTTCATGGCAAAGGTACAGGTGCCTTGAGAACCAAAGTAAGACAACATTTACAAAGCATAAAAGCAGTTAAAACCTTTTATACTCCACCTGAAAATGTGGGTGGCAGCGGAGTAACTATTGTTGAACTATTTTAAATTATTAAATAAAAAAGAGAGACATGGATAATTCATTAATAGAACAAATTAGAGAAAGTAATAACATTGTTGATGTGATTTCTGCTTACCTTCCTCTTAAAAGAAGTGGAGCTAATTATAAAGGGTTATGTCCCTTTCATGAAGATAGAAATCCCTCAATGATGGTGTCTGAACAGAAGCAAATCTTCAAGTGTTTTGTCTGCGGAAAAGGTGGCAATGCCTTCACTTTCGTGCAAGAATATGAAAAGATTAGCTTTATGGAAGCAGTGAGGAAACTAGCTCAAAGAGTGGGAATCACTGTGGAAGAAACACTTGATGATAAACGGGCAGAGTCTAAAAAAACTAAATTATTAAATATCTATAGACTTGCCAATGAGTATTTTGTGAATAACTTAAAAGAGTATGGCGATTCTGTTTATAAATATCTCGAAGATAGACAAATTACGCGGGAGATGGCTACTAAAGTGGAGCTTGGTTATGCCTTGGATAGTTTCAACGGCTTTCTAAATCAAGTAAAACGAAACGATATTCCTGACGATATTATCTCCCTCAGTGGTCTTTTTAGAGAATCCAGTAAAGGCAGGTATGATTCTTTTAGAAACAGGTTGATGTTCCCTATTCACTCCCATACGGGGCAAATAGTAGCCTTTGGTGGACGGCAATTAGATAGTAATGATGGAGGCGGGAAGTATATCAACTCGCCCACAACAGAGCTTTATACGAAGGGAAATGAGTTGTATGGACTCTTCCTGACTAAATATGATATTGCCAAAGTAAACTACTCTTTAGTTTGTGAAGGCTACATAGACTTCTTTAGACTTTTCTCCAACGGATTTATTAATTGCGTGGCTGCCCTGGGGACTGCTCTCACCGAACGACAGCTTAGTTTGCTTAGCAGGTATAGCAGAAATGTCTATTTTCTTTATGATGGTGATGAAGCAGGTCGGAAGGCAACTATTAGTAGTGGCTTGAAATGTATTGAATTAGGATTGAACGCTAAAGTCGTGATTCTTCCGGAAGGTCAAGACCCTGATTCTATTATTTTGGAACAAGGCACGGAATATCTGCAGAAACTTATTGATAAACCGATTTCTTTCCTGAAATATGTTAAGGAGACCCAACTTCTGGCAACCGAAGATGCGGATAAAGTTAAGCTTCTTTTAGAAAGTGTAGCTAAAGTTTCAGATATTATTGATCGCGAAATGCTGGTTAAAGATATTGGTGAAGTGTTTGGAATTAATGAAAGCTCGCTTAAATCTAAAATATCTCAACAAAAACGGACAAATGTCAGACCCAGTCCCAAAAATGAATTTACCCTTTCTCAGCACCAAGAAGAGAAAGAATTACTACAATTCATGATTCTTTATCCAGAAGAGATAAAAATTATTTGCGAAATCCTGAATTCAGATTACTTTTTTGATGATAATTATAAAAATATGTTTAATACTTTGACAAAAAATGAGGACTCCTTAGAATTGGTCGCACATTCTCAAATTATTGATTTTTTTAAAGATGAGAGTTTGAAAAACATGGCAGCTGAACTCATTCTCCTCGGAGAACCACAAAGAGAAATCCTGCACATTATTAAAGATGTAAAACTCCGCAAGTTAAAAAATGATCTAATTGTTGTAAATAAAAGAATTCAGTCTGAGGGATTTACAACAGAACTTTTGGAAATTAAAAAGAATATTAAACACGAAATCTTACGCTTAGACACTGCAATAGTGAATAATCTATTAACTTGAGGAGACTTAATGCTAACTTATAATGATTGTATTAAAAAATTGATTGAAATCGGAAAGGAAGCCGGTTTTATCACTTTTAGACAGATTAATGAGCTATTACCGGCTAACCCAATATTTTTAGATAAGATAGATGACATTCTCTATGACTTGATGCAGGAGAATATCGAGGTCATAGATGAAACCGAAAACAAAGTTAGCAAAGCACTGGTTAAGGTAAAGAAAGAGAAAAAGTCTAAAACTTTAAAAACCAGAAAATATTATGACGACCCTGTAAGAATGTATCTTAAAGAGATGGGACGTGTTCCTTTGCTGGACAGAGAAGGTGAAATAAGAGTCGCCAAGAAGATAGAAGTTTATCATAAAATGATTACTAATAACGTCTATCTTTCCGGTTCTACTCTCAGAGAAATGCAAAACTTCTTACATCGCTTTAAAGAAAAAAGAATCAGATTAGAACAGATTTTTAAAATTGACTTCGGAACTGAATTAGATAATAAAAAACCGGATGAAATAATTGAGATTTTCAAAACAAGACTTAGAGAGATTGAGAAATGTTTCGATGTCATTGGTGAAATTCTTAATAATACTGATTTTGATGATACAGGTTTAGCTGCTCGTCAAGAAGAGATAGACAGCAATAGAGAAAGAATTGTTGAACTTTTTAGCACCTTCGTGTTTAATGATAAGTTGATTAAAAGATTGGTTTATCGTGTCAGAAGTTTGGTAGATAGAATTGTAGAGTCTGACAAAATTATTGAAGAGATTACCAGAATCAAGAAATTCACTGTAGAAGAGATTTGCTCCTTCGGCAGAAAAGCTAAAAAATCAGATGAAGAGTTTGTCGAAGTAAAAGAAGAGACTAATATCGATCCTAATGTTTTTGTCGAAACTCTTAGAAAGATTAAAAACGCTCGCAGAAAAATTCGTCGTGTAGAGTTAGAAACCCGCATGACAGCTAGCGAATTAGTCTTCTTACTCCGTGAAATAGAAAGAGGCGAGAGAACTAAAGAACGTGCTCAAAGTGATATGATTGAAGCTAACGTGAGATTAGTTATTTCTATTGCAAAAAGATATAATAATAGAGGCTTAGACTTCTTAGACTTAATTCAAGAAGGTAACACCGGATTGATGAAAGCTGTTGAGAAATACGATTACAAGAAGGGGTACAAATTTAGTACCTATGCAACTTGGTGGATCAGACAGGCTATCACACGAGCAATTGCCGACCAAGCACGTACCATCAGAGTACCGGTGCATATGATTGAGTCTATTAATAAGATTAATCGCACATCCAGAAGATTAATGCAGAAACTCGGTAGAGATCCTTTCCCGGAAGAGATTGCTCAAGCTTTAGATATGCCAATTGATAAAGTGAAATCTATTCTTAATATCTCAAAAGAACCGGTTTCCCTCGACAAGCCAATTGGTAATGATTCTGAAGATAGTATCCTAGGTGACTTCATTGAAGATAAATCTACTATTTCACCGGAAAGATTAGCTGAAAGATCACTTTTAAAAAGACAGGTAGATGAAGTGCTACAAACACTTACTCCACGTGAAGAAAGAGTTATCAGATTACGTTTCGGTATTGATGACGGCTTCCATAGAACTTTGGAAGAAGTTGGTAATATCTTTAACGTAACCAGAGAACGAATAAGACAGATCGAGGATAAAGCTCTTAAAAAACTTAGACACCCTACCAGGGCTTCTATTTTACAAGAATTTATTAATAATTTTAATTTGAAAGGATAAAATAAAAGGGAGCAATAGCTCCCTTTTCAATTAGTAATTAGCAATTAGCAATTAGCAATTGAAGAAAAGGCGCCTAAAGGGGACTTTGAAAGAATTGTTTTATCCACTGATTACACGGATTACACGAAGAAGATGAAAAAAGAAAGATTAAGACTAATACGGCGACTCTTAAAGTCCCCTCTTCCTTGCTAAAAGCAAGTTTATGGAGAGGGGTGCCGGTATTTCCGGCGGGGTGTGGTCTTAAATTAAGGAGACACAAAATGTTGTGTCTCTGAAGGATGAGTACGTACGTGTGCGTCCGCAATCCCAGTAAAAAAGATTTTATAGCCATCTTAATCCGTTAAAATTAGTGGCAAAAAGAGAGCTAATATCGATTAGTCCCTAGATTTAATCATCAACGCGATACATCCTCCGAAGCTACTAAAGCGAAGGAGGAAGCAATACCGTAACTTTTCACTTTTCTTTTTTAATTTCTTCCTTTTTCCTTCTTATCGGTGTTTCTCGGTGCTATCGGTGGCTTCATCTTCTCTTTTTTCTCCTCTTTCTTCATTTTTATTTATTAATTATCACTTAAGAGACAATATTTCTTGACATATATCTGCTATCATAAATATTTTGTTACCCTGAAGGTTTTGTTTATTTAAACCTTTAGAGACTTGTAATTAACTTACTGAAGGTAAGTAATGAAAAGGAGAAAGGATGAAGACTTTAACTCCCACCCCGGATCAGATCCAGAGGGATTGGTATGTTATAGACGCTGAAGGGAAAACTTTAGGTCGCATTGCTACTAAAATAGCTTCCATTCTCCGCGGTAAAAACAAGCCGTATTTTGCTACAAACTTAGATTGTGGCGATTTCGTGGTTGTTATTAATGCAGAGAAAGTTGGAGTTACCGGTACCAAAGCTGAAAGCAAAGTTTACCAGAACTACAGTGGCTACCCAGGTGGTTTAAGAGAAGTGAGTTTTAAGAAAATGCTCGACTCTAAACCTGAAGAAATTATTAGAAGTGCTGTTAAAGGTATGTTACCAAAAAACACCCTTGGCAGACAAATGTTTAAGAAACTGAAAGTGTATGCAGGGAATGAACACCCTCATGCAGCTCAACAACCCAAGACTCTATAGTTTAGGAGAAATTAATGCAGTATTTCGACGCAACAGGCAGAAGAAAATACGCTGTAGCAAGAGTAAGAATCACCCCGGGAACCGGAAAAAGAATTATCAATGGTAAGCTCATGAAAGATTACCTTCAAAGAGAAGTTCTTGAAATGATGGTAGAACAACCATTAAGCCTTTCCGGTCTCTCTGAAAAACTTGACCTCAAAGTCAATGTTAATGGTGGTGGACTTTCCGGTCAAGCCGGTGCTATCAGACATGGTGTTTCCAGAGCCTTATGTATCTATGATGAATCTTTAAAAGCTGAATTGAAAAAGAACGGTTTCCTCACTCGTGATTCAAGAATGGTGGAGAGAAAGAAACCGGGTCGTCCAAAAGCAAGAAAGAAATTCCAGTTCTCAAAGCGTTAATCTATTATTTTATAGATTATCAAGAAAACTGCTTAGAAGTTGCAAGGCGGTGTCTATTATTAATTTAATAGACTGAATTGCGTATATTTTAAGCAGAAAATTAACCGTAACAAGAGGAGTAATTTAATGTCAGTTGTAACAATGAAACAACTACTTGAAGCTGGTGTTCACTTCGGTCACCAGACTCATAAATGGAACCCTAAGATGAAGAAATATATCTTTATTAAAAGAAACGGTATCCATATATTAGATTTAAAACAGACTGTAGATGCTGTTAACGAAGCATACCAGTTCCTTAAAGATGTCGCCAGTCGTGGTGAAGAAGTATTATTTGTAGGAACTAAAAAACAAGCTGTAGATGCTATTAAAGAAGCTGCTGCTAAAGCTGATGTTTTCTTTGTTAACAACCGCTGGTATGGCGGAATGCTTACAAACATGAAAACTATTCGTCAATCAATTGAGAAGATGAAGCAGTATGAGCAAATTACAGAAGATGGAAGCATTGCTAATTACACTAAATTAGAAGCTTTAAAAATGCAAAGAATGCACGACAAGATCGAATCAGGTCTTGGTGGAATTCGTAATATGGAAAAACTACCCGGTGCTATTTTTGTAGTTGACACAAAACAAGAAGCTATCGCAATTCATGAAGCTAAGAAGCTTGGTATCCCACTTATTGGTATGGTTGATACCAACTGTGATCCGGATATGATAGATTTTGTTATCCCTTCCAATGATGATGCTATCAGAGCAATCAGCTTAATCGCTGATGTTATGGCTAATGCAGTTATTGAAGGTAGAAATGTTCTTAATGAAGGAAATGTTGAATCTCAACAAACAGATGAAGAACAGGTTGTAGAAGAAGAAACTCCTGAAACTGCTGAAAAGCAAGTTGAAAAACCAGCCGAAAAGCAAGTTGAAGTAAAAGTTGAAGAGAAGAAACAACCGGAAATTGAAGTAGAAAATAAAGAATAAGAATAAATTGAGAGTTCCCGATTTATTCGGGAACTTTTTTTAACAATATAATTTAGATACCAAATCTAAGTTTTTAAAAGGAGATGATGATGGCAACAATTACTGCAACAATGGTAAAAGAATTACGCATAAAAACAGGCGTAGCTATGATGGATTGCAAGAAAGCTCTTAAAGAGACTGACGGCGATGTGGACAAGGCAGTAAAATATCTTCGTGAAAGAGGAATGGCTAAAGCTGATACAAAAACAGACAGAGCTACTAAAGAAGGATTAGTCTATTCTTACATTCATGGTAATGGTAAAATAGGTGTGCTTGTGGAAGTAAACTGTGAAACTGATTTTGTAGCAAAAACTGAAGATTTCCAAAACTTATGTAAAGATATCGCAATGCAAATTGCAGCTACAGACCCAATTGCTCTTAAACCTGAAGATATTGACCAAGATTTAATTGAAAGTGAAAAAGAAATTGCCAAAAATAAAGCTATTCAAGAAGGAAAACCTGAAAAGATTATTCAGAAAATTGTTGATGGTGTAATTGAGAAGTTTGGTAAAACAAATACTCTTTATTATCAAGAATTTATCAAAGACCCTTCAAAAGATGTTAACACAGTTATTAAAGAAGCTATTTTCAAACTTGGCGAAAACATCCAAGTTGCAAGATTTGCCCGCTTTAGTATTTAAGATATAGGTTAACTAAATATGAGTCCATATCATCCCGAAAAAATCAATAGAGTAATTGTTAAACTAAGCGGTGAATTTCTCGCAGGAGAGAAAAAGTTTGGTTTTGATGAAGCTCTTATTGACCGTATTACTAATGACATAATTGAAGTTAAAAGATTAGGTTATAGTGTTGGCATAGTTCTCGGCGGAGGTAATATTTTCCGTGGAGGCACCTGGTCTAATGCTAAAATGAATAGAGTGACATTAGATAATATAGGTATGATGGCTACTATTCAAAATGCTTTATACCTTTCTGAAGTTCTAAAAATTAAGAATTACCCTACTGAAGTTTTAAGCTCTGTTAAAGCTGAGAAAATAGCTAAATTCTATACTCCCTCACGAGCTCTTCAGTCGATGAAGGAAGGCAAAATCGTCTTTCTCTGTGGCGGAACCGGCAGCCCCTTCTTTACAACAGATACTGCTGTGGTGCTTAGAGCTGCAGAACTCGAAGCTGATTTAGTTCTTAAAGGAACAAAAGTAGCAGGTGTTTATACTAAAGATCCTGCCCGGTATGAGGATGCTGAATTTATTCAAGAACTAACATTTGATGAAGCTATTAATAAGCAGCTTAATGTTATGGATATGACAGCCTTTGCTTTAGCAAAAGAGAATAATATCCCTATCAAAGTATTTGATTTATCAATTCCCGGAAACTTAGCAAAAGCAATCGCTGATGTAAAAGTTGGTACTTTTGTTGGTAATGATTTAAACAACTCTTAACGCAAAAATGAGGTCATAATGCAGAAATTATTAAAGACAGTTGAAGAAAATATGGAGTTAGCACTTGATGCACTAGGTAGAAATTTCGGTAAATTAAGAACCGGCAAGGCTTCACCTGCAGTATTAGATGACATGAGAATCAACTATTACGGAACTCCAACTCCTATCAAACAACTTGCTAATGTTACCGTGCCTGAACCACGTACTATTGTGATTCAACCATGGGATAAAACTATTCTCGCTGATGTGGAAAAAGCTATTCTTGCTGCTAATATTGGGGTTACTCCTGATAATGACGGTAGCGTAATTAGATTACCTTTCCAAGCATTAACTGAAGAAAAAAGAAAAGATATTGTTAAGCAAGTTAAAAAGTTAGGTGAAGAAGCTAAGATTACTATCAGAAATGCTAGAAGAGATGCTAATGATGAAATTAAACAAATGGAAAAAGATTCTAAAATATCTGAAGATGAACAAGCTAAATTCATGAAAGATGTTCAAGAAATAACTGATAGATGGATTAAAGAAGTTGATCAATCTATAGCAAATAAAGAAGTAGATGTTTTAAGCGTTTAGTTTGAACATCTTACATAAATTAAAAAAAGAGACTGAGTAATCAGTCTCTTTTTTTAATTAATAATTAATAATTAATAATTAACAATTAATAATTGAACATAAGAAGAAGAAAAAATGAAGAGTTTAACACAAAAGCACAAAACCACACAAAAACACAGGAGGTAAGACTTTCAGACAAACTATTCTGTTAAATCTTTGAATGGTTTAATCGACTGAAGATGGCAACGAGAACTCTTCTACTGGGAACGCACTCATCCTTGAGTGCATCATTGCAAAAGCAATGAAAATCTCAAATCCAGGATGGATACATCTTCCGAAGCTTTAGCGAAGGGAGATGACAATATAATAGGGAGTGCTCGAAGACACTCCTATAGAATTTATCCCTGAAGGGATTTAAGAGGTCTAGCAAATGATATCTACCTCTTAAACAATTCAACAAATCAACAATTCAACACACGTCTTTGAAGACCACACCCCGCCGAAATTCGGCACCCCTCTCCGGAGATTCGCTTTGCGAATGAAGAGGGGAATTAAGAGTTCGCGAATCCATCTTAATTCATTTTAAAATTCGCGTAAATTCATTTTAAAATTCGTGTAGATTCGTGTGAAAGTCTTTCTTTATTATTCTTTATGTCCAGTCCTGAATAGTTTGACTGTTTTTCTATGAATCCCCTTCAGGGATAGGTCTTTTTTTGTGTCTGTACCTGTGGTTAATTCTTGAAATACAAGAATTCAACACACAGGCTAAACTATTGATCCCCAGGGGGATTTAAGAGGTCTCACAACCGATATCAACCGATTAAACAGTTAAACAAATCAACGCTTCAACAGTTCAACATGCAATTAATTCGTGTTAATTCGTTTTAATTCGTGCAAATTCGTGTGAAAGTCTTTCTTCTTCTTCATTGCTAATTGCTAATTACTAATTGCTAATTGTTCTTAATCCCACAAAAAGTTTTCCAACCCCACAATAGTTCCATCTTTATTCTTTTCCGGTTGCCACGATCTAACCATAATCTTAGGATGTTTAATATCATGTAAATCAAACATAAGAAAGAGATAACCGGTATCGGAATAATTTGATGAATAGTAGTATTGCGCGATTTGGATGCCGAACAGTTTATTATTATCAGACATCACGCGATCAACAGAGTTATTAAAGAAGCGAACATTGATAAAATCTTTATTGTTGAATTGGTTGGAGAGTCGCTCTATATACTGTTGTTTATTAAGTTTAACATACTCAACCGTAGTCTTATTCAGCTGATTATAGAGCATATCATTATCTTCATCAGGCTCTACGCGGACAACTCTGCCTACAATAATAAGTGCATCATTAGAGAAGACATTCTTGATGAATTCTAAATCTTTAAGACAGTAAGAAGTCTTATATTGTTCAATGAAGTTAATAATAATCATTTTCTCTTCATCAGTAGCAAAATCTTTTTTAATAATATCGGAACAGGCTTGCTCAGAAAGGGCAAAGCTAATCCCGTCAATCTTGCCATTCTCAGCAAAGATAAAGTTAACTCTTTCAGTAAAATTCTCTTCCGAAGTCAAGAAATTAAACTTCATAGGGACAGATCTGATGATTTCGTTATTAGCATTTGTAACCTGTTTTAGTGTTGTTTTAGTGGGAATAACTACAGCATCACCGTATCCCATCAGTGCATTAAACTGCTGAAAACCTGTGGCAGTAAAGTTTTTTCTAACCGAAACTAAATCTTTCTTTTCAATAGCGGTAAGAACCTCATTGATTGCGAAGGAGTTAGGCTTGCTAACGCTTTTATCAAAAGTGAATTTACTATCCTGATGTTTATGTGCTTTAAGTATTTGATCTGTCAGCACTACTTCTTTCTCAGAATTACGTAATTCTATTAGAGCAAAACTATCCACACTTGAAGAAATATCTCCTGTAAAGCTATGATTAGCAAAGGTATAATCTATCTTAAATCTGATTCTCCTCTGATTTTGCAAAGTAGTTTTTAAGACAGAGATATAGCCTAAGCCATTACTCCATTTAGTTGGTTGCGACCAGCGATAACCATCATGATGATTAACCAATAAATCATCGATAGGTTTGTTTTTATAAAAAGCCTTAAAGACTAGTTCAGAACAGTTTGCATCAGGCTTGGAATCAATATCTTCTAATCTTATGGTTATCATTGCCAGAAGTCTTTCCATTTCGGAAGGAAGAGCTACCTGCAACAAGCGTTCTTTTTTATCATTATCAAAATAGTATTTCATAGTTGTAGCTTCCGGGTGAGACTTTAAGAGCATTAATGCCCAATAGAAGTTTCTTAAACCATCGGCTACATAATTTTTTTCCAAAGCTTTTTCACCTTCTGAAATGAGATTATAGATCTGATTCTTCCTATTTGCAAAGATTCTCTCTTTACTCTCTTGTGTAATATAACGATAGACTAATACTCTATTACGCTGTTTCTCTGTTAACTTCATAGCATTATGAAGCTTAACATCACTATAAGTCTTTACTACCCGTTCACAATATTCTGATACTGTGATTCCATCTTCTTTTGCCCTACTTTCAAAACTACTCTTAACCGTAACTACGATTTGAGAGGTTAAATCTTGTAAAGCAATCTGATCTGCCTCCTCTTCTGTGGTAGCTTCTCCACTACCTACTATGAGATCACCAAGCCTTAAACGCTCATTCCCCAATTGATTATCTATCTCCCAACCTGAGACAAACAGAGTAGTTCCTAAAAATAAAAATAATAACATATACTTCATTTATACCTCTTTATAATTAATTAAAATCAAATAAATAGCTGACTCCAAGGTTGTAATCATAATACTCATGTTCCTCATCACTATTAAGTTCAAACCTCTGGTAAACATGATTAAAACTAAAAGTAAAATGCTTTTTAGTATAAAGGTTTATCCAAGATTTTACAATCCTATGTTTGATTTCCTTCATGCCTTTACCCGGTGTTGTATGGTTAGAACTCATGTCTATCCCAATATTTATGTACCTATTTATATCACTTGCTGCAGTTATTCCAGCTAATATTGATGAGTCATGATGCTTCCTATCTGTTATCAAACTTGCATCAAAAATCACATAGGGGTTCAAGTTTAGGCTAAAAAAGTCTGTGAGAACAGCAAACTCAACTTTAGTAACAGAATTTACATTTCTAAACCAATTAGGTTCACCCAGTGAATTATCTCTCACAGCATCGAATTTAAGACCCGTAGAGACATTATAACCACTCTTGAACTGTTTCCATAAGGATTCTCTTGAGATGTAGCGCGACATGTTTTCATAACCATAATCAACATTCATTAAGATATCAAGGGACCTATAGTTTATTGGGAAAGTGCTTTTCTTATCATAATAAACTCTGGATATTGGGAGTTCAACTGAAAAATAGGAGTATCCGGTAATTTCTATAATTGCCTCCGGGTCAAAGCTGATTGCATATTCGCTAATCTTATATTTCATACTTGGCTTTAAATATAAAAGGTAATTGTTCTTTTTTAAAAAAGTATCAAAATAGCCTTCACTCTTTTTTAGATCAATAGCAGTTACATAATCTAATTTTAAATCCAAGCCAATTACTACTTTTTCGTTTATATCGGTGGCTAATTCATAAGCAGTAAGACCCTTAAGCTTAATATCTGTATCTTTTAAAATATCATAGTCATAATCTGAATCTGCTTTTCCCCACAGCACATTTAATCCAAATTCTAAACGGTTGAAATAATCATGGTCTTTTCTTATCTTACGGACAGTCTCTATATCTAAGACTAATTGTCTTTCTACAGTATCATCTTTTTTCAGCCAAATGCTCTCTCTCTGCTTCTTGTAGCCTTTTTGAGAAACTTCCAAATAATATTTACCCACAGGGATATCGTTAAAACTTTTACTGCCTCTACCTGAATAAAATTCTCCGGTATCACTTGTGAGTTCTATTTTAGCAGAAGTAGGTATGGTAAGGACGATAACTGAACCGCGGTCAACATCAGAATAAAGGTCTAAAGTGATATTTTCTAGTGGATTAAGCGTAATTGTTTGGTTAATGGTCTCAGCCTTAGGATGTGATATTTCTAACTCCACAACCGAGGGTGGAAGCTTCAGTTGCTTTACTTCCGCGTACTTTCTGCCATTCATTTTAATTGTAGCTAATTCTGAACTGTTTATAGTTAAAGTAGCTCTGTTATCTACTAGCGTGTAAGATTGCTGAGTTTCTTGTTCTGTAATTATTATTTCATCATTATAGGTAGCATAACCCTCTTTTTCAATTCTCAACGGATAAGTTCCTACTTTAAAAAAGCTTATTTTAGGGGTGATTCCAAAGAGAATATTGTTGATATAGATTGTTGCACCTGCAGGTTCTGTAGTGATAGATAAGGCAGACGGAAGATCGTGCTCAAGATTAATTTCCAAGCGATTATTATCAGCTGTTACGGTATGGGTTACTTGGGTAGGCTTGAATCCTGCTTTTCTCAATTCAATAACCTGTTCTCCTAAAGGAACTAAGCCGGTAAAAATCCTGTTCTCAATTATGCCGATATATTCATCATTAAGGAAAACTTCGGCTCTGTTTTGATTAGAAGTAATTACGACCATCGTTTCGTCAGGTTGTCTATTTTTCTCATCAATCGTCATTTTATAGACTGCTCGACCTTCTAAAGGAGAAGGAAAATTATAATGTTGATCAGCAAAACCCTGCTTGGAAATAACAAAGTAGGAAGCTCTCTTTTTCAGCACTACCCAGTAAGAACCGCTTTTATCATGTTGGGAAATCTTAAATGCCATGTTATTGAAAAAGACATTTTCTAAACCACAATTGATAATGATTAAAGCACCTATTTCTCCACGATTATCAAGCTTATCTGTATCACTCAGTTGAGCTAAGCCCATGTGCATAGGCTCTGCTTTAAGCTCAGTTATTATCTCAAATTGAGCCCCAAATAATAGCGAAAGGTGCATTCCCAAAACGATTAATACCAATCTAAACATTATTTCCCCTAAATATTATCTTATTTATTCACTTAGTTTTAACATTATTTATATCTGAAAAAGAGTGTCAAGAAGTAATTGTCTCTTCACTTACTATAGGGACAGTTTTTTCTAATTTTGTTCCACTTCTTAAATTTAGTTCTGATTGTTTTCCCTATTAGATTTATCTAATAGGCTAGCATAAAATATTCCTATATATTACTCTGGACTAACAGTGATGAAATAATCAACTAAAAAAATATTATGATTGCTTTACCAACGAATCTCCTTGGGACATTAGCGGGTAGCTCGATGAATTCACGATGAATATACGAAGAAGGAGTGAACTATCCCCTTAGCTGAGTCAGTAAGGGTGTAATAATAGTATTCAGTCTACCTTCCCCCTAGTAAATTCTTATTCCACAAATCTCCCACAGAATACTCTTCTAATAACTTCTCGAACTTCTCATATTCAAGTCTTTTAAACTTACTGTCTGTATTGTCTCGATCTACGACTATCAAATCTTCAATATCGAAGTAATTAATAAACTCTACAGATTGAGTGGAGACAAGCACTTGTTTCTGCTTAGACAAGCTTTTAATCATAGATGCTAATAACTCCAGTGCTTTGGGGTGCAAACCTAACTCCGGTTCATCAATAATCAGTGTTTGTGGTATAAATTCTTGAGGTTGTTGTAAAAGCGTAGCATAGCAAATAAATCTTAAAGTACCATCAGAAAAGTCATCAATACTCATTTGCTGGTCAAATCCTTTACTAAGCCATTTTAGATAGATCATCTTTTTATTACTCAAATTAGGTTCAAGCTTAAATTTATCAAAATATGGGGCAGCAAGCTGGATACTCTTTTCAATTAAGAGATAATTTTGGGGGTGATGTTGTTTGAGAAAGTATAAATAGGAGGCTAAATTAGAACCGTCATCATTAAAGTAGTTCAAATCATTTATTTTAGTTGTGGATCTTATTGGTGAATTAGCACTGGTATCATGAAAATGGTAAATCTTCCAATCCTTCATAGCATCTAGCATTTGGTCTGCTATTTTGCCGGGACGAAGCAAGGTCTCTCTTCTGAAATTACTCTCAAGTTCATTTTTAGTGAAAAGAATATCGCTAGGAGAATTATTTGGAGAAGTAGAAGTTAGAACCTCTTTATCGATTATTAATATATCTCGGGTAGGAGAAAGCTCAATGTGATATTTGCTAGTGCCAAATTCAATTTTAATGGTTATTTTATTAGTAATTTCTCGCCCGTAGTACAAGAAATTATCAGCTCCGCCACTAAGCATAACTGTTTTTTGCAAGTTTTCATTAATAATATGATTAAGAAACTTAAAGATTGATAAGAAGTTGGTTTTCCCGGATCCATTTGTGCCTGTGAGAATATTCAGATTATTCAGTTTAATTTCAGATTCTTTAATTGATTTGTAACCGGAAACTTTAATTTCATTAATCATTGTTTGCTCCTAACATTGAGATGTTCTTTCATTTATATTTTCTATACATTAAATATAATAGTGAAAGAGATGTCAAGAGGCAAATATTAAAGGCATTCCCCTAAGGCAAATTAGATTTATTTCTAAACATGCTATAGATAACCTCAACGATAAAAGTAACTATAAAAGCAACTCCTAATGGGAAAATAAATAGAAACCCCGGATAATAAAAACCCAAATTAAACCCAAATAATGCAGTAGGATCTCTGTAGCCTTTTTTGAAGCTACTAAAATAATATCTATTGTATATTATTTTTTAGATTTTATCAAACTAATTTCATTGGGTTTAGCTCATATTAGTTCTCCTATCTCAACTGCATTGCAGTAAAAAATTACTTCCATATCTGCTATTCTTTCAAGTATTTGAATAAACTTATTTTTCCTTTTTGGGTTCGACAAACCAATCCTAATCACATCATCTCGTCCATCTTTTCCCATTATCGCAGGAACTATCAAATACTCCATTCTCAAGCTTCTCAGTGTCTTTCTTTTACCACCTGGGTCTATGATATTTTTGACCAGTAATGTTATTAGATTGTGGAAAATTAAGCATATAGTCATTAACACTGCTTCTGTTGCCCAAAAACTCTTCATGTTGTAGGCTGAAAGTCCAAAACCTTCTTTCAAATTCTTGATAACGTTTTCATCATTAGTTCTTGGTTTATAATAGTTCCATATTTCATGAGGAGTTGCTTCCTCATCATTAGTAACGTAAAGAGAATGCCTGTATTCCGTGTAGTATGATTCATTTATAAATAGTCTGAGCTGTTTTCCTGTTGCTTCTTGACTTTTTTTTAATTCTTGTCGTACAGCTATATAACGACGGCCACCTTCCCAATCGGCATTGTGATGTGAATACTCAAACTCACTTACCTCAATCCCTTCAGCAACGGTAGTCCAGTTTTCTAAATTATAGATAATTCTCTGAAAGTATTGGTGTATAGGAGTTGCAATTACATAATCGATATTATCTTTTTCAAGCTGTTTAATGAAATTTTTGCTATAAAAACCACTATCAGCCAAAACCCTTGTGATTTTAATATCACTAATGAAAGATCTCGTCTGTTCATAAAACTCTACAATTCCATTAGCAGAAACAGCATTACCAGATCTATTCCAGAAATTAACAGTGTAGCCATTACCAAGAAATGCAATTTGTGGATTGTGAGACAGCCTGCCTCGTTTAGCAGAATTATAGCCCTTTTTTGCTCCCTCTTGTTTGCCAAATCTTGTCATAACTGTTGAATCAAAACGCAATGTATCTTCACTGATACCAGCTTGTTTGAGTATTGGATCTAAGATGTATTTATTAATGTTTTGCAGTAGTATTTCATTAGAAATTCTATGATTGTATTTGTTAAAAATCGAGTTATACTTGATGATGATTTTACTAAGCGCTCAACCCTGAAACAACGCTCAAATATTTTAAGTCCGTTTTCCATGTAGTTAATATGGGGAAACTTGGTTCCTCCATTCAAAACTGATATAAATAGAGATATAATTTTTGAATAAACCCCAGTTGAATTATTTGACTTATCTTGAATTGGAAAAGTTTTTTCGATTAGTTCTCGAAAGCCTATCTTATCTAAATACCTTGAAATTATTGTGGCTGTACCGCCCCAAGAAGAGATTAATTTCTCACTAAATTCAATTTTGACTTGACCTTTGTTTTACTTTTTTAAAACTGTTTTTGTTGCATATTTATCTCCCGCTATGATTTTATTTTTTACTAATCCCAAATCAGTTGCTTTGAATTAGCAAAACTCCTTTCGACAGTTTCTTTTCTCTTTTTATAGATATTTTTACCTGATTCAGATTTATTGTTTTTCATAATCTGTTCTTTATAATGTTCCCATACATGCATAGTCATCATCTTTTTACCTGCTTTTGATGTTACACACTTAGCTCTTAAAGGACATATTAAACAATCATTTTCATTTGACTCATATATACTATAACCTTGTCTCATAGTTAGTTTATACTTCAACTTGCATTTGTTAGGACAAATATAAACATCTTCTGAATCAATATATTCAAACTTACTCTTTCTAAAATAACTTTTTTTACCTCCAAACCTTCTTCGACCAATCACCCCAAAAATATCTCGCTCTATTATGCCTTTACATATTGCTGATGTATTATATCCAGCATCAATTCCAACTGCCTGTACAGGAAAACCAAACCTTTCTAATTGATAATCTAATCTACTCAAATAAGGGATACTATCATGGACATTACCAAGGGTTATAAATACATCTGTTATCATATTATATCTATTATCGACTGTTCTATGATCTAAGAAGAAAAATCCCTGAGGTTTACCTTCCCTAGTTAAAAACCGCTTTCTGGATCGGTTTTGCTTTGTTTTATTTCTTTTTCCTCTAGTTTTGCATCTTTTGGTTTTAATGGCTTTTTATCATGTTTTTCTCTTTCTTTATTTACATCTTCATTTAACTCATCAATAAATTCTGAAGGCTTCTTTTCTACTTTAATTGATTCAAATTTTCTTTTATTTGCGTTAGCTTTTATGTGAGTAGAATCTGTAAATAACACTTTCTCCTCAATAAATCATAGTTTAAAAGCTTGTTCTACAATATCTTCAAATATTTCTTGGAATACTGAGCTATCAGTAAATCTTCGTCTTCTATTTTGACTAAATACTGATGAATGAGGTATTTTATCTGTAAGTTTAAATCCTAAGAACCATCTATATGCAACATTAACTTGTATTTCTTTCATTAGTTGGCATTCTGATTTTATGCCATACATGTATTGGATCAAGAACATTTTGAATATAACAACTGGATCAATTGCAGGTCTACCAGTTGTGGTGCTATACAAATGTTCAACTTTATCATAAATAAAATTGAAATTTATGGTTCCATCAATATACCTAAGAAGATGGTCACTATGAACTAGGTCATCTAATATTACGAATTCAAGTTCAGGCTGTTGCGTCTCTTTCTTTTTTATCATCAATACCTCTAAAATACAAGCTAACTTATTGCACTATAGCATAATTAGCCTGTATATTGTCAAGTATTTTATGAGTTTTTTTAATAAAAAAAAGACATAGTCTAAGAATTCTTAGAATTTGTCAAAGGTCTGAGAGAGACTGTTTACAGTCTCTCTCAGACCTTTGACAAATTGTTATTATTGCTTCATTAAACTTGATAAATATCTTTGATTCCTCCTTAATCAAAAAAGCTACTATTCGAGTGACATATAAACACTTATTTTTTTTACATAGAATTTAATAGTTTATATTATGAATCGAATTGCGAGTCCTATAAAACGCTAAAGAACCTAAGGATAAGACATTATGAGTTCACTAACGCTATCAAGACTATGCTTTTCAATAAGTCTTGTATAAACTTTAAGCATAAGTAATAGGTTATGTTTTTTGTTTAAACAGTAATTACTGTTGAGTTCTAATTTGTCTGGTGTTGCAAAGTGTGCATAACAAGGAGTGCAAAGTGAATATGCCCAACATTTTACACAGTTACTGTCCACAATAGCTTTAAAATCACTTTTTAGCGCTGATGATTTTAATGGATCAATTCCAGAATTTATATGACCTAACTTATATGCAAAATCTAACTTATCACAGGAGTATAGATCACCATTGGTATCCATCAAGAATTTAGATTTTCCTGGGTCACATAATGCCATCCCAGGAGCTTTTTCACTTCTAGCATGTATCAGTTTTAACATTTTAATAGAATCACTTTCGATATTATCATATGATTTTGCTTCAAGCAATTCAATAAAACTATCAACATTTTCTATCAATTTGTCCATGTCAACTTCCTTAGATTCCCATGGGTTGTATTGGATTTCTTCTTGATGTGGTTTTGAATTGAAATTAATGCTACCAGCATAACTGTTCTTTTGTAACCAATGTTTTACTTTTAACCATTCTTCAGTGGTATCTACTACTGAGTTGATTGATACATTATTATTAAAATATTCTGTATTAATACTTTTAATTCTTTTAAAATTCTTCATCACTTTATTCCACGTTCCATGACCATTAATCGTTTTTCTTTTCTTATCATGAATTTCTTTAGGACCGTCAATACTGACAACTAACATAAATTTATTTTCGATACAGAAATTAATTTCTGTATCTTCTAATAAGACACCATTAGTTGTCATGGTATATGTGAAATCAGATTCAAGTTTATTTAATTCATACACTAGCTTCATTATTGCATCGAATCTTAACAATGGTTCACCACCATAAAATCCAATGGTCACTCTATCATTATTTTGATAATTCTGACTTACAAAATTCAGAAATCTCTCGTAGTTAAATTCATCATTACTCCCTATATAATCATGAGTGTAATTAAATGATTCAGAGTAACAGCAATAGCTACACCTTAAATTACATTCATTTGTTACAACAATACTTATAGCGTATGGTTTACTAGTATTTGCTTTTTTGAAAGTATAGTCAAAATTGTTGATAGCAGAGTATTTATTCATCTTTTCTATCCTTACTTTAAGCTCATTAGATACAGATTTTTGAAGAGTATAACAGCCATTTTCAATATTAAGTTTAAAAAAAGTGTCAAAATCTTGATAGTCTATTTCATTGAGTCTAACAATCTCTTTCTTACAATGATCCCATAAATAAATTTTCTTGTTCAACCTAAATACTAACATATTTTTATTTCTCCTTTTTTATTTAAAACTGCTCTTAAAAAAGTATGTTATTTATTTACTTTATTTATTTACTTTATTTAGTGTCTCCAATTGTAATTGGAGGCATTATACCAATGTTTGCTTTTCCCAATGCATTAACGGCGTGGCTTTGAAGTGAGGATTGTGATGTTGGAGCCTTGGGCGGACATGGTACACAATCACACATACATGTTTCGCCGGCTTTGATGTCCATCCCTGAGCCTGCAATAACGTCATTTACATTTGTTGATTTCATATTATTTTTCCTTTTTTTTTATTGCTTCCTAAGAGCAGTTAATTTTATTTGATGTATCATTCATATTATTGATTTTTGGGAAAACCTCTTTGCTAATCTACATCTAATGGTTAGTATGCAATGAAGTCAAAATATCAACAGTCATTAATAAATATTATTCTTAGTACATTTTTAGGTATATTTGATTAGACTTTGAACTCTGCTTACATAATCTTGATAAAAGTATCTTTTCATATAAATCATTGTTGTATATTAAACAGTTGCACAAATTCTTTAACTTTTAGCAACTGATTTAAATCCCCGATTTTAAGAATTTTACCGCTTTTTAAAAAAATAATTTTGTCAAAATATTTCAATAAATCATAATCATGAGTTATTGCAACTATAATTTTCTTGTCTAGATAACCTGTGAAAAGTGCATCAAATATTTTATTAGTTTTTTCAATGTCAATATTAGAAGTAAATTCGTCAAAACAATAAGTATCGGCATTGTGCAACAAACCTCGTGCTAATGATAACCTCTGTCTTTGACCTGAAGATAAATTTTCACCATAGTTTTCTATTCTATAATCTAATCCACATGGGAGATTATTAACAAAATCACTAATACAAGAAATGTCACAAGCTTCATAAATTGCGAAATCACTGATTTCTTTACTAAATAGTGTTAAGTTATCTTTGAGCGATTCATTCATGAAAACAGCATCTTGACTTATTAGAATAGTTTTTACAGAATCAGAACAATTAGAACAAATTCTATTGTTAAAATATTCATCAATACTTCCACTGTTAGGAATTAACTCCTTAGACAACAACTTGATGAAAGTTGATTTACCTGAACCTGATTCTCCTACAATGGCATATCTTTGGTTAGTATGAAACTCAACATTAGGTATATCAAGAATAAAATTGCTTGTTTCATATGTGTAAGTCAAGTTATTTGCTCGAATTTTTAAATCTAATCCCCGAAACTTTCTTTTTTGGTCTTTGTTATTTTTATTTTCATTATAATATTTATATGTAGAGCTGAATTTCATATTTGCTTGAGAAATTCGAATGAAACTCTCAATTAGATTGTTGCAGATAATTAAAAAAGGACCTATAATTGATGATACTACAATTAGATATCCTACAGATATCACTTTGTTTATTATCAAAAGTCCTCCAATAAGAAATATAGAGATTGAAATAACTGATGATATTGATGTTATGAACATATTGTTTAATAAAGTTATTCTGAAGAACTTAAAGTTGTTTTTAAAGTAATTATTAGCAATTCTTACGAACCTTAGTTTTGCAAACTTTATCATATTTATTGAAGAAAACAAAGACTTTAAACTAATAATTTCATCACTAGCATTTGAAAATGAAATTATGGATTGATAGATTTTTTTTGTTGCAGGGATAGTTTTTGATTTAAGCCGATAATACACCAAGTAATATAACACTATCAGTATAAAACCAATTAGTGACAATAAAAGGTTGAAGTGTATAAGTATTGCTAAATATGTTAAAGCTCTTAACCCTAAGAAAAGTATGTCAATCAAGTGATGGGGGGCAAGTGGTATAATAGCTTGCGTATCTTCCGAAAGTGCAGATAAAAGAAAACCTCTACTACTAGAATTTACTTTGTTATTATAAATGCTATCAATGATTTTTTTTTGGGAAAGCAATAAGAATAAGTTATCCATTTTAATCATGATTTTTCTACTTTGAAAATTTAGAATCTGCGAGAGTATTTCTAAAATAGAGAGAATTGATATCATATATAAAAACTGGGTTCTATTATTATTAACAAAAATTTCATCAAAAATATACTTATAAATCAATGGTTTAGGAATAATAATGAGTAAAGTAGAAACGTTTAAGAAAAATAAGCAAATTATTGTTTTTCTTTTTTTTATCAAAAAGTTAATAAAGTAATTATATTTCATTCTAAATTTCTTAATATTAGTCATAATCAAATACATAATTTTTAACACATTCTAGGACAATGAGATTTTGTGATAGTTATAAACTATCAATTGTTTGAAACAATTTGATGACCAGCATAAAAAACACTTTTCGAATGATTGGATTAAAATTAACATAATCCTCCCCTTCTACTTATTTGGTTAATTAATTATATAAGTTTTTTATATAACATTTTGTTAGATTAACACATGATGCAATATAAAAAATCCTGTGCTATTTGTCAATAAAAATATTTATTTTATATATTTATCTGCATTTTTAAATAATTTTATATATAATCTTAACATAGTTAATATACAGTATAATTGGTAATATTTGATTTAGATTTATCTAAGATGATAGCCCCAAAAGGGTTCTTAAATTTTAAAGCCAAAACACAATATAGAAGATAAGTAAACAGAAAAAATTATTGTTATGTCCTTAGAGTTAGCTATTCTTACAATACAATTTTTCCTTCAGCATAAAGTAATGTTGTTTGTTTTCAACAAGAAAAATAAGGATTTGAATCATTTGGGTAAAATGCCAATACCGCGTTCTATGTGGATTCAATTTCAATATAAGATGATACATATGGAGGTATTAAGATTAGTGCTACTTACCTCTTATTGACGATAATGATAAACAAAATATATTAACCAAATAACACTTATAAATGATATGATAATTATGTTTTCGATTGAGTATATCGGAGTTCTACTATTAATTATGGATATAATAAGTTCGAATGAAAATAGAATATTTCCTATGAATAATAATAATTTGAATTTTATCATACCGCTTATTACTTGTAAACCATGTGCAAGATACAACAAACCTAATGATAAAGTATACACCCCAGCTAATTTAAAGAAAAGTATTAGAATATTCATGTTATATTACCTCGCATACAGATTTTATTTAAATGTCTCTTAGATTTATAACACTAAGAACTTAGTATTATCACTATGGTTCAGATTTGTTGATATTAACAAAATCATTAGTAAAACATACTAAATACTATTTTAGTTATATATTTATTTTTGTAAATAGATTTTTTATTATATTTAAGCATACCCCATTTTTTTATGAAAACTTGACTCTAAGTTGCAACTTATCATGATATTCTCCTTTGCAGGGTATAATCTTGTTCAGTCTTGTATTACTAACTAATCTTTCCGACACCTAAGTTATTGCAAAATAGATGTTAATTTGTATATCATATATTCTCAAACTTATTATTATCAGTTGGTTATGCAATTCTATCATAATACTGGTTATCTGCTTCTGTGATTTTATCAATAATTACTTCGGATTCAAAGAATTTTCTTAGCACTATATCAATATCCTTCCTTAATTCAGTTAAACTTGTATAGCCATAAGCTATTGAGTAATCTATGAAGTCTTTTACCTTTTGAGTAAAAATTGCATTAACAAAAATGATTAAAGATGCTTCTTCAAGTTCTTCATAAAGCTCAATTAGTAATTGTTCCATGGAGGGATATGGCTTTTGCTGCTTTTTATAGCAAAGCATGTTATAAAACACGTATCTAATAGTCAAATCAGCAATCATGGCAGAGTACTTTGAAGATTTGCTCTGGTTATATCCAAAATACTGTTTAATCTCTTTAAATACACATTCGATTGACCATCTTCTCATATAAACCTTGAGCACTTCTATTTCTGATAGCTGCGTATCTGTTGATAAAATAGCTTTCCACCTTTTAACATCAGGGTATTTGAAAAAACATATCTTAATCTGATCAATTACTGTTCTTTCATTTATCTTTTTTGAGCTTGAAGTATCCAATAATTCTACAATAATAGATTTGTGTTTTATTCCGGAGTTTTTATCAAAAATCCACTTACCTGCTATCTTGTATAGCTCCTTCAAATCATAATATTGGTTGTTATACTTATACTTTTGATTTCCATTTTTTAACATCGAAATTAATGTTTTACCAAGTGGCACAAGCTTATCAAAAACAAACTTATAGCTTGTGTTATTATTAAACCACGAGTCCCATAATACATATTTGAAAGGTATTTTTCTTTGAATAGAACGATTTACCATTTTAATTACAATTTGTGGTTTTTTATCTTTAGCAAAACGATTTCTTTGCTCAGTATGAGTGCCTTTGTGGTATTTTGGTCTTTTTGATTTCTTGACTTTTTTGTTTCCAATTTTCATTTCAAAATCTATTACAATTGCTGACACCCCATTACTCCACACGTCTGTTACATTTTGAAAACCTTTGAAATATTTAGCTAATGAGTGGTCATGAAAGCAGCTTATGTTTTCTGTCTTCTTACCTGTTTTTTCTTTAGAGGTATCATCAAAAATTAAACAATTTTCTTTTTCATTTGATGTATCACTGAGCTTAATAAATCTTAAAGAGACTTTATATAATAGATTTCTCCAATTATATTTAGAGTTGTTGAGCATATCATTGATAGGTGTCTTAAATTTTGCTATGTTGTTAAATTTTAAACCACAATATAGAGACTTTTTGTTCTCCAGAATCATGAACATAAATAGAAGCAACAATTCAATAATGGAATGACCTTTTTGTTTTACTATACCAACTTGCCTTAAAATACTGTTAAATTTGAAGAGTTTAAATAAATCTACAATTAATCCTGAATTCAAACTTGACACTTTTACCTGTTTATATTCTTTTAGCATATATACCTCGTTTTATTATTATGTACTAAATGTCGTAATTTACTGTACTATAATAATTTGCGAGGTGTTTTTGTCAACTAGTATTTTGACCTATTTGGCTGCTAGACAATGACTTAGTTCATGTCGGAAAGGTTAGTTACTAAATATATGTTTTATGACTCTGCTAAGCTTATAATATACATATTTATATGTCTGTTCTTTAAAATTTCCAAATTCTGGGTATAAGTATAAGAGTTCATCTATATGTTTTATAGCAGAGTATATTATATCAACTGCGACCATCAGGATTGTGTTTAAATTTTTCAATCCTACATAACTCATTAACTGGATATTTTCCCAGTTAAACTCTTGTTTTATATGTCTATGGAATTCCTCAATTTTCCATCTGTACCTATATCCTCTCAATGCTTTTTCAATTATCTCATAGTCTGTTAAGTCTTTGGTATTAAGGTTACATAGTAAATAGAATAAGCCTCCTTTTTTACCATGTCGGGCAACTACTAGAGTTGTCTCAACTGTATCCGGATTTTTAATTTTATGAGGATTTGTTCTAATTTTAACCTTTTTAACTCCACACATAAAAATCTTGTTTTTGGTAGTTTCAAACTTGTGTTTTCTCTTTATTGTTTTTGCAACATCTATAAAAGGTTTTTCAACTTCATCCACAATTAAACTTCTTCTTCCTGTACTTCTAAGTATATAGTTATTACCATTATTAGATAATAAAGTGATTAATTTTCTACTATCATAACCTCTGTCAAAGACATAGGTACCTTTATTATTACTATGGATGGTTATATCAATTATTCTATCCTCAAGCATGTTTCGTGAGGTATCTTCTTCTATAATATTGCTGTATAATTGACTACATATTGGCAGTATTGAATAATAGTTACCATTATCAGTCAAAGAAGTTATATTTGATAAATGTAAGTCATTTAACCTTTTACCTGTAGAGCCATCACGTACTCGTGCTAATCCTTCAATCTTATGCGAACTAGGTTTAATTATATCTGAGTCGTCGACTATAAAATAGGTATCATCAGTTGCTTTTGAACAATTGGATTTCATTATGTTTTCACTAATTACATCAGATAACTTATCGTTTTTAAGATTACGGTAAAATCTCTCACATACTTTATCAAGACTAATATTCTCATGCAAACTTGAGGCTATTTGTCTAACTATTACGGTACCACTAGAGATAATACCTTTAGTTATGTCTCTCAATGCTTTAAGCTCTGACACAGTCAGACCTTTTGAAGGTTTTTTCCTTTTTGAAAATTTACCTTGCAATTTTATCACATTATAACTCTTTGAAATCATTGTTAGGGTGCTCCTTTTAAATTTATTTTGTCGTGAATCTAATTCTATTAAGGAGCACTTTTTAGCAACATAATTTTCACACATATTATTGATAATCAATCTTTTATAGACTGTTGGAAGATAGCCTAAAATTAGCACTGTGTGGCTTGTTTAATTAAACTTATAACTAAAAAGTGGTTTTGATATAGATATCCCTTAAAACCACTTTCTCCCGACACTAATATATTTTAAATAGTTATTATAAAACATCTTACATACTGCTATTTGTAGTTTTTTGGGGGTATGCCTGAACCTAAAGATATGAAATATTATCGACTTCGTTAAGGATAAGCTATTGGAAAAATGGATTGATAGTTGAACAGTCTCAATTAAACAATCTTCAATTATAAAAAAAACAGGCATACCCCCAAAAAACTATGTACTTAATTATATAAATTATTCTATATCAAGTATTAAGGATATGGACATGTCAAGAAAAAGTAGTTTTAAGGCATAGTTAGATCAAAATCATCTTTAATATAGAAAAGTAATTTTATAAGCTTAAAAGCTCTTATATTAAGCCATTTTTTGTTAAAAAACCAAATAAAAAATAGAATAAATTAATGCATTTTCATGTTGACAAAGGAATGCTCCTTAATATCTTTACAATTAACAACAACGAAAGAAAAGGAGCACTCAAATGACCGTTTCAAAATGCAAAACTATACAAAAGATGCAAGTGAAATTTTCACAAAAGGTAAAAAAGTATTCAGAAGGATTAACTAAACCAGTGGCTAAAGCAGTGAAAGACATAACTAAAGGTATTATATCAAGTAGAAGTGTAATAGTTAGACAAATCGCTCAAAGCTTACATGAAAATCCATCTTTAGATAAAGTTAGTGAGCGACTTTATCGTAATTTAAAAAATGCTAAGCTTGAAAATATAGTTAGTGAAAACCTTCTCAAAAACAATTGCTCAAAAGCAACACAAGACACTTATTTTTTAGTTGATGGATCTGATATTGTTAAGCCAGAATCCAATAAATTAGAAGGCCTTGATAGAATTCGCGATGGATCTACTGGTAACTGTGAAAAGGGATTTCATTTATTAAATATAACATCCTTAACCAGCAAAGGAAGATACTATTCTATCTTGCCAATATGTAGTCATTTATATAGCAATAAGATTGATATAGATACCTCAAGCAATATTCTTGAAGATAAGTTAGTTGATA
>JBAYZI010000004.1:0-50817 GCA_041672585.1 Cloacimonadales bacterium (SeqCode) | reverse complement strand
CTCCTGTCCAATTTCTAATCTTGCTTCTAAGAAAGTTAAGTTGCCATCCTTAATATGAGTCAAATCACCTAAGAATTGTAACTTCATTTCAATGGCTTTTTGTGGACATAATTCCACACATGCATAGCAACTATGACATAATTCGTTAAAGAAAATCACCTTTTTACCTAAGAGAGTAATGGCGTTGAACGCACAGACCTGTTTACAGATTCCGCAGCTATTGCATCTATCTTCAATTAGGGTAGGAACTTCTTTATAAAGTTTTTTCTCTTGCCATAATTCACCTGCTACGAAAATATGGGAATCAGGTTCTTCGACATCCATGTCAGCAAGAAGAATTGGTTTAGTTTGCGCTAAATAGTGGGTTAAATTGGTAGCAACAGTTGTTTTGCCGGTGCCACCTTTTCCACTTGCTACAGCTATTTTAAACATAATTAATACCTCGATTGCGGGTTCTAAGTTTAAACATTATTTGTCGTTATCTAATTCGTCTAATCTCTGTTTATAAGAGGTTAACCTGTCTGTTAGATAATTAATTATACTTGAAAGTTGGGATTTGTTGTTATAAGCTTGATCGTTATCATAATTAGCAAATCCTTGTCCACGGCGGTTACCATTTCCCATACCGCCGTTTCTTCTTCCCATTCCACATCCTCTACCAAGACCTCTGCCTCGATAGTTCTCATTTCCTGCAAAATCATTATCAGGGTTGCAGTTGCCCATTCTTCTACCTGTCATAGGTCCATTTCCATTAGGACCGGTTCCATCTCTAAATGCCATATCTTACTCCTATTTGCGTCCTCTGCGTCTGCAGCATCTACCGTGGCCGAATCGTCCGGCAAAGTCTAGTAAATTAACTGATTCACAGGCAGGACATTGTTTTACGTTGTTCTCAATATTTATTTTGAACTTATGCCCACAATCAAGGCATTCTATATAATTTTCTCTAAAATGGATATTGCCACCTTCTATTGATATTCCTTTACCGTTAACAATAAAGTCAGCAATTTTCTTTTGTGCAGAATCTAATAAACGGGTAAAGGTAGGTCGCGAGATTCCCATCTCTTCAGAAGCGTCTTGTTGCCCCAGTCCATCATAGTTAGCGAGCTTAATAGCCTCATACTCATCTAATGATAGAATTATGGTATCTAAGTCTGTTATTCTCACACCTACAGGCTTGAAGCTGTTAAAGCGGGGTGGACACGCCACAATTCTATTTATTTTCGGTCTCGACATACTTTCTCCTATCTATTAATAATGCCATTATGAACGTAGGTTCAAAACTGTCAAGTCTTTTTTTAACTTTCTTTATCTTTTTTTATTTTATGAATATTATTTTTCTTGACTTAACGCCATGCTTTTAATATTATACAAGAAAATTATTTTAGGAGCTTATATGTTTAAGAAATTGTCCTTATTTTTAGTTATTATTGCTTTACTTGCTTTTATAATAGGATGTGAAACTAACCTGAAACAGGGTAGTGATGATAGAGCAGATAATATCTCAGAATTAGAAAATAGTGCTTTCGATAACGATTACCGTCCAAGCTGGTGGGATGCCATGACTGGTGCAGAATATCTCTATTCTTATGCCTATATGGATGGCATTAATAAGGAAGCAATCAAGGTTAAAGCTATTGCCTTTGCTCAAACACGACTCCTTCATTATAAAAAAGATTATGTGGTAAACTTAACCGAAATAATAGTTAATGAGAGTAATAGCAAAGGAAACTTCACTCCGCAGCGTCTTAGTTCCATCAATAAATTAGTTTATGAAGCAAATTATGCGCAATATTTAAAACGCTTTGAAACAGAATATGTAAAGAAAGATGAGACTGAGTTTCGTTGTTTTGTCGCGATTGGCTTACCAATTGTAGATTTACAGAACAAATATGTTACTCAATTTCAGAAGAGTCCTAATGTTGCCGGTGTTTTCGCTAAATCAGAGACCTATCAGTTTCTTTTAAAACAAGCTGGTTTAACAGCTTTACCTTTTCCTAAGCAAATAATACCGGAAAAACAAGAAGTTGCAGTTAAGCCCGCACCCGGGACCCCAACCATCAAATATGATGAAGATGTTGCACCTGCTTGGTATAAGATTTCCTACAATAATCTTAAAGTTATGGTGAATAAAACAGCTACTGCCGGCACTGCTGAACAAGCAGAAAGTCAGGCAATTTCAAGATGCCGTGATGCTAAGATGACTGCTGCTAATGATTTCGCCCGAGCAGAAGCAGAGCGATATAGAAAAGCTTCCGGGTATAATGAACTAGAGTTTAATGATGTGAAGAATGCTATTTCTGCTAAAGTTAAAAATATAAATTATTCTTTGACTCAGGAACATCTCAAAACGCTCCATATTGGTGAGCAAAGATATGTTACCTATGCCCAATATTCAATAAATAAAAAAGCTATTGAACAAGCTTTGGTTGAGGCTCTGAAGGCAGATGATGTGCTGTATTCAAGATTGCGGGCAAATATGATGCTTGATGAAGTGGATGATGAATTCTAAATAAATTATAATTGAAGAAAAAGAAGAACTTTATCCACGGATTTCACGAATTACACGAATAAGAAAGAAGAAGATTTAGCCTTGGATAAAGATAGATACGGAGTCTCTTAAGTCCCCTCTTCTCATTGCTAATTGCTAATTGCTAATTGCTAATTGCTAATTATTTTAATGAAATTAAAAGGATATTACATGAATAGAATAAAAGTTCTGTCTGAGAATGTTACTAATAGGATAGCTGCAGGAGAGGTAATAGAACGCCCTGCATCTGTAGTCAAAGAATTGGTAGAGAATTCTTTAGACGCCGGGGCGAGTTCTATTTATATTAAGGTAGATAATGGTGGCAAAGAGTTAATTCAGGTTACTGATAACGGAGCCGGGATGACTCATGATGATGCTCTGCTTAGTTTAGAGCGACATGCTACCAGTAAAATAAACACAGTTGATGATATTGTGCATATCAGTTCTTTAGGGTTTCGCGGTGAAGCCATACCGTCGATAGCATCTGTAAGCAGGTTTAATCTCATTACCAAAGATGAGAGTTCTGATGTAGCTATTGATATTTATATGGATGGCGGAACGCTTAAAGATGTGAGAAAAACTGCTGCCAATACAGGGACAACCATTTCGGTTAAGAAGATATTCTTCAATGTACCCGCGCGCAGGAAGTTCTTAAAGTCTGATATTGTCGAATTTAGACACATTCTTAATTATGTTCATTATCAATCAATTCTCTACCCTAATGTCTCTTTTAAGCTAGTAGCTAATGATAAAGAGAAGCTAAATTACCCTGCAGTAGCTAATTATAAACGCCGAATTAAAGAGGTGTTTGGTAAATCTTTTCTGGAACAGGAGTTTGTAGAACTGGATTATAATACACCTCAACTCTCGATTAGCGGTTTCATTGCCGGATTAGATGAATACCACAAAGGTTTTGAACGCTATAAATATCTCTTTATTAATGGGAGATATATTAATGATAAAGTCGTGATTAAGGCGATTAAGACTGCTTATCAGCCTTTTATTGCTAAAGAGAGATATATGCAACAGGGCGTATTGCCTCCTTATATTCTCTTTATTGAGATTGACCCGGAGTTGATCGATATTAATGTTCATCCTGCTAAACGCGAAGTAAGATTCAGAGATACACATCTCATTTATACTGCTGTTAAAGAATCAATTACCAAGAGACTAAATGCTATTCAAGATGAACGCTTCAAGTCAATTAGAACCAAGTTTGGTGAAGGTTTTGCTAAATCTTCAATGGAGTTTGAACGCGGAGAGCAATTTCAGGCAGAATCTGATTATCATCTTCAAGAAGGTGATTCTGGATCTGCAACTAACGAAGCAAGAGATTTCTCTTCTTCTCCACGTGAAATGCCGATGAGAACAAGCTTTGATAATAGTAATAGACAGCAAACTAACTCTTATTCCAAACCTGAAATACCTAAATTCTCTACTTATAAGAAAGCTTTTGGTGAATTAGTGCAAGCGAATATCTTTGATTCACAAGAAGAAGTAAATACTGAACTGCATACCCAAGAAGAGATTAACAAGCAAGCTTCGCGGATTGATTTACCTGTAATCAGTGAAATAGAAGCTGTAAAACCATGGCAGTTTCAAGATACTTTCATCTTTATTCAGGTAGGAGAGGGCTTGATGGTGATTGACCAACATGCTGCTCATGAGAGAATTCTTTACGAAAAGCTAATTGCCCGTATGAAGGGTGCTGAACCTGAAGTTCAGAAGCTCCTCTTCCCTATCGTAATTGATCTGCCCAACTATATTTCAGAGAGTTTAAAAGAGTTGATAGATGAGAATATAGATGACTTTTATAACATTGGTTTTTCGATTAAGACATTCAGTGGCAATTCTTTGGTGATTGATGAGATTCCTGCTGAATTAGAAGACTGGAGTGGCGGAGATATCTTTTTAGAAATCTTGCAGACTCTGGAACAGGAGTTTGAAGAGACTGAAGACTTTAGAGATAGTATTGCTAAATCTGTCGCATGTAAAGCTGCGATAAAAGCAGGTAAACCCCTAACAGCTCGTGAGATGGTTAAGCTAATCTCAGACCTGTTTGGTTGCACTGTTCCTTACTATTGTCCACATGGCAGACCGCTGATTATTAACTACTCTTTAGAAGATTTTAAAAAGAAGTTTAAACGAATTATATGATGAAACCTGTAATAATCATTCAAGGACCAACCGCGGTTGGCAAAAGCACGCTTGCCTTTGAACTTGCCCAAAAGCTAAACTTAGAGATTATCTCGGCAGATTCACGGCAAATCTATAAACACATGAACTTAGCCACAGCTAAACCTTCGCCTGTTGAATTAGCAGAAGTAAAGCACCATCTTATTGATATTATTGAGCCTAACGAAACTTATAACGCCGGTAGATTTGCCCGTGAAGCTACTGCTATTGTTGATCATAGCAACCTAAAGTTTCCCCTTATTTGCGGTGGCACCGGCTTCTATATTTCCTCATTCTTAGAAGGATTATGCGAAATTGAGGAGATTCCCCAAGAGATTAGAGAATCGCTGATGAGAGAGTGGGATATTCTGGGTAATGAAGCAATGTACAAACGCTTAATTGAAATAGATCCACTGGTGGCAGAGAAGGTTTCTGATAATGATAAACAGAGAATATGCAGAGGTTTAGAAGTCTTTTATGCTACCAATAGAAGGCTTAGTTCCTATTGGGAAGAGCAAGGATTATTGGTTCCCAGAAGGGTTTTAAACATTCTTTTACTTGATGATCGACAAGATATTTATCAAAGAATTAATTCTCGCTATGAGCAAATGGTCAAATCCGGCTTATTAAATGAGATTAGAGAATTATTCAAAATGGGCTACCGCAGAGATGATCCGGGATTAACAGCAGTTGGTTATAAAGAACTGCTACCCTATATTTTAGATAAACAGAATTTGACAGATTGCATAGAATTAGCTAAGCAACATTCGCGTAATTATGCCAAAAGACAGCTAACCTGGTACAAAAGAAGTAATTTTAATCTTGTTTTTTACCGAAAATCGATTAGATATAATAGTATAGATGAATATATTGTTGAGTTTATGGATAATTGTTAGAAAATCGGAGATTATAAATGAAAATTATTGCTGATGTTTATGAATATAATATTACTGAAGATGAATTTGAATATGCAAAAGTTTTATTTTCTGATTGTAATTGTGAAGCAAAGGAAAATGAGAAAAAAGCTATTGATTACTTAATTGACAGATATCTTTTGTTACATGAAGCTACTAAATTCGGGACAGAAGTAACTGATGATGAATGGAATGATAAACTATTTGAGACTTCTCAAAGGTTTGAGACAGAAGAAGAGTACTATGATTATTTAGAAAAACATAGATTGAGTAGAAACAAATACGAAGATGCACTTAAAGAAAACCTGGCTATCTACAAATTCCTGGATAAGTTTAACCACTTCATTAAAGATGTTGTATCCCAAGATGTTTCAAGTTTTGTCAGTACCCATTCTGAGATATTCTCATGTTGCATACAAGCTCATGTGTATAATATTCTTTTAATTGGTTCAACTGATGAAAACTTCAAAAAGCTAATGCAGATAAGAAAGCAGATAAACACAGTTGAGGATTTCAAAGCTATGGCAGAGATTCATTCTGAGTGTCCGCTGGGAATCAAATGCGGAGATATGGGTTATGTCAAATCTGATGCTCTGATCGAAGAGTTGGATAGCGTAATCTTTAGTATCCCTCTTGACGAAGTTAGCTTACCTACTAAATCTAAGTTTGGTTACCATTTAATCTTAGTTACAGAAAGAACAAGTAACCTTCAGCTATCTGATAATCAGAAAAAAGATTTTATGCTAAATTGTATGATTGATGATAAAGCTCAACTCTATCTCCACTCTTATGTTGATTTATTAAGAAAAGATGCAGATGAAAATGGACAAATAAAATATAGAATTGGTTAAGAATTTAGGTATTTCGTTTAATTCTTCCGATTGTTAAAATAGTTTAGAGTGTTGAAATATTTCAACACTCTCTTTATTTATCTAATATATTTCTATCTATTTAAGAAAACCTCAATAGAGTATTTTACGTCAGGATCTAAATCAGTAAGCTTAGTAACCATCCATTCTAAGTATGCCCTATCTGTCTTGATTATATCAGAAATTAGCTGTCCGCGATATTTACCAAATCTCATCTTACTAATCATATTAGGCTGACTCGATATCTCGACTAATTCATCAGGAGTTCTGCCCTCAAGAAGTCTTTTAAAAAGCAGGAACAGTACCACAATATCACCCATTGCATCATGAGCTTTAATTTCCACACCTAACATCTTCGCCATTTCCGGTTCTTCTTTATACAAGCCTCTGTGATAACGTAAAAACTGCATTTTGTGAGATTCTAAATTAGGAGCCAAGCGTTGCGTAACTCTCAGGGTATCAATAACCTTCATCTTATTCTGAAACCCTTCTCTCTCTAACATTTTTAGGTCAAAAGGAGCGTTATGAATAACAATATAATTCTCCTCTGTGTTCAGTTCTTCCAGAAACTTATAGATTTCTGTATCAACAAGCTTTGGTTTCCCGGCTATCATTTCCGGCGTAATGTGATGCACTGCCATAGCTGAAAAACCTATGGGTTGGGAAGTAGAACAAAAGGTTTCAAAAGGTTCTAAATTCATACCATCATAGACAATGTAGGCAAGTTGGATAATTCTATCGTTCTGGTCAAAGCCTGTTGTTTCTGTATCAAGAATAATAAAATTCATAATTCACTCCATATTTTTTTCTATCTACAATATATAAAGCTCCTCAAATTTTGACAAGCAATATTATAATTTGCTATTAAAAGAAAGAAATCTATCCACGAATTTCACCAATTACACAAAAAAGAGAAGAGAAGAATTAAGAGAAAACCCATGGTGAAAAGATCTTTTTGCTTAATCAGAGCCCAACTTCTTAAAATCTCGTTTTATAATCGTCTGCGTAATATACATTTTCTTATATGTGAGGAGATATATGAAGAGATTTTACCAGGGGTCTTCATGAAATACATTACGCCCTCCCACAGTAACACCGAGAAACACCGATAAAACGTAAGGGCGAAACATCTTTCGCCCCTACAAATTCACGCTAATTCTTCTTCTTTCTTCTCTGTGAAATTAGTGTAATCAGTGGATAGAACTCTTCATTTCTAATTACTAATTGCCCCTCCCACCTTTTTAAAACCCTTACTTGTAACCACCTGCGTCATGTTCATTTTCTTAAACACCACACTAATATTAACATCAGTAGCTTTTTCATCAGCTACCAAATATCCATCTTTGGTTAATGAGAAAGTAGTAGTCATATTGATGCTCTTAACCATCATATGGTTAGGTTCTATATCTGCAACCATTTTTAGGGGAATGCCGGTTATGGCATCTAACCAAATAAAGCCTTCAGACTTGATCTTTTTCTTTTCATTCATGATGAATTGAGTTATCTGATATTTAGCATATTCTTTACCTTCAAGCATTTCATCAGCTACTCTTGTAAGTTTAAAATCTTCATTAGTTTCGGTTTTGAAGATACCTGCCTCTTTCACCAAAACATCTGTTCCCAGATATACAGCTACTGCCTCATCATCGGCAGTAAGCGGTTCATCACTGGTTTGTCCTTCAACGAAGCTATTAATAATATTCCCGTCTTTTTCTGTATGAGCAATTAAGATGGTTATCTCTTGTTGCACAGTACCCTTTTTGTCCTTAATTATTGACTTATAGGTAGTCGTACTTGGATAGATATCAAAGGAAGCGTTTTTTAGTTTTACAGCTTTCAGCCATAACTCATCTGTAATCACTTCTCCAAAGAGAAGCAAGGAAAGGGATGCCAAGATGATTAGCAATACTAATTTCTTCATAAATTTTCCTTTATAGTTTTAATGGTTCGACTATTATCAAACACATTCTTGTCTAAGAGGCGATAAAGCGGGTCAACCCCTGCTTCACTTGGTTTTTCATCAACGTAAATAGTAATTAAGTTACTTCCACTGGTTAATTTGAACCAACGATTATCACTATTAGCAACAACCTTTTGCTTGGCACCATTAATATATGGCTCGGCAAAGACTAAAACTTCCACCCATTCATCTAAAGGGATTTCAGTCTCATTACCCACACCATCAGCTCTCATTTTATAACATTCCAAAGATAAATCTACCCGATATCCAGTTTCTTCTTTGGTAGCTTCGGCAGATTTAATAGCGTTGCTGTAAAGAACAATATCCTCAAACATCTCTTGGACAAAGGACATTAGAGAATCCGGAACCTGCTTATAGATAATATCCAAGAACTCTTGAGAATTAAGATAAGGTGGTTCTTGATACCCATAAGTAGCAACAACTTCCCCTAAAGCCTTATTAACAGCCTCTTCGCCAATATATTTCCTTAAGCCATACATCACGACAGAGCCTTTATTATAATGAATATACTGCTGATTCTCCACCTTGGAAAGTGGCATCTCTTTAGAACTTTCCGAACTTCTCCCTGTTACATAGGAGTGCAATTCATGCTTTAAGAAGTCGCCCATTTTGACCTCGCCATACTCCTGTTCCATCACAGAAAGAGCAGAGTATTGAGCTAAAGCTTCACTCATCAGAACAGCACCTTGCACATCGGCACCAATCACAACATGCGCCCACCATTGATGAGAAAGTTCATGAGCTGTTACAAAGAAGGGGTAATCCTGCTTATCCTTGCTATCAACTTTGGCAATAAATCCAATCCCTTCCGAGTAAGGAACAGTGTTTGGGAAGGATTGAGCAAAGGTAGAATAGCGCGGAAACTCCAGAATCCTCATCTGCCTGTGCGGATATTCCATATAATTATCAGAATAGTAAGTTAAGCCCATTTTCAAAGCCTTCATCATTGAGCTTAGGTTGTAGTCATGTCCGGGATGATGATAGATTTCCAGTGCTACTTCTTTGCCGGAATTGGAAACCCAGGTATCCTTGGCTATGGCATAACGGGCAGAAGAGAAGGAGAAGAATTTAAGAATGGGATGATCCATTTCATACCTGAATTGTTTCCTACCATCTGCTTCCCAACTGTTGGTTAAATAGCCGGGTGCTACAGCAATTTGGTCTGCTGAAGTACCTACAGTAGCAGCAAAGTTTACCCAATCTGAATCTTGTGAGATATAGGTATTTCCTCTTGCTTCAAGATTATCGCGTTCTGCCATTCTTTCTTTATCAGGGAGATCATATTTTTTTCTAATCTCATTTGTTTGTAATTCATAATTACCTGAATAACCAAATTCAGGCATGAACATACTACTATTGACAAAAGTACCATTTTCGCAGATATTAGTATCTACCTCATACCCTTGGTGAGCATAATAATCAGAGAAGGTAAAAGTAAGTTCAGCATTAGGTTGCAAGCTTTTATCTAATTTAATTATGAAGAGATTATAATCATCATCACGCTTTATTTCTGTAAAATTTTGATTAAAAGAGTAGGTAAACTTATCTTTACTCTTATTAGCATAAAAGACTAAAGTATCGAGGGCTGAAGCGTGTTTGTTTCTTAAGGTTAACTTTCCCGAGACTTTTAAGTCCAGCTCGGTAGGGTAAATCTGCACATCAAGGTCAACATCAGTTACCCTGGGTTGACGTAAATTCTCTAAATACTTATACTCTTTTTCATAATTAGCACTTAATAATCTACTCTCTTTTTTAGTGTGATAAGTGTTTAATACATTGGTATTATAGTAAATGTAACTTCCACTACTAAAGAAGATTATCAAGAAAAAAAGAATAAATATTACTTGTGGAGCTGTCCAATTCTTACCCAAATTCTTCAATTTAGCTGTTAATTTCTGTTCACTTCCTGTCCTGTAAAGCTTAATGCCCATGATGAATAGAAGCAAGGAGAAGCTAATCCAATAGGCACTGAAAGTGAAATAACGCGGTAAGAAACTACCAAAACCATTCATATCAGAATAGGTAATTCCGGGAACCGACCAGGCTTGCCAGAGGGTATGTTCCAACCCCAAATAAGGGAGATAGTCGACCAGGGTGAATAGTCCGAAAAAGATAAGAATCCCTGCCATTCTGTTTGGAGCCAGACTTTGGATTAAAATAGACACTGCAGAGTACATTAAAGCACTAAGCAAGAGCATGCTGCCATAGCTTAAATAAAGGGAAAACTCGATGTTATAGATACCATTATAGAGTTGATAACCGATTCCGATAACGCTTCCAATAAGCCAAAGAATTGCTAAAGAGAAGATTAAGGTAGTTAAATGAGAAAGAGCCTTTATGCTATTAGGCAGAGGCGAACTATCTTCAAACATTTCGCAATTTGAACTGCGTGATTTCCACACCAATTCACTGCTAAAGACAGCAATAAAGATTATGGCAAATCCCATTACTAAGCCTAAAAGATTTTCTGTAACAATATAGGTTACCGGATGAACTGCAGTATCATACAGCATACCGGAGTTGATTAAAGAGCTAATCACAAAGACTACATATACGCCGGCAAAAACCTTGAAAATTAGAGAACGAAAGAGGATTTTTGCTTCCACTTTAAAGTAGTGAACAAACTGTTTAAAATAGGTAGTAAAGTTCCATTTAATAGAAACAACTCCATAATGAATATAAGAAACAGGATCCTTACTCTCTACTTGTTCTTGTTTCTTCCTCTTGGAAGTTTTAGCTAAAGGGTAAACATATTTGTATAATTTGAAAGCGAAGAGATAAATTACTCCGGCAAGTCCCAACCATAACAGTCTATTGTAGAGAAAGTAAGAGTTGAAAGGCAAGAGGTTTGTATTTCTTTGGGCAATGGTCCAGCTTTCTGTCATTAAGCCAATTGTTGATAAGCCAAACATATCTAATAGAGAGATTAACTCTTTGAAGTCCAATCTATTACCAAAAGCAATTACCGTGCTATAAATAATATACATCAAGATAGCAGACATATTAACATAGAGTTTCTTCTTACTTAATACCGCAACTAAGGCATAAAAAGAGGAAGCAATTATAATATTTGTGATCGATATCTTAATGAATGGGTTTAAATAATGAAGAAAATTAAAAGGCTGGAATTGAGATTGTTCTAACCAAGGCGAAAAGGTTCCGAGAATTAGTCCGAACTGAACAAAGAAAAAGATGCCGATAATAGTTGTTACGCCCACAAACAGTCTTGTAAAAAGAAGTGTTGATTTCTTAACCTGTTTAGTGTAAACCAGTTGAAAAGTATCATGGCTAAAGTCTTTCAGCAAGATGTCACTCAGATATCCACCCATAAAAAGAATTAGCAGCAGATTCAGGGTTGAAGAGATCATCATGATATTTATTGAGCTGTTAGTGAAGCTTTGCTCAGCCCCACCGGTCATTATATTTATTCTTATCCCGGTAAAAGCTCCGGCAATAGAATTCATAATTAAGAAGCCTAAACCAAAAAATATTAGAGCATAGACATAAGTCGAAACTCTTTTTAAGAGATATTTATATTCATATTTGAGCAGACTAAAGAACATTATTGACCCCCGACTTTATCACCCTGATGAGGGATAGTCTTGAAGTAGACATCTTCGAGATCTGGTTCTTTTCTGTCAAAACCATGCAAGTCATATTCGGAATAGACAAATATTCTTAAATCACCCATAAACAGATGAGAAGAGATCACTTCAAACTCTCCATTATACCAATTTAATTCATCTTTCTTGATGACTTTCTTCCACATTCTATCTTTAAGTTTTTCAATTTCAGTAAGCGGAGAACCTTGCAAAATCACTTGTCCTTCATCAATAATCGCCATATCAGTGCATAAATCACTAACATCATCCACAATATGAGTAGAGAGAATGACAATCTTGTCCTCCCCTATTTCAGCTAAGATATTATGAAAGTGATTTCTCTCTTTCGGGTCAAGTCCGGCAGTTGGTTCATCAACAATCACTAATTCAGGATTGCCAATAAGAGCTTGTGCTATCCCTAACCGTTGCTTCATACCTCCGGAAAATCCACCTACGCGTTTCTTGCGTTCGTCATAGAGATGAACCTTGACTAACCACTCAGTTACTAAGTTTTTCCGTTCCTGACTGTTAGTTATCCCTTTCAAAATAGCAAAGTAATTCAGTGTGTCCCAAGCTGTGAGATTTGCATAAAAGCCAAAATTCTGGGGTAAAAATCCTAGTTTCTTCTTGATTGCACTACTATTTCTTGTAATATCAGTACCATCAAATTCTATATTACCCACATCACTTGATTGTAAGGTTGCAATTGTTCTCATCAAAGTTGATTTGCCGGCACCGTTAGGACCTAATAGTCCAAACATGCCTTGATTAATCTCTAAACTGACATCTTTCAACGCGTGTGTGCCATTGGAATAAGTCTTACTTAATCCATTGATCTTAAGTTTCTTCATCTTGACTCCTATAATAATATTAAAATTAAATTATCTTTAAACATAGAAGTCGTATTAGGTTAGGATATAATTACCTTCCACAATAACTATATTTACCTAACATTATTGAGCATAAAATATCCGTCAAGAGTTTTTTCAGATTAATAATTATGAGGTGCTAGGGGGTTGTTGGTTGGTATTTCGTTGAAATCTCGATTTTGCTTCGACATGCTTAAGAAGGTGCTGCTAAAGGGAGAATAAATGGAGAATAATGTGAGTATTGGAAGAATAAAAAGTGGTCGGGATGACTGGATTCGAACCAGCGACCGCCTGGACCCCATCCAGGTACGCTAACCGGACTGCGCTACATCCCGACTTATGGAGAAGATATTTATACCCCTTTTTCTGACAAGAGATTTCTTGTTATTATGACAAATTGTTTGAAGATAGCATGTGTAATTGATTATCTATAAAGAGATTAAGATCTTTACACGTATTTACAGGAATTAAAACTAATCTCACGAATTAATTGCATTCTACTAGAGTTTATTTTAAAAATAGTTTGTTACATTTTCTCTAATCAGGTTATAATATTAATGTAGGTTATAAGCATACTTGAAAAATAACAAAGCAAGCAAAAAAGGAGTTACAAAATGAGAGACAGAAAAACCTTCACGCAGTCAGAATTAGACAACAAAATACACCTTCACAAACTTTGGCTTGATGGAATCGAGGGTGGTGAGTTTGCAGACTTCACTTATATGGAGTTATCAAATAGAAGTTTTGAAAACGCAGACTTGACTAAAGCAAGTTTTAACAACTGCAAGATTTATAACGCTAACTTCAAAAATGCCATTGTCGATAAGGCGGATTTCACTCTTGCTATTATCAATAATGGTACATTTGAAGGTGCCAGTGCAGTGGAAACTAAATTCTATATGCCATCTTTATATCAAGTTAACTTTACTAATGCCAATCTAACTGATGCTAATATGACCTACAGTGTTTGCAGAGAAGCAAACTTTACAGGTGCAAATCTATTGCGTGCTGATCTATTAGGCGCGAATTTGCAAGGTGTAATTTTAATTGATACCAATATTTATAATTCGGTTTTACCTTTATCTTCTAGAACTAAATTTATTGCTGATGATAAGATTTGCAAGCATTTGGTAGCACAGACACTCATGGTTATGGAAACTTCAGGTGAAGGTAGTAAAGTGTTGATAAAATTAATGAAAGAATATGTTGCCGAGTGGGAGCATGAGGATGAGTATAAATATTGTTGATTAGTAGGAAAAAGGTTTTGTGAATACGAACAAAAACATTAAGAGCCACACCCCTAAATAATTTGACTGTTTTTCTATTAATCCCCTTCAGGGATATGTCTGTTTTTTGACATCCGTACCTGTGGTTAATTCTTGAAATACAAGAATTCAACACACAGGCTAAACTATTTATCCCCAAGGGGATTTAAGAGGTTTAGCCCCAGTTTAATCAGAGGACTAATTTTTCTTCCTCTTAAAACTCTGTGAAACTCCTCTTACCCTCTGTGTAACTCTGTGTTAAGGGGTCATTGCTCATTGCTAATTGCTTAATGTCTCCTGCACTGCCTTCATCAATTCTTTAGAGGAAAAAGGCTTACGCAAGAAGATAACTCCTTCATTAATTAAACTCTTTAGCTCCTCTTTTTCTTTAGAATAGCCGCTCGTAATAATAAAAGGAACCTTGCTATTCTGTTGTTTTAAGGAGTTGTATAGGGCATAGCCATCACCATCAGGGAGAATCAAATCGGAGATAATCAAATCTAAACTACCCAGCTTTTCCCGGAGAAATTCTGTAGCAGAAGCAATGTCTTTACGAGCTACAACTGTGAAATTATTCTTCCGCAGAATCTTAAGGGTAACATCACAAATGAGATCATCATCTTCGATTAGTAAAACTTTTTCATTCTGACCTGTAAACGTAGCAGGTTTCTGTTCATTCTCTAAGGGTAATAAGTCTGTAGAAGTAGGACCAAGAGAAAAATAAACTTTAAACACAGTGCCAAATCCAAGGTTACTTTCGATATCAATAAAACCATTATATTGCTTTACAATACCCAGCACATTGGAGAGTCCCAAGCCTGTACCTTTTCCCTCATTCTTAGTTGTGTAGTAGGGTTCAAAAATCTTGGCTATCTGCTCTTGGGATATGCCTATCCCGGAATCAGCAACAGTTAGTTTAAAATAAGAACCCGGTATTCTGGCACTGGAAGCAGCAAAATCACCTTCTTTAACTTCAATGCTTTCAGTAGAAATTTGGATTGCTCCGCCCTCTTCCATAGCATCGCGAGCATTGAGGCAGAGATTGAGAATTACTTGTTCATATTGAGTTTTATCTGCCTTAATCTTAATCGGTTTATCTGATAATTGGAGGTTGATTTTGATGTTTTCCCCAATTAAGCGAGAGATCATTTTCCGCATATCTATTAAACTTTGATTCACATCTAAATCAATATGTTCAACATCCTGTTTTCTACTGAAAATCAAGAGTTGTCTGGTTAGCGCAGATGCCTTATGTCCAGCATTTATGATAGTTTCCAGGTAGTCGGCATTGACACCTTCGGGGTCTGTATAATCCAAACAAAGCTCAGCATTCCCTAAAATAACCTGCAGGATATTATTAAAATCATGCGCCATTCCCATAGAGAAGTGTCCGATTGTTTCCAATTTAGAGCGTTGTTCATTGCGTTTTCTTAGCTCTTCCAATTCTGTAATATCGGTTAAGATTTCATAAAATCCATCAATATTTCCTTCCGCATAAATGGGAATAATCGTCATTTCATAAATTTTTGGAGCAAGAGTTAGCTTTTTGGTTATTATTTCACGTTTGACAAAAGCTTCTTTAAAGGGAAGCTGAGGTTCATAGGCTGAAATTAGCAGATCAGGTTCAGAAGTTTTACCGATTTCTAAATTAGGAATAATCTCCTTTGCCTTGTAATTATAGTTTATCATAATCCCGTTAGCATCGATCCTCATGGTTGGTAAGGGAATGCTATCCATCAGGTTAGGTAATTTTTTAGGAATAACTGATTCTCTTGGAACCGGTTCTACTGAAGATTCATGCATACCGGCATTTGCCTGCCTCTTTTTGGTAAGAAGCAGGACAATCACCAGTAATAAAACTGTATTTATAAAAGTACTAAAAAGAATTAAAGTTAGATTCATCTTATATTCAGGGTGCTACTTTTAGAATTTAAATTCAACAGAGAAAGAAAAAGTTTTGGCTATTTCGTCGTCGCCTTTAATTTTGCCATCACCGTTGATATCACTATATCTCTCTTGGTAATTACCAACTAAGTAGGTGCCTCCACTTAAATCATAACTAATTTTACCAGTAACAGTAGCACTTTGATTTCTAAAATTAGCAAAATCAATATGGTGCTTATTAGTTTGAGAATAATAAATAGCAGCTTCGTTTATCTTAGGAATCATGTTTGTATTAGCTCTAAGTCCTGCCCACAAAGATTTTCCGGTGGTTACGTTTTTTCCATACATATCTTGGTAAGCAAGGTCAAAGTAAAGAATGTTGCCAATGCTGGCAGTAGCTGAACCATACCAACCTGTGGAAGCTTTAACTTTTCTTAAGAGTGAAGTTTTGGCCTTGATTTCAGTTCCGGAAACAAAAGCTCTTTGGTCATCATAGAGATAGTCAAAAAAACCGGGGATAAATTCATCTTCAAATCTTCTTCCTTCCAATCTTAAATCAAAAATAGCAAACTTAGAACCAAATCCGGGGAAAATAATACCTTGTCCATAATCGATAATTTTAGCATATTCTCCATAGTGATAAAAGGTGAAATATTCAGAATCAACAATGGGTAGAGTATAGTCAAGACCAACTATTGTTACAGCTTTTTTCCCAATATTCTTAGGTCTGTCTGCTAACTGAATATCATCATCAAACTCATCGTATATATTATCTCCGTCGGCATCAATATCAATTTCATCCGGATAGCCATCTCCATCGGTATCGACAGCATAATCACTGTCATTAGGGAAGTCATCAAAGATATCAGGCACACCATCGCCATCAGAATCTTGGAAGCGATTGTATTGGTTTCTATCATGAGCAAAAGAGACACCAAGCACAAGCTCATCTAAAAGTGGAACATTTGAGATATTAAATGGTTTCAAATGAGGTCGCACGGCAAACAGATCAAACTCTCTGAAGTCGGCAGCAAACATCTCCATACCAAAGCCACTGTGGTCAGTATTGAAGCCCATATAGCCACCTAACTTTTTCATATCAGGATAGTTAAGCATATTAGTATAGCCATTGATAATTAAGCCGTTAGCCAAGGTGTAGGAGGGGAAACTACCAACTAAACCGTAAAACGGGTCTCCTCTATGAGCATATCTGAGATAAAGAATCTTGTTGATATAATCTTGCCATTCATCCCAATCTTCTTTTCTAATCTTCCCCTCAGCTGTGATGAGGAAATCAAAATCTAAGCCAATTCCGAACTTCCAGAATGAGAGTTCAGGATTAAGTCTAATTCTGGTATAAGTTTCTCCATTAATTGTGGTAGCTCCTACTGAACCACCAAATTGAAAATCAGCGTCATTTGAATTTTCATTTTCACCGATTTGAGCAAAAATGAAGAGCGGTAAAAAAACTAACAATAGAACAAATATCTTTTTCATAGCTTCTCCTTTGTGATTAAAGTAAAAATTATGGGCGTATTGTCGTACACCCCTTTCAAATCCCCTACTCCCTTTGTATTTCAAAGGTTTCCGGGGAGAAGTACCGAATTTCGGCGGGGTGAGGTTCTTTTAGGCCTTTATCTAAACATTTAATAAGTCTATATTCAACTCTTTCTTCATCATTTTAATATTCTTTAGTAGTGCAGGAGTAATCGGAACACCCTCTCTTCTTATCTCTATATCATTTAAATACTCTTTCTCACCTGCTATCCAGATTCTATCTTTATTAGGAGCAACTGTAGAGTTAGTAAGGGTCTTCATAATATCACCGGTAATTCTCTTAAAATCGGCTATCTCTGTAAAGAAGTCGATATTAATAGCTAGGAAGAAGTGTCCTAATTTATAAGGAACAGTGTTTCCTTCAGCATCAAAGCCATGCAAATCATTTAGGTAAGAACCATTTTGCAGAGCAGCACTGAGAATCTCGACCATCACGCTTAAACTATAGCCTTTGTGGGAACCTGTGTCTTCATCAGCTCCACCAATAGGAAGCATAGCAGCTTGCTTGGCAATAAGGTCATGGAGAAGTTTCTTGGTGTCTGTAACCGGTTTGCCTTCACGATCAATAGCCCAACCAAGCGGGGTCTCTTTACCTTCTCTGTCTAACACTTCTATTTTACCTCTTTGAGAGATGGAAGTAGCACCGTCAAATAGAAAAGGGAACTCTAAATCAGAGGGAGCACCGAAACAAATAGGGTTTGTGCCAAGCATAGGGTCAACACCGTTTGTAGGCGCAATTGAAGGACGAGCATTGGTAAAAGTCATGCCAATCATATCCTCTTTAATCGCCATAGAGGCGTAATATCCGGCAATACCATAGTGGGTTGAGTTTCGAACTACAACACAGCCTATGCCATACTTCTTAGCCTTGTCGATAGCTTCTTGCATAGCTCTGTGTGCGATAACATGACCCATGCCGTGATTTCCATCCCAGACTGCAGTTGCGTATTTATCTCTGAGCACATCTATCTTAGTTGTAGGGAGTTGAATCCCAGCTTTGATTCTGTCATAATACATTTTACATCTACCAATACCGTGAGATTCAATACCGCGTAAATCCGATTCAATTAAGACATCTGCACAGATCTTTGCTTCTGCTCGGGGAACACCTAGCTTACTAAATACTTCCACCATGAACTCGCGTAATTCTTCAACTGAAATTCTCAACATCAATCCTCCTAAGGCAAAACTTTATTATATTGTCTTTTTATGATAATTATAAAATAGAGTCAAGATAATTAATAATTAATAATTAATAATTAATAATTTTCAAAAAGACTTTCACACGAAGTAACACGAATTAATACGAATTAACGCGAATTAATTGCATGTTGAATTGTTGATTTGTTTAATTTATAATTGGTTAGTATTAGCTACGAAGCCTCTTTACTGGGATTGCGGATGCCCACATCCGTATTCATTTCCCTTCAGCGAAGGGGAATCTTATCCTTCCGAAGCATATCTTATTTCTATCTCCTTGATGGAGAAAGATTTAATACGGACGTGGGCGTCCGCAATCCCAGTAAAAAAGACCTCATACTTAAATTTGTTTAATGGTTAAAGCCCTGACCTGTGAAGGCGAAGCTTTCTACTCCGCTTGTAAAGCTATGTAGAATGTATTAGCGAAGACTCAAAGGGTGATATTTGTCAGCAAGGGAGTCTATCCTAAGAAGCTTCCTACTTCACTAAAGTTATGTAGGATGTATTACCGAAGTAGGATGCAAGCCCCTTGTAAAATATAGAGTTAGGAGATAGCCCTGCAGGGGATATCCCTATAATTATTAATTATTTCAAATCATTAAGATGGTATATATCCACACCAACATTCTTACCTTTGACACTCTCATTACAAATATAAGAGACGTCAGCTTTATCTTGGAGATAGGCAAGAGTAAACTCAGAGATAATAATCTTATTCACGCTATCATACTTCTTATTCAAATTCTCTAAACGCGAGCCCAAGTTAATATTATCCCCAATAGCAGTGTAATCAAATACTTGTTCAGAACCAAGATTTCCGACAACTGCAAATCCGGAGTTCACACCTATTCCTATTTCTATAACATCTTTACCCTCTGCTTTCCATTTTGCTTGCAACTCATTAAGCCTTTCTCTCATCATCATGGCTGTTTTGCAGGCGTTATACGCATGATTATCATCATGAATAGGAGTTCCAAACAGAGCCATAACTGCATCACCAATAAACTTATCAATAATCCCCTTATTTTCAATCACAATCTTGGTCATCTCGGTTAGATATTCTCTCAGCATGGCAACTGTTTCTTCCATAGAGTGGGATTCAGTGTAAGTAGTGAATGATCTGATATCAGAGAAGAGAACAGAAATCTCTTTAGACGCGCCACCATATTGCAGTTGCTTAGGATCGGAGATTAGCTTTTCTACAAGTTCGGGAGCCATATAGTGCTGAAATGCATTCTTAATCTCTTTCTTGGCTTTTGCTTCTTTGAAGTATTTATCAACCAAGTTGTAGCTATAAATCATGATTAGAGGAACCGTAATCTCTAGTTTAGGAATGATTAAATTAAAGTATTTAAGCGCTACCCAAGTAATTAGGTATTGTAATATTAAAACAAATATTAATAGGCCTAAAGTTAGATAGGCATTATACTTACAGAAGACAAAACTAAAGATAATAATAATGAAGAAGAGAATCAAGATGAATAAAAGGTGATTCACATAGATTAGAAGGTCATCTGCAAGGAGAGAATCTAGGTAGTTAGCATGAACTTCCACCCCCGGCATAAACCCAAAAGGAGTATTAAAAGAGTCATGATGTTCTTTCAGGGTCGAGCCAATAAAAACGATTCTATTTTTAAAGACTTGTTTAGCTATGAGCTTCTCTAAATTAGATTTATTGACATCTGACTGTTCAATTCCCATTTCAGCTAATTTGCGGGTCAAATCTTCATCAATTTCAATATCAGAAAAGAAGTCCAATTCTTCACTACTAAGTCCAGATTCAAGATTTATTAGATCAATGAAGGAGGTATAGGTGCTGCCAGCATTGACACTTTTATCGCCGGCAAAAGCACCTGCTGAAGAGCGATAGTTAATAGGTGTGAGATAGTTTAAGAAGAAGGGTATTGTCCTATTGGCACAGGTAATTTGCTGTCTCTCTTGATTAACAACAATCTCACTATTGGTATAGAGAGCAAAAGCTTTCAGGGCAAGAGAGTAATAGTATTGATCATTAAGTTTATCCATCACCTGATATTTGCGCAAGGAGTTGTCGTTATCATTAAAGTTGGAGACTAATCCCAGCTTAGGTTTAGATTGCATAATAGCTTTATTAGGTAGTAAAAGAAACCTGTTATTACCCTCTTTTTCTATTTTACAGGCATGGATAATATCGTAGGAGTGAGCTAATAAACCTAATTCAAGATCATATCTTTCCAGACGTGAATTTACCTCTTCCACCAAGAATCTGTTCTCTTCTCCCAACAGAGATATTTGAGCTTTTTCAGGAAACTGAATATCAAAAACTACAACTTCTGCTCCGGCTTTCCTGATATTCTCTACAGCTTCCACATAGAGAGCTCGCGGAAGAGGCCACTGAAGATCCAAGATTCGCATTGTCTCTTCATCTATTGCCACAATTGAGACTTTATCAGTCAAAGAAAGATGACCTCTTTGTTGCATCAAGAGGTCATATAATTTAGCTTCAGCTTGCACAAATAAGTTACTAAATGAGATTATTTCCACAAACAGGAAAGCAACTATAGCAACTAAGACAAAGCGAAGCTTAGATAATTTCATACTTAGAATTTCTGGACAATATTCATATACCAGTTAACAGCAGAGTAGTCTTTTCCTGCTACCTCATAGCTATTATTTTTGAATGTTAAATTTGAATTTATAGATGTTAGCCTTAATGGGGAGAATTTAAAGCCAATGGAAGTTGCTTTTTGACTATAATCCTTATCGCCATCAAGATCGTTTTTATTAGAAGAGTGTTTAAAATCGAAGAAAGGAATAAACTTGGCATCCCATAACTCATAAGCTAATTTAATTCTCACTGAATTTCTATTCCAATCTTCAGACACTATTATTACATCACGGAGTTGTTTAGAATTTCCTCTAAACTCTTCAGTAGTGTTGGTTGAATTAGTTAGATTATAGCTGAATTCTGTGGAAAGAGGATAAGGAATAAGTTTGCCTTTGTATCTAAAGACATAGCTATCATTTTCGAATTTAAAGGTCTCTCTCAAATCATCTTCATTAATGTTCTTAGCGTAATCAAGATCAAGGCTAAAAGGCATTTTCGGTAAAACAGTAAAATCATAACCAATACCACCGCCAAAAGTGGAAGTTCTAAACTCTTGAGATTCATCAAAATCGATTCCCATATTAAGAGAGCCATTATTGGCTACACTGGTTCTACCTTTATCAAAATTAGCTCTGAGTATGGGTAAATTCTCTTTTCTGAAGACAGAACTAACATGATAATTACTATATTCATCTGTAGTAGCTAACATTTTGGAAAGGTTGTCAGTTACTCTATTATAAGAGAAATCAACAAAAACAGTGTTATGGAAATTAATATTATCAGAGATAGTAAATTCTTTCGCATCATTTCTCACACTTCTGGCAGAGAGAGAATTGAAAGCACTACCTACGCGAGATAAGCTAATAGTTACAAAGTTTCCGGCAATATAAGCATTAGTGTAAACTTTATAAGCCATATTCTCCAAACCTACTCCAAATGGTTCTACATTCTTATTGATGATAAATAGATCTTCTATTGATTCCGGATCAAAAGGAATACTCTCACCAAGATCATTCTCTATCTCTTCTTGCGTCATAACGCCATCCATGATGTTGGAGTTATATGCACTGAGGGCAACTTCAGCTCCAAGAGTATATAGGTTTTGAGGAGTAGTTATTTTGAAATCAGTACTAAAGACTATGTTATCTACCGGATTGATGATTTGCAGTTGATCTGCTTCATCATCTTTAGTTGGTCGAGTACTAGTTATAGGTATATAATAATCTACTTCTTTTAAAGAGGAGATTTTATCTTTATTCTTAGCTACATTTATACCAAACTGGAAAGCATTCTGATTACCAAAGGCTAATCTAATAGCACTGGTTTCTCTTTTGAAGGTTCCCGGGGTGGTTAAATTCTTATCTTCATTAAACTTAGTTGATATTTCGCGAGCACTGGCACCGGCATACCCTTCTAATAAGAAGTATTTGAAATGCACCTTGCTTCCCATACCTTTAACATTAGTGCTATTTAGAGTATATTCAGAAAGATAAGGTGAAGTATCACCCAGAGATATTTTAAAGTGAGGTATCTGAGCAGCAAACATATAACGATTAACAGATTGTTTCTCAGAGTTTTCTAATGAAGAGAGATACAGTCTTGAATTTACACTGAGAAATTCATAATTACCGCTCACACTTACGATTGTACTATGAGAATTGGTTGAACTCTCACTATTACTTAGGAATTTATCATCATAAGAGAGATTAGTGGTACTTCCTTTATAATTAATATTACCACGAATATTCAGAGGCAACTTATATGTGTACATCTTCTTTTTAACTTTAATCTGCATATCCTCTGATTCTAAAGTTTTTCCGGTCAGTGTTTTAGCAGTAATTTTAAATTCGAAACTTTTACTTATCTTTTTGACATTATAAACAATCAAAGTAGGGGTAATTAATAGTTCCTTAGTTACATCTCGTTTGTCTCTATAGGCTTTGATGGTTGAATAATCCAAGTTGTCTTTGATGTTATAAAGTGAAATAGACAAAGAAAAATCACTACCATCTTCTATTTTATCTAATTCATTGAGCACTACAAAATCATTCTCAACAACAGGCTCAATAATAGAAACACTTATAGGTTTTAATGTTTGCATATCCAGAGGATAGGTGTATTTAGCACCATTAACAGCTAGTGCTTCCAAGTAATACTCTAAGCCGCGAGCATGTTTAGAAATTGGCATATATATGACAAAATCACCATTTACCCCGGACTGCCCATCTACCACTATTACATCAAAAGCAACTTCTCCCCTCTCTCTATAATAAACATTTAATTCTTGTAACTCACTCATACCACGGGTTATGCTTATATCCAGTTTAAGATCAATTCCTTTATAACCTATGTATGGCTCAGAATGTTCTATCACTATTTCGGAATACAGAGTCATACTTAAAAGTAGAAGCAGAAATATTGTTGTTATTCTTCTCATGATTATCTCCTAGTATTCCAAGATTATGGTTTTGGTATTTCCATCTTCATTTTCAAATTCTATTCTGATGTTATTTTCAAACACTTGATCAATCTCTTCTTCTACTTCAGGATTAACACTTTCGGTCTTTTGTCTATCCAGAGTTCCATCTTCGGAAGAAGAAGCTGTGTTGCCTTTTGTAACAAGAGTAGTTTCCCCAGTCTTTCTATTCTCTACCTCTACTCTACCGGAGAATCCTGTAACTTTTGTTACTCCGTCTGCTGTTAGTTCCACTAAGAATTCTGTTCCGCGTACTGAGGCAATAGTTGAGGTTGTTGAGACAGAGTATTTACCGACAATCTTCTTGTTAACATTTGAGAGAAGAGAACCACCTTCTAAGCGAAGATTCTTATCTAAAGAACCATTCTCTTGTTCTGTATTAATTTCCACTTCACTGTTGGAGAATAACCTAATCTCACTACTATTATCTACAAATTTGATTAAGCCCAGGGAATTCTCCTTAGTTCTGATTTTGTCTTTATCCTCTAAGGTTGTACCAACAGGACAAGCCAACTCTTTATTGTTTCTGATAAGCGTTAATTCACCTTTAACTTTTAGCACAACAGCAACAGGGAAAGAGTTATTCGCAGGTTGTTGAGTTTGTTTAGGCTCTTGGATGTCTGCTTTTTCAGAAGTAGAAGTCTTTTTCTTAACTTCAGTTTTTATGTTTGGTGCCGGTTTAGGTGTTGCAGGACTTGGTGTATTAATCTGTTTGTTACCACCTACATCACTATTATCTTTCACCTTTGGCTCTTTTTCTATTTCTTTTTTATCAGGACTCTTCTCTATAGATTTTACCGGATCACCGTCAAGAGTTAACTCTACAAACTTACCTCCATTGGTAGATAAAAGTCTGTGATTAGCAGAAAGAGTTTGTGTCTGTTTGGAAATCTTGTTTAAGACTTCAACTTCACCAACATCCACTTTAATATCAGTACCTTCGGTAGTCAGTTCTACTTCAAATTCAGTCCCTCTCACTGAAGCAACCGTGGAATTTGTCTCTATTGCATAAGAACCGGTAATCTTTTCTTTGAGACTATTTGAAACTTTACCACGAGTCAACGTAACTTTAGTATTCAAATCATCAACACTAACAATATTGACCATTGAATTGGGGAAAACTCTTAACGAGCCATCAGTATATTTATAGTGCAATAAAGCATAAGAATCAACACCTGAAATTAGTGTTGTATTATTCTCTAGGGGGTCTCCAACTTTTTTTAACACTCTCACTGAGTTCTCTTCAGTAAAAATAGCTCCTTGAGTTTTGATAAAAAGTCCAATATCTTCGGCAATTAAAGAAAGAGCAACAATGAGAAAACAAATCGTTAATAATCTTTTCATGTTTCCCCCTACTCTACACTAACTTCAATGTCATAAGTTGAAAATAACTCTCTAATCTTGTCGATAGCATCTTTCCCATAATGCTTCTTGCCATTGAGTTCAATCCCATCTTTAGGAAAATATCCTTGTTCGAAAAGTGCAGTTATTTCAGCAATGTTTAGATTTAAGAGGGTATTTTGAAATTCTTCTTGGAAAACATCTGTAACTTCAGTAGTAGCTTCACCACTAAATTTAAAGACATTATAGCTGCTTGTTTTGAATTGATTATGTGTGTCGCCAAGATTAAGGGTTTCTTCTCCAATATATTTAACCTTAGCTCTCCATGCGTAATACTTATTAGTTTGGTAGTTATAATCTGAGATATAGACTGATCGACTTTGCACATCTTCCTCTGCAACTGTTCTTCCGTTATACTCAATATTAGAAGGATCTAGTTCATAAATTTCATCAAACTCTTTAATCTCAATCACATATTTATTATTGAAACCTGAACTAGTCCAGTTATAAATAATAGGCTTACATTGATTCGGGATTCTACTTGAACCGGCAGGAACTCCGGGTGAAATTAATCTGACATTCTGAATATTTCTTACAGTAAACAAAGCGCTTTTAGATGTTCCAACATAATTTCCTTCAGCTATTAACCTAATATCAATGCGATATTCACCATCAGGAAATCTTCCTGTGTCCATGATGAAATCTTTAAGTTGAGAATTGCCGTCCATGATATCATCAAAAGAAAATTTGCCAATAACCTCAAAATAGTTATTGTCATCCCTTGTGATAATGTCTCTGTTAGTTAGATTGATTTTTTTACCGTAAACACTTGCCAAATTCAACGGCTCTAAAGTAGTGTCTGTTAATCGACTATTATTCCAAAAGAATTCAACCTCTAAACTATAATGAAGCTCACTATTAGAGTCACCGGAAAGTTTAGACGGATTTTGTATGCTTAAATTAAACAAGATTGGTTGTGAATAAGGTAATGAGGGGTCAAAGTAGTTAGCTTTGAGGATATTTAAAGTCGGTTGGGTGCAAGTAAGATCCATGACATAATTGTTACTGCCAAATAGTGTTAAGGCAATAATTAAAAATAAAAATAAAAGTATGTTTCTCTTCATGACTACTCCTAAAAAGATAAATCAATTATCCTCTGTAATAATGTTTTAAAATCGATTCCTTTGCTTTTTACAGCCATGGGAGTAAGGCTTAACGATGTCATTCCGGGAAGAGTGTTAGCTTCTAAAAAGTAGAATTCTTCTCCATCAAAGCGAAAATCAATCCTTCCATAAGCTTTTCCGGCTATTCTCTCAAAGAAATTATAAGCCATTTCCTGTACTTTGCTACTATAATATTCAGAAATCTCAGCCGGACAGATATACTCTGTGTTTCCTTTGGTATATTTGTTTTTATAGTCGTACCAACCGTCTATGGGTCTGATCTCAACTACTGGATATGTTTGCTGTCCTAAAATGGTTACGGTTAGTTCTTTACCGGGAATAAATTGTTCAATCAAAACTCTGTCATCATAGACTAAGGCTGAATTAAGAGCATCTTCCAAGTGGGATAGTTCCTTTACAACAGTAATCCCGACTGAAGAGCCTCCATTATTGGGTTTCACGATATAGGGTAAGGAAAATTGTATATTTATTTCTGCAAGTCTCATCCCTTTTATAAAGAGGAAAAACTTAGGGGTGGGGATATTCAGGTCTTGAGCGATGAGTTTGGAAACATATTTATCCATTGCCAGTTTACTGGTTAAAGAGCCTGATCCAGTAAAAGGAATTTCAGCCATCTCCAGAAGAGCTTGAATATTTCCGTTCTCTCCATCGCCACCGTGCAGAGCATTAAAAACGATATAAGGCTTTTCATCTCTTAGCTGTTGTAGAAAATCTTCCACATTGTCAAAATCTGACGGGTCTATTTTCAGACAATCATAACCAAGTGATGTAAGTGCGTTATATACTTCAGTAGCACTGACTAAAGACACATCTCTTTCGGAAGAGTTACCGCCATTGATAATAACTATTTTTTTCATATATCCTCTAAAATAAGTATTGTACTTCTATAATACAAATCTACAGGAAGTCTGATAAACAGTCAATATTTAAAATTGAATATTATAAAAAACTTTTAATTCTGCTCCCAGAGAAGCTTTAAATCTGGCAATTGTATCTGTGTTAGCTCCACATAAATCAAAAACCTCGTACTCTTGTTTAAAATATTCATTAATAGAATGAAAGAGAAGAGTGGAGACACCGTTAGATAACTCATTGATATCAGTTGTTGTGAGCCAAGCATAAGCTGTTTTATTGGGTTTATCCAGCTGACAGAACATTGTGGAGACAATAATGCCTTCCGGAGAACAGATATTGAATTGTTTAATCAAGCCTAATTCAAGCAGGTCTGCTATGTAGGAAGCGAGCTTTTCATCTTTAATTCTGAAGTTCCACTTTTGTCTTTCACGAGTAGCTTTGACTAATTCAAAATAACGGTCAATATTGATCTCTTGATTGAAGTAGTAATTAAGGTTCTGTGCTTTTCTGAGAGAAGCACGTTGCTTTCGAAAGAAGTTATCACAACTATAATCATTAAGTGTAAAACGATAGGTATAAAGAGGTTTAGCTTTTAATCCATTCCAAGTAAATCCTCTAATATCTGATATTTCTGGAGGAAGGTTCATATTTATTTGGAAAAAATACTTAGAGAAATAAGCTGCTATCTCACGATATATTTCAATATCTTGTAATTGATTCTCATTACTATTCTTTCTGGGGGCAGTGAAAATCTCAATCGGTTGATAGTAGAGAAACTGTGGTATAATCAGGTAAGGAATCCCAAATTTTCTTTTCTCTATCAAAATGGTAACAGCAACTACTTCATCAAGTTGGGCATTCTTAACATACAAATACTTCACATCGTAGCCAAAATGAGTAGTTAAAAGTTGGATAAACTCCGGTCTGAGGAAGATATTAATGATTAACTCTTCATTTGGGAAGTCAGTAATTTTACAAGATTTGGCAATTAATTTCATTTTAGCCTATGAGCTTCTTGGCAACCTCTAGCAGATCTTTCATTCTAAAGGGTTTTATAACATATTCAAAAACACCATCTACCATTGCTTTATAGGCACTATCTACAGTTGGGTACCCGGTCATAATAACAATTTTCAAATCAGGGTCTTTGGTTATAAAAGCTTCCATCAGCTCAATTCCCCCGATGTCTGGCATAACAAGATCAATAATCGCTAAAGAACAATCACCCGGGATAAACTCCTCTAATGCCTCAATAGCTGAATTAGGAATCACAACTGAGTAGCCATTCTTGGATAAATATTGACCAACAACGTCGCGTAGCAAATGATCATCATCAACTATTAAGATTTTCTTATTCATTATTTTCTCCGGTATTATAATCTAATTCAATAATCACAGGTCTATGATCAGAGATTAGGGTAAAGTAGCCTGAAATTACCTGATCATATTTAATTGTATAACAACTTGAGTCTGTTTTATAGAAAGCATCATACATTTCGTTGCTAATTATTATGTGATCCAGATGAGAAGGCCAGTGCGGATAAGAGTAGTTACTCGAATCAAAAGTCATCTCATAATCTGCAAATTCAAAGTTAGGATCGTATTTGAAAGCTGTAAAGACATTTGTTGAATCATCTTCCTGAATCTCATCATTAAAGTCACCTAATAGTATAACATTATGATAGTTATAATTTTCTATTATATAGGCATGCAGGGTATCGAGAGCATCTCTTCTTCTTACTTCTTCATCCCAGGGATCTGTTTCATCAATGAAATTATCACCCATAGCTTTTAAATGAACATTAATTAAAATGTAGTTTTTATTCTGCCAAGTTATATCAAACACATAAGGATGTCGAGGGAAAAGTCTTCTATACTCATATTCTCGAAAGATTGTGAAACGCGAATTTACTTTAACGCGATTCTTATTATAAATATATCCAAGCACAGGATTAAAGTTACCCCCTGGTTGCTGAATGTAGTGGTAAGAAGAGTTTACCTCATAATCATTCAATAAATTACCAAGTTCGGTAAGCATATCTGTATTTGCTACTTCTTGAACAGCAATTATATCAGCATTCAATTCCGGAATAGTAATTTGCAGTTGATTCAAAGTGTTATAGTCTGCCACAGGAAACTCTTTCAAATTCCAAGTAACTACTTTAAGCACATTCTCATCAAACTCACTGGTAATATCCTCTTTTTTAATGACATTATCAGTTCCACAGCTAAGAATAAGTAAAGTTGCCATCACGAAGATGACAACTTTAGCAATGTTTTTATTTTTTAAGTTCATAAGCTATTAATTTTTTAAGAGAAGCTTTGTCTAGTCCGCAAAGACGGAACACATCTTGGGAATTTCCGGACATAGCGTAGGAAGCTACCCCAAATTTAGTTAACTTAGCAGTTAATTGGTTTTCAACTAAAGCTTCTGCTACGGAAAGTCCTAAACCTGAGTTCACGTTGTGGTCTTCTATGGTGAAGATTTTGCCTGTTTTGGCAGCTTCTTTTAAAGCATTCACATCTATTTTAAGAGGAGACGCAGTGTTCCAAACTTGGACATCAAAACCTTCTGCTTTTAGTTCATCAGCTACTTGAACTGCTGTGTTAGCTAAAGTTCCGCTTGTGAAGATAGCAGCTTTAGAACCGGTTCTGACTTGATCAGCTTTACCATATTCAAAAGTATAACTGGCATCATAGAAAAGCTCACCTGACTCTTTTCTGAGTGGTGCTAATTTTGATCTTCCCATAGCGATAACCATATTTCCAGGTTGAGTAGCCATGTAACGCACTGCTCTATCAGTTTGGTTAGGATCAGCAGGTACGATAACTTTGAACCCAAAGAGATTCCTCATGAGTCCGATATAATCTATGCATTGGTGAGTCTTACCATCTTCGCCTACATCTAAACCAACATGAGTTACAGCAACTTTTAGGTTACCCTCATTAATGTCAGTTAATCTGTGCATATTATAAACTTCATCAATGCCAAACACTCCAAAATCAGCCCAGAAGGTTTGGAAATCACAAGCAGATAAAACACCTGAAACTACCGCAGTATTGTGTTCCATAATCCCTGCTTGAATAAATCTCTCCGGAGCTTCTTTAGCAAAGTCAGCTGTTTTCACACTACCTGCTAAATCACAATCAAAGACTACTAAAGGAGTTTTACTCTCCTTATTGTTTTTCTCAAGATCGGCTAAAGCATTACCCCACGCTGATCTATTATCAGTATTTTTATCATAAACGAGAGGTTTTCCGGGATTTATATCTGGAGTAAATTCATTTATATTCCTATGCTCTTCAGCAATAAAGTTAGCTCTTAATTGTCTGAGTTCTTCCATATTGTTATCTATCTTTAACTCTTTTAAGGCTTCAACAAGTGGTTCTTCTCTTAAGGGAGCTCCGTGATAGGCTGCTTTATTCTCCATAAATGAAACATCTTTACCCATAACAGTATGAGCAAGAATCATGACAGGTGCTTCATTAGCTTCAGCTTCATAAAGTGCTTGAGAAATCTCGGTAAAGTCATGTCCATCAATCTCTGTTACTTCCCAGCCATCTGACAAGAAGTTCTCTTTAATATCTTGAGGCATAACATCTGAAATATCACCGGAGATTTGAAGTTGGTTATAATCCACGATCACGGTTATATTACTTAAACCATATTTAACCGCAAATCTTCTTGCCTCGCCAATTTGACCTTTCTGCTGTTCGCCATCTCCCATAAAGACATAAACTTGATTTTCCAAGCCTTTTAGTTTTGCAGCCAAAGCAAAACCACAAGCAGCTGAAAGACCTTGTCCTAAGTTACCGGTTCCCCATTCTACTCCGGGAACTGTTCTTTCAATATGTCCTTCATAGACGCTTCCGATTAATCTAAATTGCGAGATAACCTCATCAATTGGGAAGAACCCTTTGTAGGATAAAGAAGTGTAAACAGCCGGTGAAATATGACCATTACTAACTATAATAACATCTCTATCATCACTTAGATAATTATCAGGTGAGATATTAGCAATTTCGTAAACCGACATCATTAAATCTATTGAAGACATTGACCCACCGGGATGACCCGAGTTACATATAGTTGTCATTTTCAATATACTTCCACGCGCTTCTCGCGAAGCAGTTTTCAATCTATCAATAGTAGATTTGTTAAATGTCTTTTCCATCAATTTCTCCTAATTATATTAATTATTTATTGAATTCAACATTGCTAATCCTCTGTTCTATGTCAAGTCTTGATATAGATTCCTCTATTTCTTAAATTCCTAAGGAATAAATAGATTAGCCTATATTTTTGAACATTACAAATTCTACTTGATATTTATGAACTTCATTAGTTTTGATTCTGATTCTGTATTAAGTTTTAGCAGGTATATTCCTGAAGAGAGTTGAGAGCTGGTTACCCAAGCGATGTTATGATGTCCAGCTACAAATAATTTATTCTGACATACTTGTTCAACTTTCTGTCCTTTAAGATTATAGACACTTAAAGAGACCTTAGATCTGTTCTTGAGATCAAAGCTAATCGTAGTTTCATTTCTCTCATTGGCAGGATTTGACGGATTAGGGAAAACTAGCACGTTTGAAAGATTAGTAGTTACTTCATTGACATCTTGAGAGTTAGAAGTTGTTGCTTGAATTGAAACATCTAAGACAGAATTAGCTGCTACTAAAGTTTTAACATGAACTATTTTCTTATCATTTAGCTCTACAATCTGACTTATTTCTCCATTTATAACAGAGAAGTTAGAGCTGTTTAACGGCATTTTAAATTTCACCAAGACATCAGCAAATTCAATATTGTGCATATTAACAATTTGAGCTACATTAGAAGTTACCATTCCATGATTAGGAAGCTCAAAGTTTACTTGGAAGTTTTGTCCGTAAGAACCTGCTGAAACGGTTGCTAATGGTTCTAACACGCCATTATTCACTTTAATCACGCGATACTTTCTATTACCGTCGCAAATTGAGGCTGTCTTCAAATTATAAGGAGAAGAATTAATATTTCCTGAATCAGAATGGGTATGCCCACTAAGAGCCATCTCCACATTTAGATTATAGAGATTAATCTGATCTGAGAAATCATGATGATAGAATAACACTTTTGTTGCTTCGGCAGTAGCAACTTGAGCATTTAACCAAGAGAGCTGACCATTAGTAAAGCTTTCATCGCCAAAGATATGAGGTAAATAATTATCGTAATTAATATAACTTTCTAAGCCTAAGAATTTAACATCATTGTAGGTGAATGTATAGTTTTGGGTTCTTAACGGATAGAGTCCATTAGGGTTTTCCAGAATATCCCAACCAAAGAAGTTATACCAATTACTGCGTGCATTACCTGCCGGCATAGGTGTGCCTTGCCAACCACCAATATCATGATTACCGGACACAAGATAGACAGGTGATTCTAACATTCCGAGCGTATTTTTAGCAATTGAATAGTAACGAGCATCGAGATAATCTTCTAATTCTCCTTCATTCACAACATCACCTGTGAGAAGCACAAACTTGGGGTTTAGTGCATTAATATCTTCTATTACAGTAAGGAAATCCTCAACTTCTGTCATGTCATTATAATAGTTAGAATCATGAGAAAAGAGGTGAGTAGGCAGATGAGTATCCGAAATATGAATGAAGTACCACTCATCATCAAGAGTTGGTTCTATTTTCACAGCATTCTTCACTTCATCTAGCTCAAGAGTTGGAGCATCAACATAAAGATTAAACAGTTCATAAAACTGAGGTGTAGGTGTCTGAATGGTAATAACATGCCATTCTCTGGTTGAATCGTAATAGGTACTCAGAACTTCCAAAGGCAGCTGATAATCTTCATATTTAAGATAGATATCCCAGCCGGTAGTTGCTGGTGGAGCTGAAGCCCAGATTTCAAAGGTTTCATTAGGGCGGGTAATAGCAGGAATAGCCAAGATTGGTCTTTGAACTGTTGTTAGGATATCACCCTGATCAGTGGAAGCTAAAGAGATGTTGAGATTACCAAAGTTAAAAGAATCTACATCTTCCCCATTTACCGTGCAATTAAAAGCATAAAATGAAGTGTGTCCCATTCCAATAGGATAAAAGACTAAGTTAAAGAGGGTTGAATTAGAATTAGTTACTGCTGAACCTGAATAATCTGCTGTAATTGTATTTGAGGTTGAAGAAACTTCACAGTTGGCAAGAATAGAGTTTGAATAGTCTAAACCGATAAACTCCACCATATTGTTATTGTATGATAACTCTATATGGAAGTCATTAATGGTAACACTGCCATTGTTAAAAATCAGTAAAGGAAGTTGGAAGTTTTCAGCAGTATTGATAAACATATCATCAGTAGCTATAGTTATCGGCATCTCGCCAATTATAACATCATTAATGCTGCGTGGATTGAGATAATAATTGTTAAAAGAGTAATCAACAACCCCGGTAATAGATGTTAGCATACTGCCTACAATTGCATCAAATCCATGATTTTGTAAATCTACACAACCGACACCAACATAAGAGCTGCCTGTGCCATCATTAATTTTAAAGTTATTATATTGATCATATGATTCAACAACTTGAGCATCAACAATCTTAACTAACACACTTTCATAAGCTTCATTAGTGTTCAGTTGTCCTGTTGTAATAAGAGTAGGTGCCACGCTATGACCGGAAGAAATAATAGTAACATTGCTGACATTTTTCAATTCTGTAAAACCCCAGTACTCAGTAACTTTACCGGTTACAGTAACCTTATCGCCGACATTTACAGAATAACTATGATAAATATAAATTCCCTTCCAGGCTCCACCTTCAGGCATGCTAATAAAGAATCTATTGGAACTAAAGTTATCAGCTGTAACAATACCTGTAAGTGTTACTATCTGATTCACATGGGGAGATGGGTAGGTTCCATCAGAACCGGGATTAGTAGTGTGTTGCACATCGTATATGGTTAGTCCGTTAAGAGCAGAACTTAGTAACAAGATTGTAAGATATATCAGTTTTCGCATAAAAAGCTTCTCCGTATTGTTTTTTAACATTAAAATGGAATTAGATAATTTAGTCAATATATTTTAGAAGAAGCAAGATAATTAGCAATGAAAAGAAAGAATTTTAGCCACGGATTACATATAAGTTCACAGATTACGATGAATATGGAGCCTCTTCACTGGGAATGTCTTAAATTTCCCTCTTCCATTGGATGTAGAGACGCAATATTTTGCGTCTATCGAAGAAAGGTGCCGGTTTTTCCGGCGAGGAGTAGCCTTCTACTGGGATTGCGGATGCCCACATCCGTATTAACCCTATCCCGGGATAGGGTACTCTTGTTGACAGCAAGTGAGAGATTCACCTCCGTCAGAAGTTAATGAATACGGATGTGGGCATCCGCAATCCCAGTAGAAGAGGGCGAATAATGATTCGCCCCTACAAATTCAATTGCTAATTGTTAATTGCTCATTGCTAATTGCTTAGAACCTCTTCTCATAAGAGTGGCAGTAAGGTAAATTTCCCTTCTTAAGATAATAATCCTGATGGTAATTCTCAGCTTTATAATAAGGCTCTGCTGCTTGAACAACCGTGGCAACACTATATCCTTTTTTCTTCAAAATATCAATCAGCTTGAGAGTTGTTTCTTTTTCTTGCTCTGTTGCATAAAAGACTACCGATCTGTATTGCTCGCCAATATCAGGTCCTTGCCTATCTACTTGTGTAGGGTCATGAATCTCAAAGAAGTACTTAGTCAGCTCTTCATAAGAGATAACTTCAGGATTATAGACAACCTCAGTAGTTTCTATATGCCCTGTGCTCCCTCTGACAACTTCATAATACCCGGGGTTTTCTGTTTTTCCTCCCATAAAACCAACACTTGTTGATTTAACTCCATCTAGCTTCTGGAAGTAATATTCAACTCCCCAAAAACAGCCTCCTGCATAGTAGGCTTTGGCTTCATTTGTTTTAGCACTAAAGTCTAAGGAGACGGAGTTCACGCAATGTCTAACATTCTTATCAGTAAAACCTTCACCGGTAAAGACATGCCCGAGGTGTCCTCCGCAGTTGGCACAAACTATTTCGGTTCTATAGCCATCTTTGTCAGGAATCTCTTTAACAGCACCGGCTATAGCTTCATCAAAGCTGGGCCAGCCACAATCAGATTCAAACTTTCCGGAAGATTCAAAAAGCTCTGCTCCACACTTTTTGCATTTGTAAGTGCCATCTTCAAAATGTTCAACATATTTTCCGCTGAAAGGAGCTTCTGTTCCTTTCTTCTCTATCACATATTTTTCCATTTCGGTTAGGTTATTTTCTTTGCAATTCATAATCATCACTCCTAAAATCAAGATAAGTACTATTAAAACAAATTTCATAGCTACCTCGTACTTTTTAATTCATAATATATTGTATTTATTACAAATTGCAAATAATAGTCTTAAAGTACCTACAAATGACCCTTTTGTGGGGATATTACTTAATTCTAAATACTATTTTTATTCTATTACTCAAATTTAACTTGACTTATTTTGAGGCTAAGACTATTGTTACATTATAATTGCCTATTATTGCTGAAGAGAACTAAAGGCTAAGGAATTTTAAAAGAAGAATAGTTGTATCATTTACTGCCTCTATTTAGTGCTACGGTAAGTGATGTTTTGAAATAAAAAAGAATTTAACTAAAGAATGGAGAAATAGTATGAAAAACTTGCTCTCGTTAATGATTGTTTTATTTATTGCGACTTTCATCTTTACTGGTTGTAGTAAGGACAATTCGACTAATCCGAATCAAGATTTTAATAATTTAAATATACCTGACGGTTTTAATTGGACTAATCTTGACCACATTCAACTTAATATTTCCTTAGATGATGCAACAATTATAGCCAAAAATGCTGTAATAGTTAGTCATGGAGAGAAAGTTTTAGCTAAAAAGTTTCTCCAAAATGGTCGTTTAGAAATGAACATAAACTCTATTAAAGGCAATCATAATTTACTTGTTGAAGTACCCGCTTATGGCTTCTCACACGAGATAGCAACTAATGTGAAAGTACATAACCTTGTTGTTACTACAGCGGGTGAAAGAAGAGGTCCAGATATAACAAGTAAAGATTCTAACTTCAAAGAAGAGATTGAAGATGATGACGATTATTATTACAATGAGTTTTTAGATGGTCAAAAAAACAGTAATACAGCAGATCTTGCTGATTGTCCTGCGAACTCATATCTGACAACTACTTATGTTTTCTTAGATGCCGGTATGAATTATATTGATCTGAATACAAAAAATCCTGGATTAACTGAAACTCCTTGGGAAAATTAAATATTGAACATATAGGGGCGAACATATTTTTTGCCTCTAACTTTAACTCTAAAAAACCAATAAAGATAGTCTTATCAATGTCTTAAGTGTTTAATTGATAAATTTTTTATTTAAAAAAATAACTTGCATTTGATTGTTTAATGACTATTATATGCTATGTTGATTAGTATTAAAAAGAAATGTATGGAGAATTATATGAAAAAAATATTTTTACTTTTATTAGTTGTGATTATCACGACTTTTACCTTTGTTGGTTGTAGTAAAGACAACTCAACCAATCCAAATCAAGATTATAACAATCTAGATATCCCTGATGGTTTTAATTGGACTAATCTAGATTATATTCAACTTAATATTTCGTTAGATAGCATTACCACTTCAACAAAAGAAGCAGTAGTAGTTCGTTACAAAAACAAAGTTTTAGCCAGAAAGTTCCTTCAGAATGGACGCTTAGAGATGAATGTTAATTCTGTTAAAGGATATGATAATTTACTTGTAGAAGTTCCTGCTTATGGATTTTCTCAAGAGATAGCAACTAATATCAAAGAACACAATCTTGTAGTCCCTACCAACGGTGGCGAAAGATTCTCCTATGAAGCTAATATTGATCCTTATTTCCAAGGTGAGATTAGTGAAGACACTTCTAATTATGTTGCAATCAATAACTTTGATCCGACAATGATTGGATCATTTATGGATCTTAAGAATGTTTATCTTCCTACTGAAGTTCCTGAACATAACACAGGTTGGCATAAATATAAGTTTAATCCTGCCGGAACCGGACAAGTTCGTCAGGTTCAAGATGGCATCAACAACCATCTTCTTATAGGAACTGATTGGATAGTGATGCAAACTATTAAAGTAGCTGATTATAATTATTTCAGTGAGTATTTAGAGGGAGCAAAAACTCCTAACACTGCTAATATAAATCAATGTCCTTTTAATTCATATATTACAAATACCTATATTTTCTTAGATGCGGATATGAATTATCTTAACTTCTTCCCATGGAGTCCTTGGACTTATACAGATACTAACAGATTCTTCTCAGATAGAACTAATAACTATTTGAATAACGCTGAATACATGGTTATAGTTGGTCAATACAATGGGCCTCAGGGCAATGTTAAGCTAAACAATTGGTTAGTAACTCTCTATAATACTGAAACATCTATTGGTGATTCTGATGGCGATGGCGTTCCAGACTCTGAAGATGCGTTCCCTGGAGATCCTAACCTAGCCGGTAAAATCACTGTACCCGGTGGAGTAATCATGTATGAAGATTTATGGCCAAATAAAGGTGATTATGATTTTAATGATTTATATGTATATATGGATGATTCCGAGTTTATGGTCAATGCTGATAATAAAATAGTTTATTTTGACCTTTATGTTAAAGTTATGAAAGCTGGAGCAAAACTTCATAACGGTCTCGGAGTAAGATTTATTAATGCAATAAATAACGGCAGTGGAACAACTTATGAAACAATAGATAATGGCAGAATGCTAAACTCTGTTGTTGCTTATATGTTACCGGAGAACTGGTCAACAGGTCAACCCAATGGCGATTGGTCAACCATGACCTATATCGACAAGTTTGCACCTAATACAGCAGTTATAATTCATGATGTTGCTGAGATGGATCTCACCAAAGGTGATGCTGTTCAGATGAGAATCTACTTTGATCCTAATGAAGAACAGCCGGAGAACCCAATCCCTGATTTCTTCCTATTTAGAAGTAATAACCGTGCTTTAGAAGTTCATGTGGCAGGTTATCCACCTACAACTTATGCTGATCCTGCTCTTTTCGGAACAGGCGATGATGCTTCTCTCGAATACCCCGGTAATTGGTATAAAACTACAGATAATTATCCTTGGGCTCTCTATTTCTCTATCGACAAATGGGTTCCCGCAATTAAGGAAAACATTCCAATTTTCAGGGCATATCCTGATTTTGCGGGTTGGGTAACTTCCGGTGGTGAAAACAATAAGAATTGGCACACCAACTATGTTTATAATTTAACAGAAAATCCTTGGAGTGATTAAGACACACAAGCTTGATGTTACTTAAATAATGATAGTGAGCTTATCTTTTGGTAAGCTCACTTCTTAACTTCTACAGCAAAGTTAATTATTAATTCTAAAGGTAAATAATTTTAATTTCTACGATCTTTTTAACCACTAACAAGGGCGATGTTCTGCTAAACATTCTTTTTTTTTGAACATCTTTTCGCTTCTTTTACTCCGCTGTTAATTTAACAATATGGAGAAAAAATGAAAAACTTCTTTTCATTTATACTTATTTTACTGATCGCAATGCTCACCCTTATTGGTTGTAGCGATGATAATTCAACCAATTCTGCTCAAGATTTTAACAAATTAGATATCCCCGAAGATTTTAATTGGACCAATCTTGACTATGTGCAACTTAACATTTCATTAGATAAAATTACCGATATAGTTAAAAATGCTGTAGTGGTTCGCTATGGCGAAAAGGTTTTGGCTACAAAATTCCTACAAAATGGTAAGCTTGAAATGAATATCAACTCTGTAAAAGGATACAACACATTAATCGTAGAAGTACCTGCTTATGGTTTTACTCAAGAGATATCAACTGCAATTAAAGAACACAATCTTATAGTTCCTACAGATGGTGGCAAAAGAATCTCTTATGAATCTAATATTGATCCTTATTTCCAAGGTGAGATTAGCACCGATACTTCCAATTATGTTTCCATTATTGGTATGGATCCGGGAATGGTTGCCTCCTTTATCAGCATGAACAATTTGTTTCTCCCTACAGAAGTGCCTGAACATAATACCGGTTGGCATAAATATAAATTTAATCCTGCCGGAACCGGACAAATCCGTAAGGTCCAAGATGGTATAAACAACTATCTCCTTATGGGAACAGACTGGATAGTGATGCAAACTATGAAAGTAGCTGATTTTAAATTTTACAATGAACACTTAGAGAGTAGAATAACCCCCAACACTGCTGATATTAGTGAATGCCCCCTACATACATACATAGCAAGTAACTATATTTTCTTAGATGAGAATATGAATTTTCTTCAGCACTGCATGAACTACTCTGGGTCTTATGCTGATGGAAACAGATTCTACGTGGATAGCAATATGAATAGTCTGAATGATGCTGAGTATATTGTTCTTATAGGTCAATATAATGGGCTTCATGGTAATGCAATATTGGACAGTTGGCTTTTAACTTTTATCAATTCTGAGCCAACATATACTGATTCTGACGGCGATGGTGTCCCTGACGCTGAAGATTCATACCCCTACGATGCAAGCATTGCAGGTTGGGTAAACATCCCCGGTGGGTTCATGATGTTTGAAGATCTCTGGCCTGACCAAGGTGATTATGATTTTAATGATTTATACATTTTCATTGATGGTGCTTCTGTTTATATCAATTCAGATAACAAAATAGTCTCTTATGAAGTTTTCATCAAATTTATGAAAGACGGTGCTAATTATCATAATGGTTTGGGACTTAGGTTTATTAATGCAGTAAATACAGGCGGTATAACAACTTACGAAACAATAGACAGTGGTAGAATGTTAAACTCTGTTGTAGCTTATTCATTGCCTACCATGTATGAAGGGGATCTTCCAAATGGAGATTATTCCACTATGGCGTATATAGACAAGTTTGCCCCTAATACAGCTATTATAATTCATGATATAGGTGATGTGGATCTAACGCAGCGTGATGGACTTTACCTTAAAATTTATTTTGACCCAAACGCTGAACAACCTGTGAATCCAATTCCTGATTTCTTCTTATTTAGAAGTGATAAACGTCAATTAGAAATCCATCTTGCGGGCTATCCACCTACAACATGCGCTGATATGTCTCTTTTTGAAACAGGTGATGATGCTTCTCTTGAATTCCCGGGTCATTGGTATAAAACTACTAATAATTATCCTTGGGCTCTCTTTTTCTCAATTGATAAAAGTGTGCCTGCAGTTAAAGAGAATGTTACTATCTTTAGAGCATATCCTGATTTTGCCGGCTGGGTAACTTCCGGTGGCACTGCTAATCAAGATTGGATAGATAACTATGTTCCTGAATTAACTGAAGATCCTTGGAGTGATTAGAACACACAAGCTTGATATAGGTTAGACCATAGAGGGTAGCACGATTTAACTTCGAAAAAGTATCGTATTACCCTCTAACATTATAAGGGAGAGATACTTGACAGACAGCTATTGCCACAGTTTTGTTAGAAGAACCCAACCTGTCTAAGAGCTTCAAAAAGAATAATTGCTACACTATTTGATAAGTTTATTGATCTAATTTCAGAACTCATAGGGATGGTGATATTCTTTGTTTGATTAGCAAACAGAATATCTTCCGGAATACCGCGGGATTCTGGTCCAAAAACAAATGCATCTCCACTTTGATATTTTATATTAGTATAAAGTCTTTCTGTTTTAGTAGTACAATAGTAGATGTTTATCTTGGGGTATTGAGCAACAAAAGCTTCTAAAGAATCATGAATGGTAAGATTTAGCTTATCCCAATAATCTAAACCTGCTCTTTTAACTAACTTATCATTAAGCAAAAACCTCATGGGTTTGATAATATGTAATTCTAAGTTAGCCCCTACACATATTCTTCCGATATTACCAGTGTTGCTGGGTATCTCCGGTTGATAAAGAACAACTTTAAATCTTTCACTCATGTTAAAACTTCTTCTTAAATATTTGCCAATATTCAAGCCATTCTGCTAAGTATTGGGCTACCACATTTTGACTAATTTTGTTATTCATCACTGTTGGAGGAAAATCAATTATGGAATGTCCTGCACTCTTTGGAGCAGATTCTACAACCGGGTACCACTTAGTCTTTGTAACTAGCAAGGATTGAACATCCGTTTTATGCAGGAATAGCATGAATACTTCAGCTTTAGAAGGGTTAGCACAACGCTCAGAAATTGCAGCCGAGTGAATGAGTTTATAAGTGCCTTCAGCCATATAGACATAATCCATAGTTTGAGGATAGCCAGGCTCATAGCCTTCTATGACCGTAGTTACAGGAAAGAAAAGATACTTATTATCCATTTCCCAAAACTCATCAAAAGCCTCTTTTTCACTCTCTTTAATACTATATAAACTACCTTTAATCCTATTCCAGCAGGCAGCATAGCCGTGATATTTAAAGATACCTTCTATATTATTAAACAAAGCTCTTCCTGCTTCTGTATTGATAGCATCAGAGATAATAATCTTATCAAAATAAACTTCTTTCTGCATGACGCCAAAACTAAAAGGCATCTCTGTTTTATTGTCGCTTTTCTTTAGTAACGCCAAATAGGAATATTCATAAGGAACAAATCTTGATGTTTTATCAACTCGATTATGAGATCTCACATTCGATAAATAGACCTTAGGCAGTGTTTTAAAAATCTCCAAGCTGTCTAATTCTGTTAAGAAAACATTAGATAAACCTAGCATCAAGTCAGGGTAGTTAACAAAGTCATTATCTCTAATCTTATCGATAATGTTCTTCTTATCTCCCCCATTCTCCCAAATAAGTTGTGTTCTATTCTCTTTAAGAAACTTTTTTGAAAGAGAATCAGCTAGGGAAAGTCTAAAAAAGTCTTCCGTTGCCAGAACATAAAGCGTATCATCGGCAACTATCGTGGGGATTTTAACTTTCTTTTTAGTTTGTTCAATATCCTCAACTTCCTTTTTACAACCAAAATTTAATAAAGAAACTACAACAAGCGTTAACAAAAACAGGAATTTACAACACTTCACATCACACTCCTAAAATTAACCAAGCCACAAAGAAATCTAAGACCAAAATCATAATTGAAGAATAAACAACCGTATTGGTAGTCGAAATACCAACTCCTTCAGAGCCATTCTTTGTTCTATCCCCTTGATAACAGGCGATTAAAGTAATGGTTACACCAAAGGCAAAAGCTTTAATTAAGCCTCCATAAACATCCATCATAGAGAAATAACTCTGCATATTGGAAAAGAAAGTGTAGAAGGAGATCTTATATTTTAAAACTGAGAAGAAATACCCGGATAGCAATCCTACTAACATAGAGAAGATTGTTAACACAGGCACCATCACTGCTCCGGCAAATACCCGCGGCATATAGAGAAAGTTATAAGGACTCACCGCCATAGATTCTATTGCATCTATCTGTTCCGTAACTTTCATGGTCCCGATTTCAGCAGTTAAAGAAGCTCCTATTTTACCGGTTAAAACTAATGCTGTTAAAACAGGTGCCAGCTCAATTATCACTGATTTCTCAACTAACACACCTAAGTAATTTAAGGGTATTCTCCCTTTAGTCTGATAAATTGCCTGTAAAGCTGTAACAAATCCTGTAAATACAGAAGTTATAATAATCAGCCACAGCGAATCTATACCTATTCTTTTGCAGATCCTCAGGAAATAATATCGTCTTTTGAAAATATAGGGAACCTCTTTAATTGTTTTCCAGGCAAATATTAAAAAAGCACCTAACTTAGCTAATAAGTTCATCTTATACTTCTACTTTTGTTCTCTCTAAATTTCTGAACGCTGTCAGATGCGGAATAAATAATAACTTGGTACTTCCGACAGCACCATGTCTATTTTTACCTATTATAATTTCTGCTATCCCCTTATCAGGCGAATCCTCGTTATAATATTCATCACGATAGATAAACATCACTAAGTCGGCATCTTGCTCAATCGCTCCGGATTCTCTTAAATCAGAAAGCTTTGGTCGTTTATCTTCTCTAGATTCCAGACCACGATTCAACTGAGAAAGAGCTACTACGGGAACCTGCAACTCTTTAGCCAGAATCTTCAAAGCACGTGATATTTCAGCAATTTCTTGTTGTCTGTTATCTTTAAATCTTTGCGATGACATTAATTGTAAATAGTCAATCAATACCAAATCTAAGCCTTTAGTTTCTGCTTTTAGCCTGCGTAACTTAGCTCTCATTTCCAGAGGTGAGTTAGTACCGGTATCATCGATAAAGAGCTTCTTTTCCGATAACATCATCCCGTAATTAGTAACTCTCAGCATCTTTTCATCTGTCATGCCAAATCCCTTCAACAAGGCATCCATAGGCACTTCTGAAGCAGCTGATAACATTCTCTTGAGCAATTCATCATCTTCCATCTCCATTGTGAAAATAGCAACCTTTTTGTTATGGTGGGTTATGGCATTAAAAGCAATATTCAATGCTAATGCTGTTTTACCCATCGCCGGACGAGCAGCCAGGACGATTAACTGACCCGGTCTAAAACCGCCGGAAAGCCTGTCTAAATCAGTAAAACCTGTTGAAACACCTATAACAGACGTGTGAGAAGAGGCAACTTCACTGATATTCTGGAGTGTAGTACCCATGATCGAAGCGATGTCTTTGAAATAGTTGTTACTTCTTTTATTGGTAACATCATAAATCATCTGCTCTGCATTATCAACTATATCTTCCACATCTTCATCAGCAGTATAACATTTTTCAATGATATTATTAGATGTTACAATTAACTCTCTGAGAATAGCTTTCTCAGTCATGATTTTAATATGATAATTGAGGTTGGCTGTAGATAAGACAAAGTCCGAAATCTTGTTTAAATAATCTACTCCTCCAACTTTATCAATTAGATTATTAGGTTTTAATTTATCAGAAAGAGTAACTAAATCAATTTCAATACTATCACGATATAACTCTTTCATTGTTTGATAGAGTATTTTGTGAGCAGAGCGATAAAAATAATTATCGCTAAGCTCGGTAAATGCTGTAGAAGCAGCAACATTATCCAGCATCATTGCGCTTAATACTGCTGCTTCCGCATTAACATCATAAGGCAAAACTCTGTCAGTTGTTTGATTCATCAGCTCCTCTTTCATTGTTTTTTCTTTGTAAAGCTTCTACAACACAGGCAGGCACTAATGTCGTTACATCGCCATTTACAGCTGCAATATTTCTTACCATACTTGAAGATAAGTAAAGAAATTCAAAACGCGGAACTAAAAAGATAGTTTCTATATCTTGGTTTAATTTCTTATTCATCAAAGCCAGCTGTAATTCATATTCAAAATCAGAAACAGCTCGTAAGCCTCTAATCATGATATTAGTTCCCAGCTTCTTAGCAAAATTAACAACAAGACCTTCAAAAACTTCTGCACGGGCATTAGGTATGTCTGCTAAAGCTTCTTTACAAAGCGTCGCTCTCTCTTCCAAAGTAAAGAAAGAATCTTTATAGTTATCCTTAGCAATAGCCATGACAACTTCATCGAACATCTGAGCAGCCTTCTTAACAATATTGACATGCCCGAGAGTTATTGGGTCAAAGGTTCCGGGATAAATTGCAATTTTCTTAGTCGTCATCTGTTTAAAGCAGCCTTTCTAATTATTTCTAAATCTTCTATCTCTTTAGGAATATCTTCAGACATAATTTCATAACCTGCTTCTGTAACCAAGATATCATCTTCAATTCTGACACCTATGCACTCTTCAGGAATGTAAAGACCTGGTTCAACCGTGATTACCATACCTGCTTCTAAAACAGAATTTCTTAGTCCAACATCATGAGTGTCTAAACCAAGATGGTGACCAATGGAGTGCATATAGTACTTTCTGAATTCTGAATCTTCTTTAATTAGACCTAATTTGTGACAGGCTTTAGTAAGTAGTTCATTAGCTTTATTGTTTAGGTCAAGCATGCTAACGCCTGGTTTAATCATAGCAATAACGTCTTTCTGAACCTGTAAAACTTCTGCATATACCTCTTTTCCACGCGGGGTAAACTTCTCGTCAATCGGGAAAGTTCTGGTAATATCTGCACTGTAGCCATAACAAGCAGCTCCCACGTCACATAAAACCATTTCATTTTCTTCAATTTCGGTATCATTATCAATATAGTGAAGAGTGGCAGCATTTTTACCGGCTGCGATTATTGGAGTAAAACCCCAGAATCTAAAGCCATTAGATAACATTTCATTATAGAGCATTGCCTCTAATTCAAACTCAAACATGCCTGCTTCAGAGTAATTGAAAATTACATCGAGTCCTTCACCGGTAATATCAATGGCTTTCTGCATCTGTTCTAATTCAAACTTATCTTTGATTTGTCTGAGTGGTCTGATGATCTCATTAAAGTCTTCAAACATAAGATTAGGTTGCGTCTGTTTAAGCTTTTCTATAAAGATATGCCTTTGGGTTAATGGTTCATCAAGAGCAAGGTTAACATAGTTCACATAGACTTTTTTAATTCTGCCCATCGCAAGACCATTAGCGGCAGCGCTTTGGAATTCATCAAGAAACTTAACACTTTCAATAGTTGATATCTCTGTCGCTTCTTCAGGGTACATTTTAGCACCTTCCCAAACTATTCTTTCCGGGATATTTCTGGCAATAAAAAGAGTGGAAGAGAGTTTATCATTAACCTTTATGATCATTAAACGGGCATTAGGAATTTCTAAACCTGTAAGATATAAGAAGTTCTTATCTTGTTCAAATCTGTTAACTCCACCTTCTGCTTCTCTATTACTAAAGAGAATAGCAGCTTCGTTGTTGTTCATTTGCTGAGCTAATTTTTCAAATCTTTGTGGTATATAGTCGCGAATTTCCATATTGTACCTCCAATAGGATATTTATTTATTAATCTTTAAATCTCTATTTTTAACTTACCATATTCACCATCATAGCCGGGTGGTGAAAACTCGAACTTTTCATTTTTGACAGCTATTATTGCATTCATTGTTTTTTGAGGAATATATTTGTCAAGAAGTTCTCTGATTTCCTTTTCTTCTGCTAGCCATAACTTGATTTCAGAAGGGAAGCGTTTCAGGATTTCATTATAAACATTGATTATTTTAGCAGATGTAACACTCTTAATCCCTAAGGAGTTAGCAATAACTTCAACTAAGGGAATCAGGTGGATATACTTTCGAGGTAAAGGAATAATAGTATCATCTTTAAGTTGTTGCACTCTTTCATAAACCCCAAGAGTCATCTTCTTTTGACAAATCGGACAGATTAAATTATCAGCATACTCTTCTACCAGAAACTCTTCTTTATTAACATGCCTTTTAGCAGCATGACCGGTGCGATAATAGCGTCCTTCTGCTGGATTAAACTCTGCAGTAAGAACTACTTTATTGTTCCTAAGTGCTTGAATAATATCTGAATAAGAGACTTTTTCCACATCTAAAACAGTAAATTCTCTACCAATTCTATTCAATGCTGAACTATGGCAATCACTGTTGGAAATAAAGGTAAGATGAGAAATCTTGGGAATCTGTTCCAGAAGCTTTGGATCTGCACTAAGTCCTGTTTCTACAGCATGAATATTAGGTAAAAACGAACCATAAAACTCTTCAATATCACTGAGCATATTCTTACAACCCATAACGCCGTCCGGAGTCATAATATGAGCAGGTATTATCTCAATTTCGGGATGAACAGCGATAATCTCATTTAGCCTACTAATCATCTCTTCCCTATTTTCAGAAACTATGAAGGGTCTGCCAATAGTGTTCTTTTGTTTCCACTTTTCCATCAGAGCTGCACACTGTTTAACACTCTTAAAATCAGGAAAAAGAAGCACATGATGAGCAACAATTCTATTTTTATATTTGGGCAATTGAACTGTTAAGATTACTTCTGTTTGTAATAAGAAATAGGATGTATCTTCCGGAGTAATTTTAAATAACCCATTCCCGCAATCATATAATAATTCTTCCAGTTCTTGATATCTGGCTGGTAACATTACATCGCCGGTACCAAAAACATCTATACCTTTCATTTTCATGGTTTGCGAAACATCTTCTAAGAGAATTGTACCTACTCCACCGGCATACCCGGAATGAGAATGTAAATCTACTGTTAAGTGCATTAATAAAAATCCTTTAAAATTAATAATTGATGATAAATAAAACCATCAGTAATGACGGGTAGAGAAGCAAAATATTGCGTCTCTATAAACCCCATGGATCTTAAGAAGACGCAAAATGTTGCGTTTCTACCAACCCCTAGAACTTAATATTTAATAATCTTATACTTCTTATTCTTGAGCAATCTATTGATAACACCGTCGTCATTAACAAAATGACCAGCTCCGAGAATCACAAAGGCTGCTTTATTTTGAGCTAACAGCTCTTGAATTTTAGCAGTCATCTCAACATCTCTACCTGTAAAGAGATTCTCTATATATGCCTTTTCTTCTTCAGTTTCGTAAGCTGTTAACATAGAGTTCATAGCTGCAGCATCTCCGGCTTTCCAAATTGTTGCCATAGAATCCAACATTGTTTCAAATTCGGAAGCTTCTTTTAGAGTTTTGTATAATAGACCTTCAGCTGATTCTTCGTCTCCACTAAATAAGAGTTCCAATTGACTCTCCATAGTTTCAAACTCCATTATCTCTTTACCATCTTCTTTAGCTTTTGTTAGAAAATGCATATCAATTCCGTATTGTGGAAGTAATCCTGCTATCTGAGCTTCTATTTGTGATATTGTCATGGTTATCATTCCGGCTTTCATACCACCTAAATCTGCAAGTGAGATTCCTTTATTGGCGAAATAAAGTTCTGCAAGCTGCATAGTTTCATCACTAACATGATCTTTTAGTGTTGTGCCATCGTTATACGCCATGTTAGGCATGATTAATGCTTGCATTGCTGAAGGATCAACATTTAGCATATCTAACTCAACACCCACAACTTCACTTTTCTGATATGCCTCTTCAATCACTTCAGGTAAAGGATAGAAGTCTGCTCTTCCAAAGTGCATTGAACCGAGCAGATAGACACTGCTATCATCATCGGAAACCTGCCAAAACATCATCTCACCTTTAGCCAAAGGTGCTGAGTGATTACTACAGCCAACAACAATTAGTAATAACATTAAAAGCCCAATTAAGTTTCTTATTAATTTCATTTTATCTCCATTTTATAGTTAGTTCATTAAACAAAAATGGCAACCCAGAGGTTGCCACTTTAGTTTATAATTTTCTCATTAATTAGTCGTTTAAGATACTCTGGAATAATTGAATTATCTCTGCTTCATGCATAAAGGAAATTGGGAACCCAAAAGCAATGCACTTGTTTTTAGGGGTTACCTTAGCCACAGCAAGAGGTATGTTATTATACAAATCATAGGTTGCTTGGTCAGTTGGAGCAAAGCTACCTGGAGTAGCATCAATAGCTTTAATCTTAGCCCTATAGAGAACCTTTGTTTGAGTATCTCCCGGTGTTGCATAATCTTCTGCAAAGTAGGAAATATCAGTCATACCTTGTCTTAAATTAAGAACATAGTTATGAGGAGTACTTAGGTTAAGATTTAGTTCAGGTAAATTTGGTAGGCTTGCTACCGCATTTGTGGGAGTTGCTCCAATGAAATATGGTCTTGGTGGAGATTGCTGTAAACCAGAAATAGATGCTTGCTTGTAATCAATACCAAAATAGTTTCTAAACATATTTCTACCACGGTTAATCATCATATCATTGATACTCTTAAGATTTTGAGCAGCACTAAGTAAAATGTCGCCACCATCATTAACATATAGTTTAAAAGCATCATAATCACTGGTAAAATAACTAGTCCCGGCAATTTCTTCACGGTAAATAACTGTTTTATATCTTTGTAAATCAGAATAAGCTAAGTTACAACCATCTTTAGAAACTCCTAAAACTTGGTTAATCTCTTTTCTATTAAAGAAGTCAACGCCTGCGAAGCCACTTAAAGTAGCTTGATAGATTGAATCAACATAAGTCTGAGTATAGTTATTAGCATTAGGTGTCGGGAAATTTGAAGCTTCAATCACCATAACTCCGGTTCTTTCTGCGTCCGGGATAAAATCGACTAAATAAAACTCTAACACTGCATGATCAGGATCATATTCATCTTGCAAGTCAACAGCACTAACTTCTAATTTGTGCATGCCTGACGAGAGGTTATTTACTTCTAAACCTTTGGAAATAGACCAAACACTGTTTTTAGGAACTCTTAACCATTCTGTACCGTCTCTGTGAGTAACCATATTATCCGGGTCTTGCGATAAAGCATAGAAATCATATGGTGCACCATCAAAACGAATATCATAAGCAATAATCTCTGAGTAGTAATCTTTGCTATCTGCATCATTTAAAACATGACCAACTTCAGTATCATAAGGGCTTTCAGAGAATATTGTAGCACCTGAACTGGAAGTAGGGGGAGTACCAAATTGACCCCAATATCCCCAAGTTGCATATACTTTTAAGTTAGAAGAGTTAATAGCAGTCTTGCGACCTTCAGTATCTCTGAAGAAACGAGTTGCATATCTATCTGAACCTTCACTCATTAAAATAAATGGATAAACTTCTAAATCATTTGGATCTAAATAATCTCTATAATGATGGTTTCCCAAAGCATATACCTTTTCAGGATAGATCATTGTTCTAGGGTGAAAACCCTCTTTCACGGCGAATTCAATAATTGATTCACCTGATCTTACGCCTGCTAAGTTATAAACATGAGCAGTAACGCGTGTGACTGTCTCTTGAGTAACACCATCTTCTGCAAAATCGGGAGATAAAGCAGGATTGGTAAATTTGGTAAGCTTAACTTCATTTACCTTAGCTTCAAGCTTTGTGTTAAACCATTCAGTTGCACTTATAACTGTTGAATCAGCTTTATTGATTTTTTCAACTTTGTATTCAAAGTAGTCAGCACCGGGAACGGAGAATGGGTCTCCCACAGGAGTACTCATGGAGAAGGTAAGGTAAAGACCTGTACCGACTTGTTTTCCACCCGGGTTACCTCTTGATGTAGAGAGAATACAACCGGGTAAAGAAGATTTAGCTTTAAAGCTCTTTTTGGCAATATTACTTACAGCTCCTCTGTTATCAATACAGATAACTTCGAAGCTACTAATTCTTTCTGTTGCATGACCATCTTCATTAGCCGGGAAATTAATCGTAGCATATTGTTTTTTAGACCAGATAGTTCTTTTAGCGTCCGGTGAATCTAAAGGAATATTTTCATCAGCACCGGTTTTGTAATGCACAACCCAGCCTGTTAAATCACTTCCTTGATAATTTACAGATTCAATATCACCTATTTCGTCAATCACGGCATTACCGGGAGTTGCGATAGGCGTTCCATTTTCATCAAGTATTCTGTAAGCCACGCCGGCAATTACGCCATCTTTATCATTAGCGTTCCAATAAATTCTTTGCTGAAACAC
>JBAYZI010000003.1:0-51599 GCA_041672585.1 Cloacimonadales bacterium (SeqCode) | reverse complement strand
CCTCTTCATGTGTCTCTTTCTCTTTAAGCATTAATCTCTCAAAAGTAGCCATTTTGCTTTTTCCAAAAAGAGGTGAATTCATCCCTGTCCAGAGATACCACATTGCATCTTTTCCATATCTTTTAATGGTAGGATCGTCAGTCATGTATGCTTGGCGAGCAATTTGGTCGAATCTATCAATGAGTGCTTTTCCTTGATATTTCTTGCCTTGAATAGAAAGTGTTTTTAAGGAACCATCATCATTTAGAAGCACACAGCCATGGTAAAGCAGGTTATTATTATAGATTTTATACAAAGAACCTTTAGAGTATAATATTTTCATGTGCTTTTTAAGCTTTTCATTAGTAGCGAAAGATTGGCGTAATTGCCGGACAACATTCTTTTCATCTTCTGTAAGCTCATTAGGGTTTTTAGGGTCAACAGTAGGGAAATCACAACTGGTTAGCTTATAGGTTTTTCCCTCAAGGTCGATTGTGCCTGCTTCATAATCTATCATTTCAAAATGAAGTCGATCTTCCATTTGGAAGGCAGGTCTGCGTTTAATGACTTCAGCTTCTAATTTAAATTGAATAACGGTAATAGCTTTAGCGATTTTAGCAATGTTATTACCATTCTCTGAATTAGTTAATTCTTTGGGATAGAACTCTGTGCAGGGGTCATTGCGGTAAGTATCTAAGGCAAACTTCCACAGTGGACGCAAGTTGATGCCATAGCCATCTTCAATAGTGTCAATATTTCCATATCTAAAAGAAATTCGTAATAAATTGGCGATACACGGAGGCGAACCGGCAGCCGCTCCCATCCAAAGAATATCATGATTACCCCATTGAATATCAAAATTATGATGCTTTTCTAATAAATCCATGATTAGATGAGGATATGGACCTCTGTCAAAAATATCACCTAAGATGTGAAGATGGTCAACAGAGAATCTTTGGATAAGTTTGGAAATCTCAATAATAAATGGTTCTGCTCTGCCCAGTTCAATAATAGTTTTAATAATTTGGTTGTAGTATTGAAGCTTATTCTCACTCTGTTCATTAAGTAATTCATCAATAATATAGGCAAACTCTTTAGGAAGTGCTTTTCTTACTTTAGAACGAGTATATTTGGAAGCAGATTCCCGACACAGCTGAATCAGTCTAAAGAGGGTAACAGCATACCAATCGCTCAAATCCTTAGTTTCTTCATTCTTTTTCAACAATATTTCTTCCGGATAATAGATGAGAAAGGTAAGTTCAGACCGCTCATAATTAGTTAAAGACATCTCAAAAAGTGCTTTAACTTTGGCTTTAATCACTCCAGAAGCATTTCTTATAACGTGTTGAAAAGAATCATATTCGCCATGAATATCTGATAAGAAATGTTCAGTACCTTTAGGTAGATTAAGAATCGCTTGAAGGTTGATAATCTCTGTACTCGCAGCAGCAATTGTCGGAAACTTCTCTGATAAAAGTTTTAGAAAAGGCATTTCCGATTTACTGATTTGCAAATTAGGCATTTCATTCTCCTTATTAGAATCTTTCTTTAAAACCAAATTAATATCATTCTAATAATAAGGCAAGCTATTTTTACTTGACGAAATTCTTAGCTATTTCTAAAGTAACTATAATGATAGAGAGGAGTGGCGATGGCAAGAATATTAATAACCGGAATAAGTGGCTTTGTTGGTAAAGAAACTACACGCGAACTATTAAAAAACAGTAATCATGAAGTAGTGGGATTAATCAGACCTAATACCGATAAAAGCAGAGTTTTGGAATTTGAAAGGAATGTAGAATTTGCGGAAATAGATCTCTGTGATATTAATTCATTAAAGAGATGGCTGGCTATGCAAAGCTTTGAGATAATTATGCATATCGGAGCATTGCGGGGAGGAAGACCGGATGCTAAAGATAACTATTATCTCGCCAATGTAGAAGCTACTGCGGTGCTAGCGACCTACTGTCTTCTTAAAAAAGCACGATTTATCTATTGCTCATCGGTAGGTGTTTTTGGAGCAATTCCGCAACATTTGCCTGCTGATGAATCGACAGTGAGAAAAGAAGATAACTATTATCACTTCACCAAAATCAGAAGTGAAGCTATTATTGATGAGTTGACCAAAAACGGTTTAGACTCCGTTATTATCCGTCCTGCTATTACTTATGGGATTGGTGATTACGGTTTTCCTTATACCCTCTGTAAACTAGTAGATAAGAAAATGATGGTGCTTCCTAACAGAAAAGTAAAAATACACCTGACAGATGTCAAACTTCTTGCCCAAGCTTTTGTCTTCTTTACAACATCAGCCAGTGGAAAAGGGAAGAAATATATAGTGGCAGATAGAGAACCTATCTATCTTGATGACTTAGTAAATCATATTTCTCTTAAGATTCATGATAAAGTTTATCCTAAGAGTAGGATTATTAGCTCAAAACTCTTCTTACTTGGAGAGAAAACAGCTAAATTCTTTAAGAACGAACTTTTTGTCTCAAGGTTTGAACTTATTTCTAAAAGCTGGTTTTATGATGTAGAAGCAACTTATCAAGATATCCCCTTACAGCCAATAAATACCTTAGAAAACTTTGATGAAGTAATTAATTGGTATTTGGAGTCTAAATAATGGCTATTCCAATAATAAACTTCTGGGAAAACTACTTCAGCAATTATGATGAAGGACTCGGTTCCAGTTATGAACGTATTATCATTCATAATAAATTAATGGAAATAGTGTCTAACTATAATATCAAGAGTGTGTTAGAAGCTCCTTCTTTTGGTTTTACAGGTTTGTCCGGTATTAATTCAATGGGATTTGCTAAAGCCGGCATAGATGTAACCATTTTAGATCATAATCAAAAGAGAATAAATTTAATTAACCAGGTGTGGAGAGAGAGTTCTTTGAAGCTGAATAGCCTCCATGTTAATTCCTATAATAACATAGAGTTAGATGATAAAAACTATGACCTAAGTTGGAACTTCTCAGCACTGTGGTTTGTGGACGATATTAGACAGTTTCTCACAGAATTAGATAGAGTAACTAACAAGATAATTGTGCTTGCAGTGCCTAATAGAAGCGGTATTGGATATTTAAGTCAGAAGTATCTCGGAAAAGAAGATTTAAAGAAGTATCTGAAGGAAGAGAATATCTTTCCTAAAACTTTTACCCCGATTATGCAAGATTTAGGTTGGGAATTAGTAAAATGGGATTATTTTGACTGTCCGCCTTGGCCTGACATTGGAATGGCTAAAGAAGACTTTCTCAAGAAAATAGGATTGGGGTTCTTAGGAAAAAAAAGACCAACTACAGAAGAACCTAAAACACCTCTTACTATTTTAGATTACTGGCGCGATATTGATCTGGATTTTAATACTAAGATGCTTAAGTATTATTGGTTAGAGAAATATGCACCGGCTTGTTTCAAAGCAATCTGGGCACATCATAAATATTACATTTTTAAAAGGAAGAAAAGGTGAATTATGCATAAAACTATATTCGTTTATTTCTCATATTCCGGTGGTAATGATAAAATTGCTAAACACTTACAAGATGAGCTAGGATGTGACATCTTAAAATTAGAAACTGAGGCTACATACTCTCCTACTAGTTTAAAAACAATGTTTGCAGGTGGAATGGAATCAGTTCGTAAAATTAGTCCGGCTCTAAAACCTTACACTTTTGACTCTGCCAAATATGACAATATTATCATTGGCACTCCTGTTTGGGCTTGGACTTTCTCTCCTGCACTTAGAACTTTTACTGATCATACTAAGGTTAAGGGCAAGAATGTTCTCTTAACTTGCACTCATGGGGGTAAGCCAGGAAAAACAATTGAAAAACTGACAGACCTATTTGCCGGGAATAATATCCTTTTTAAAAAGGAGATAAAAGTACCTATTACCACTGATATTCTTGAAAAAATAAGTCTCGAAATTGCAGAGATTTTGAGATAATTAATAAAAAAACAATATTTACTTGACACATAATAAAATAAAACATTAACTGATTTGGAAATTCAAAATCCATAAACGGGGGAAAATTAATGAAAAATTACGATATGAAGAACATCAGAAATATAGCCTTTTTAGGTTCAAGTGGAGCTGGCAAAACCACCCTCGCAGAAAACTTATTATATATTACCAAAATGACTACTCGTATTGGTAAAGTTGATGACGGAAACACAGTCATGGACTTTGATCCCGAAGAGATTGAGAAGAAAAACTCACTCTCTCTCAGCTGTGGCTTCATTGACTATAAGCATAATAGAATTAATATAATTGATGCTCCGGGGACTCCAGACTTTATTGGCGATCAATTATCAGTCTTTCCGGCTGTTGAAACAATTTGTGTTGTTGCTAACGGTGCCGGAGGCTTTGAAGTTGGTTTAGAAAAAGCTTTAGAACAGCTAGAAGGTTCTAACAAGAGTAGGGCTCTTATTATCAATAGATTAGATCAAGAGCATTCTGACTATAATAAAGTCATTGAAACTATTTCTGAAAGTGCCGGTGTTAATGCAACTCCTTTCATTATTCCTATCGGAAGTGAAGGAGATTTTACCGGTGTTGTTGATATTCTCAAGAATAAAGCGTATATTGATGGAAAAATAGTTGATGTTCCTGCTAACATGACTGATGAAGTAGAAGAAAAAAGAATGTTTCTGATGGAAGCTGTAGCTGAATCTGATGAGGCATTATTAGAAAAGTTTTTTGATGCTGGTGAATTGACAAGTGAAGAGATGGCTATTGGTGCTAAAAAGGCAATTACTGCCGGTACTATTATGCCTGCTTTTGCAATTTCAGCAACTAATCAAATCGGACTTGAAGCTCTTTTAGATGCAATTTCCGATTACCTTCCAAGCCCTGCAGATAAAGCAAACATGACTATTTTAAATGATGATAATGAAGAGAAAGAATTTGTTTGTTCTCCTGATGGTAAAATATTAGGCTTCATCTTTAAAAACTATGGCGATCCAACTATGGGTGATATTGCTTATTTTAGATTATATTCAGGAACACTAATACCAGGCGCTGAAGTATTTATTCCGGAAAAAGATAATAAAGATAAAGTCGGTAATATCTACTATTCACAAGGTAAAACTCGTGTTGATACGGGTGAAATTAGAGCAGGCGAAATTGGCTCCTTAGTTAAATTGAAATATGCTCGCACCATGGATTCTATTGTGGAAAACAACGGAAACTATAAGTGCAAACCTGTGATATTCCCTGACCCTGTAATGTGGAAATCAATTGTTGGTGAATCACAAAACGATGAAGACAAAATTGGTACTTCTACTCAAAGATTAATTAATGAAGATCCTACTATTAGGATGTTTACTAATCCTGAAACTAAAGAGAATATCATCTCAGGAGCAAGTGAACCACAACTTCTTCTGTTACAGAAAAAGCTTCGTAACAGATATAAAGTTAATGCTGTTCTTAAAGCTCCAAGAATTCCTTATCGTGAAACAATCACCGGAAAAACAGATGTTGAATATAAGCATAAGAAACAATCAGGTGGTAAAGGTCAATATGGTCATGTCTTTATGAGAATAGGACCAAAAGAGAGAGGAGAAGGCTATGAATTTATCAACTCAGTTGTGGGTGGTACAATTCCTTCCAATTTTATTCCTGCTGTGGAAAAAGGTATTAATGAGACCATGATTCTTGGAATTATTGCCGGATACCCTGTAGTTGATATCTATTGTGACCTCTATTACGGTTCCTATCATGAAGTTGACTCATCAGAAATGGCGTTCAAAATAGCTTCAACTATGGCATTAAAAATAGGATTCCAGAAGTGTAATCCAATCTTGCTTGAACCTATTAACCGCATTACCATCAATATTCCTAGCGAATATATGGGCGATGTAATGGGCGATATCTCGACTCGTAGAGGAAAGATTATAGGAATGGAACAAGAGGGAAGAAAACAAAACCTTACTGCCGAACTGCCTCTTGCTGAAGTATTTAAATACTTCCCAACCTTGAAATCATTAACTCAAGGTAGAGGTAAATTCACTCAAGCATTCTCACATTATGAAAAGGTTCCTACCGATGAGGCTAACAAAATAATCGCAGCTGCCAAAGAAGATGAAGAATAGATTGACAAAAATGCTTAATATTATTTTATTAACATAATTAAATAACACTTGAGCCGACTTTGTCGGCTCTTTTAAATCAACTTTAGAGAGGAAGGCCAATGTCTGGACATAATAAGTGGAGTTCGATAAAACATAAAAAAGGTGCTGCTGATGCAAAGCGTGGAAAAGTATTTACTAAACTGGGAAAAGAAATCGTTATTGCGGCTCGTATGGGAGGTAGTGATTTAGATTCTAATCCTCGATTAAGAACAGCTGTTCAAGCTGCTCGGTCTCAAAACATGCCTAAAGATAATATTGAAAGAGCAATTAAAAGAGGAACCGGTGAACTTGAGGGTGCTATCTATGAAGAGATAACTTATGAGGGTTATGGTCAGGGAGGTGTTGCTATTCTTATTGATTGTACGACTGATAACAAAAATAGAACAGTTGCCGAAATAAGACATACCCTTGGTAAATATGGCGGTACCATGGCTGAATCAGGTTCTGTCTCTTGGAACTTTGAACAGAAAGGTTTCTTTATGATTCCTGCTGAAGGAAAAGATGAAGATGAATTTATGATGGAAGCTTTAGAAGCGGGTGCTGAAGATGTCAAATTAGAAGGTGATGTCTTTGAAATTTACACAGTAGCTTCTGAATTTCATACCGTAATGAAAAGCTTTGAAGACGCAGGCTATGAACCACAAGAACCTGATTTAATTAAGTTACCTAAAACTACTGTCAAAGCTGATGATGTTGCCGAGAAGCTCTTAAAATTATTAGACCTGCTTGATGATTTGGATGATACTCAAAAAGTATGGGCTAACTTTGAGATCTCAGATAAAGTGATGGAAAAGTTAGAACAAGAATAGATGGTAATAATTGGTTTTGATCCAGGTACCCGGTTTTGCGGATATGGGATAATCAAATCTGACAGAAGAAGAATAGTAGAAGCCGGGTGTGAATGTATAAAGCTAAATGCTAAGTTGCAACTTAGTTGTAAGTTAGACCAATTATTCAAAGAAATAAGAACTGTTATCGAAGAGTACAAACCTGATATCGCTGTCATAGAGACAATTTTTTATGGCAAGAATATTCAGTCTGCTCTAACTTTAGCTCATGCTAGAGGAGTCATTCTTCTGGCATGTGCTTTATCGAATGTAAGGGTTTATGAATATTCTCCGCGTGAAGTTAAAAAGGCGGTAACGGGTCAGGGAAATGCGTCTAAGATTCAGGTAAGAACTCTTATTCAAAAGATTATTGGGCTAAAAGAGATTAATCCTTCTGAAGATGCATCTGACGCTTTAGCTGTGGCTTATACACATTTTAATAAGATCAAGTTTGGTAATTTGAATTTACTGGAAGAGGGTTATGCAAAAGAGACATAAGGATAGAAAAAGGTATTTTGACGAGCAATGTATTACAACTCAAAAGTATGTTATACCTTATATAAACAAGTATGCCTCTACTAAAAATATAACTGTTTTAGAAATAGGGTGTGGTGAAGGCGGAAATCTTTTACCCTTCTTGCAACAGAATTGCCAGGTTGTTGGGGTTGACTTAGCAAAAGATAAAATTACTAATGGCAAAAAATATTTATCGGAGTATATTAATAATAAGCAGTGTATCTTGCATGATGAAGATGTTTTCAAAATAGATTCTTTAGGAGAGTTTGATTTGATATTCTATAGAGATGTAATTGAGCATATTAAAGACCATAATAAATTATTAACTTTCACCTTTCAGCACTTAAAGTCTGGTGGTCATGTTTTTATTGCGTTCCCTCCGTGGCAAAATCCTTTTGGTGGACATCAACAGATGTTGAGTTCCTTTTTAGCTAAAATCCCCTTTCTTCACTTGCTCCAGAACTCTTTTTATAAAAAGCTCATGGAACTGAATAAAGAGAGGGCAGAGGTGATTGCCGAACTTCTTGATCTGCAGGTAAGTAGAGTAACAGTTGAATCATTTCTCGAGTTAATCAAAGCTTCTGATTTCACGCTAAAGTCATTGAGATTGTATTTCATCAACCCCAATTATGAAGTAAAGTTTAATTTAAAACCAGTAGTTTTGACTCGGTTATTGGCTAACATTCCGGTCCTAAGAAACTTTCTTAGCACCACTTGTTATGCGATATTAAGGAAATAGGATTAAATATGTTTAATTATTTAAAAGGGAAGATTGCCGAAATCACTCCCTCGTATTGCGTTATTGATTGTCAAGGTGTAGGGTATGAAGTGGAAATATCACTAACCACGTATGAAAAGATCAGATCATTGGAAGAGATAAAGATTTTGATTCATCATTTTCAAAATGATGAGGGTGTCAGGCTGTTCGGGTTTTATTCTTCTGACGAGAAAGCCATGTTTCGTAAACTAATATCTATATCAAGAGTAGGACCTAAGATAGCTCTCTCAATGTTATCAGCTTTACCGGTTTCTACTATTATTAATTTAATCTTATCAGATGATTATTCTCTACTTTCAAAAGTACCGGGAATTGGCAAAAAGACTGCCCAAAGATTAATTATAGAACTAAAAGATAAGGTAGGTGATATCGAGATTAAAGAGCAAACTTTAGGTGAAGTTCTAATTAGCGATGTAACTAAAGAAGCTGAGAATGCACTTCTTAAATTAGGGTATAAACCTCTTGTGATTAGGAAAGCTTTTCAAAGCATTTTAAAAGAGGAACCTGAAATTGAAGTTGAAGAATTAATAAAAAAGAGTATGAGAAATCTCTACAAAAAGGGATAAAAAATGGAAAGAAAAATAGCTTATAAAGTAATCCAGAAAGTTCTAAAAAACAATGAAATGTCTTCGAGTTTATTAACTAACGAAGCAAACAAAATAAAGAAAGCAGATGGTAATCCCGAATTTTTCTATAATTTGGTGAAGGGCGTAATTAAAAGACAACTTTATTTAGAATATATTTGCCAACACATGACAGATGCAGAGAAATATTCTAAAACAGATATTAAAATTAAGATTTTACTTTATATCGGATTATATCAAATAATCTATTTAAATAGCGTTCCTGAGCATTCGGCAGTAGATACGACAGTAGAACTTGCCAAAGAAATGTTTAGTCAAGGCACTGCAGATTTTGTAAATGCAGTGTTAAGAAACTATCTGCGTAATCCCAAAATTGAGTTACCTGAAGACGATATTGAAAGAATCTCGGTAGAACACTCTTACCCTGTGAAGTTAATAGAGAAGTGGATCCCTATTTTTGGCGTTGAAGATAGTGAATTTCTTGCCATGTATTTTAATGAGAACCCAGAGATTAATCTTAGAGTAAATAACACTGCTACCGATATTGATAAACTATTGCCCTACTTTCAGAAGCGTGGCGTTACACTGACCAATTACCCCGGAGTAAATAACATATATAAAGCTGACCATGTTCATACTGTTTTGAATGATGTTGCTTTTTCCGAAGGATATTACTCAATTCAAGATGCATCGGCAGCGTTAGTAATAGAATTATTAGCACCCGCTAAAGATGATAACATTATAGACTTCTTTGCTGCACCTGGTGGGAAAACAACCTATATGTCTGAATTGATGGGTGATACAGGGCAGATTATAGCTATTGACAAATATCCTCATCGCGTTAAGCTAATTAAGCAAGCTATTGAAAGACTTCAATTATCTAACATCAAATTAATAACTCAAGATTCTTTAAGCTACGGACCAATAGTTCCGGCATACGACAAGGTACTAATCGATGTTCCTTGTTCAGGCTGGGGTGTTTTGGGTAAGAAATCAGAGCTTAGATGGCAGACTCATCAGCGCTACAGCGAGTTACTTAAGATTCAAAGTAGTGCTTTGAAGCATGCTGCCAAATTTGTCAAGGTAGGCGGCTATCTAGTTTATTCAACTTGTACTATGAATACAGTGGAAAATGAAGATCAGATTGAGAAGTTTCTTTCCCTCCATACCAACTTTGAATTGGTTCCTGCTGAGAATTTTATTGACAAGATGTACACTGAGAATAAATTCTTGAAAACAATACCTCACAAGCATCATATGGATGGCTCTTTTGGGGCAAAGTTAAAAAGGATGAGTTAAGAAAGAATGAAACATTTAAAAGCATTAGGCGTAGCGATAATTTTCTTTGTCATATTTGTCTCTGCAATATTGCTGGTTACTACTAAAATAGTAATCCCATTAAAGCTAGATATCGGCAAGACTATTACGATGCCTACAGTTGTTGGAATAGATCTTGAGGTTGCCAAAAGCAAGCTACAAGAAGCAGGCTTTACCTTGCAGGATTCATTGTCTATCACTTGGGTTTCATCTCCTAACTATGCTGACAATACCGTTATTTCTCAGATTCCTAGGGGAGAGAAAGTGGTGAAGAAAGGTAGCGGTATTAGATTAGAAGTTAGTTCAGGAGGAAAGATTGTTGTTGTTCCTTCTGTTTTGGAAGAAAATGCAATTAATGCCAGCTCTAAGCTAAAACAGCTGGGTTTAGAAGTTGTTTTTATCAAGAAAAACTACGGACTCTACGCGCAAAATAGTGTTGTTAAAGTCGATCCGGGGATTGGTTCCAAGGTTTTAAAAGGAAGTAAGGTTATTCTTTATATTGAGTCGGAAGTTGAAAATGAAGTTTTTGAAGTGGAAACTTCTGATGAGTTGGATTCTGAAGAGGATGAGTCTTTTCCTGAACCGAATATAGAAGATAGAAATTTAGAAGAGATATTGGAAGATCTATAACCTTAGATAAACAATAAGGGGTAATGATAATGAAGAGAATATTAATATTGATGCTCTTGGCTTTTAGTCTGAGATTGGCTAGTCAAGAGATTCCCTTAGAACACTTTAAGGGGATTAAAAAGTGTTATGTAAAAACTCACAGAATACTTCCTGCTTATGATTTAAAGAGAACTTATGTAACAACCAAGAACTATTATGAATTTGATGATCAAAATAGAATAAAAGAGATTACAAACTATAATGGAAACGATGCTTATCATGGCTATTACACCTATTCTTATTCCGATACTCTTGATGTGAGAAGCTTCTATAGTGTTCATAATTGCATAACCGAAAGATTGGTTACCAAATATCTTAATGAGCAAGGAGATATTGAGAAAACCCTATATTCATGGGGCGGTAAAATCTTAAATAGAACAATTACGACTACTAATCCTAAGAAACATGAAACACTTTATCAATATTATAATGATGCCGGTTATCCACTTTATACAGACTTAAAAATTAATTTCCCGGATGGCAGAGTTGAGATGATTATCACAGATGATTATGACGGATTTCCTGTTTATTATGACTACTTTGTTTATGATGAAAATAAACGTCTTGATTCTCAACGAAAAGTTAATTATCTAGATAGTTTAGTTACAGTGGTAGAATATGATTATGATGATAAAGATAACCTTATTAGAAAGGCCACTATTGATTTTAAAACTAATAAATCAATCATTGAAAACTTTAGCTATGATATGATGGGCAGATTAGATTTAGAAACAGTTTACGAAAAGTCTCAATATTTTGGCGGAATGGAAGAGCTTATCATGAAACGAGAGATCTATTATGAAAACTATCCTATAATTAGTGCGAAATTTCACAAGGGAGACCAAGCTCGTGAAAACTTAGAATCAAAGCTCTCCGCAAAAGCCAAGAAAGAGAATAAAAAGCTGGCGAAACTTAAAGCTAAACAAGATAGAAAACAAGCAAGAATTGATAAGAAAGAGAAACGTAAGCTTGATAAAGAGAATCGTTTTATTGAAGAGAGAGATGTGAAGAAGCTTGAAAAAGCAACTAGCAATGAGTAATAAGCAAGTAAGAGAAAGACTTTCACACGAATTAACACGAATTAAGACGAATTAACACGAATTAAATGCATGTTGATTTGTTGATTTGTTGAATTGTTTAACTGTTTAATTGATTGTTATTGGATGCGATACCTCTTAAATCCCCTTGAGAAATTATAGTTTATTTGGAGCATCTTAAAGCTTCGCCTTCACACGCCGGAAACTTTCTTCGAAAATGAAGAGGGGAATTAAGAGGTTGCGTATCAATCTTAACTCTGTGTTAGGGATTTTCTCACTAATTGCTAATTGTTTTTACTTCTCCAGGATAATAGTAACCGGTCCATCATTAACCAGCGCTATTTTCATATCAGCCCCAAATATTCCTTTTCGGGGTTCTTTAAAAGAAGTTTGAACTTTAGCACAAAACTCTTCATAAAGTCTATTAGCCATTTCCGGTTCCCCTGCTTCAATAAAGCTCGGTCTTCTTCCCTTTTCACAATTAGCATAAAGAGTGAATTGTGAAATAAGCATAATCTCGCCATTAATATCTTGCACTGAGAGATTCATCTTCCCGTTATCATCTTCAAAGATTCTTAGGTTGATTAACTTATTCACTAACCAATCTATGTTCTCTGAAGTATCTTTAGGAGAAACTCCGATCAGAACCAACAACCCTTGTTTAATCTCTGATACAAGCTCATTATTGACCCTTACAGACGCACTTGAAACCCTTTGAATAACTAACTTCATCTAAACCACTCCTGCTCTAATTAAGTCATGAAGATGAATAACCCCGATTGGCTCGTTAGCAGAATTTACTACCGGTAAAACAGTGATACTAAACTCTTCCATTAAGGTTAGAGCTTCCACTGCTAGCTTATCTTTGACTATGTTTTTGGGGTTCTTGGTCATGGCATCTGTAACTAAGCAGTTTTTGATATCCATGCTGCCTTTTTGTAAGAATCTTCGTAAATCACCGTCTGTGATGATTCCTAAAAGCATTTTATCATCAGTTATGAGCGTACAGCCGAGCTTCTTAGAAGTCATCTCCATAATTGCTTCATCCATAAAAGCAGTATGCTTTGTGAAAGGAACCTCTTCAGCAAAGTGCATTAGGTCGCTAACTCTTAGCAAAAGCTTTTTCCCGATTGAGCCACCCGGATGAAACTTAGCATAATCTTCTAAAGCAAAGTTTCTTTTCTTGAGTAAAGCTACGGCAAGAGCATCACCAACAGCTAACTCAACAGTAGTGCTGGCTGTGGGAATCAAACCAAGTTGTTCAAACTCTTTAGGAACAGAACAATCTAACACCACATCAGCATGATTAGCCAATCTAGATTCCAGATTTCCGGTCAGGGCGATTAAAGGGATTTTATTAAACTTAATGAAGGGGATTATGGAGATTACCTCTTCGGTGTTTCCACTGTTGGATATTGCCAGAACTACATCATTCTTTTGTAGCATGCCCAAATCTCCGTGAATACCTTCGGCAGGATGAAGGAAGATCGAGGTTGTGCCTGTACTTGCAAAGGTAGCAGAGATTTTTCTTCCAATTAAGCCTGCTTTTCCCATACCGGTAACAACTACTTTTCCCTTACAGTTTAGCAAAATATCCAGGGCTGATATTACCCTTTCATCAATCTTTTCAGTCGCCATTAAGATGGCTTGAGATTGTCTAAGCAACTCTTCTTTAAAATCTTGTATGTAGGTTTTCATGATTATCTCTTTTTGTTTTATCTATGTCAATATGGTATTTTAAGAAGGGTACCCGCAAACGAGTACCCCTACACATTTTTATTCTCTGTATTTATTAATTATAAATCTATTCCTCATCATTTAACACTAAGTTAATCGCTTCCTCAATAGGTACCACTCCCATGTTACCCTTAGTATGTCTTCTTATAGAAATAGTTCCTGCTTCAGCTTCTTTTCCGCCTAGCACGAACATATAAGGTATTTTTTCTATTTCAGCTTCTCTAACTTTAAAGTTAATTTTCTCAGATCTTACATCTAATTCAGCTCTAATACCTTTAGCTTTAAGCTTGGCTAAAACTTCATTAGCATAATCTATTGTAGCTTCTGAAATAGGAAGCACTTTCACCTGAACCGGACATAACCAAACAGGGAAATTACCAGCATGATATTCTATCAGGGTTCCGAAGAATCTTTCAATAGAACCAAGTAAGGCACGGTGAATCATATACGGACGGTGTGGTTGGTTATCAGAGCCAATGTATTCCATATCGAAACGAGTTGGCAAATTAAAATCAAATTGAATAGTTGTACATTGCCATGATCTATTAAGAGCATCTTTAATCTTGATATCAATCTTAGGACCATAGAATGCTCCACCACCTTCATCGATTTTATAGGCTAGGTTATGTTTTTCTACAGCATTCTTTAAGGATTCTGTAGCAGTTTCCCAATCTTTAGGATCACCTACAGATTTCTCCGGCATAGTAGATATAAAGATCTCAAAGTTTTCAAAGCCAAACTTATGCAAGACCTCGAGAGAGAAGTCTAAAAGCTTTTCCACTTCTTCTTCTAATTGCTCCGGAGTACAGAAAATATGGGCATCATCTTGAGTAAATCCGCGAACTCTCATTAAGCCGTGTAAAGCTCCGGAAAGCTCATTACGATAGACAGTGCCTAGCTCAGCTAATCGCATAGGAAGTTCACGATAGCTTCTTTTTGTTGACTTATAAATCATAATATGGAAGGGGCAGTTCATTGGTTTTACATAGTAATCAAGTCCGTCCATTTCCATAGGACTATACATTCCATCTTTATAGAAGTCTAAATGTCCACTTGTTTCCCAGAGCTGACCTTTCCCAATATGAGGAGTATAAACTAAGTTATAGCCATCATTTAAGTGCTTGTCTTTCCAGTAAGTTTCAATTAAGTGTCTAATCATCGCACCTTTAGGATGCCACAATACTAAACCTGCACCGATATCATCACTGATAGAAAAGAGGTCTAAATCTTTACCTATCTTTCTGTGGTCACGTTTCTTAGCTTCTTCTATATTATTAAGATAGACCTTTAATTCTTTATTAGAAGGGAAGGAGATACCGTAGATTCTCTTGAGCATCTTATTCTTTTCATCGCCTCTCCAATATGCACCGGAAGAACGCAATAATTTAAAAGCTTTAAGTTTGCCTGTATGAATAACATGAGGACCTCTACAAAGGTCAGTGAAATCGCCTTGACTATACAGAGAAAGCACTTCATCTTCAGGAATCCCCATCAGAATCTCTATTTTATAAGGCTCGTCCATTTTGGTGAAGATCTCAACTGCTTCATTACGGGAAACCTCTCTTCTGGAATAAGGAAGTTTCTGCTTAGATAACTCCATCATTCTCTCTTCTATTTTCACTAAATCTTCATCTGAGAAGGCCTGCTCACTATCAAAATCATAGTAGAAACCGCTCTCAATAGAAGGTCCAATAGTAACCTTTACAGCAGGGAAGAGTTGCTTAACAGCTTGTGCCATTAAGTGGGCAGTTGAATGCCAATAAATTTCAGGACCATCTTCTGAATTGAAAGTAGTAATCTCTACTTCTGCATCGTTATTTATCATAAAGTCTAAATCTACACTTTTACCATCAACTTTACCTGCTAAGGCTACATTCGCCAAGCCTTCGCTAATACTTTTTGCAACATCTAAAACTGATATCGGCTTATCAAATTCTTTGATAGAACCATCAGGTAACTTTATTTTAATTTTCATTTTTACTCCAAAATTATCTATATTAATCTTTTTTATTCTCTTTAATTCTTTTCTCTAACTCTTTAGCTTGTTTCTCTAATAACTTCATTAACTCTTCATCTGTAAGAGTTTTATTTTCACTATAAACAGGTTCTAAAACAAACTTCTCTATATCCGTTCGTGCCTTTCTCCATTCAGAGATAGTAGGCTCAGTGCCAGCATTATTAAGTTGCTGATAAACAGCTAATAGATTCTCGTCATTTTCTAATCTCTCTTTAAGCGGAGAAGCTTGTAAAGCACTCATTCTCAATGGCATATAGTATGTATCATACGACCATTTAGCTGTCTGTTCTGTATCAGTCAGCCATTTAATGAATTTCCACGCTGCTTCTTCTTGTCTATCATTACTCTTAAAAATAGCAATATTAGTTCCGCTAATCACATTTTTGGTTGTTCTGAAGTGGGGAATAGGAGCAATTCCAATGTTGAATTTTAGCTTATTCTCACTCGCCATAAAAGCCATGGAAACACTGGATCCCTCATACATTGCCACTTTAGAAGCTAAGAAGTCATTCTGTCCTTCATAACCTTCTGCCAAGTAAGCAACTTTTGTATCGACAACCAGACTGCGTAAGAACTTCAGAGACTCAACACCTTCCTGACTGGCAAATCTTACTTCTCCATCTTCATAAACTGTGCCGCCTGCTTGCAGAATAAGATTCACAAGCTGGGTTGCACTACTGTTTATATTAGTTGTATAGATATAAGGATTGCCCTTCTCATCTCTTTCAGCACTGATCACCTTGGAGTATTCAATATAATCTTCCCAGGTTTCAGGTGCTTGATTAGGATCAAATCCAAACTTCAAAAACATCTCTTTATTATAATATAAAACACGCACACTCTTGTTAAAAGGGAATGTCCAAATTTGACCATCATAAGTATTTCCGGAAATAAAAATAGGGAAGAAATCGCTGTGAATATCTTCTTGCAACTGCTCATCCCGCTCAATAAACTTCTCTACCGGAGTCAACACACCTGAATTAATATAATCCACAGTACTATTTTCATATAACTGAGCTATGTCAGGTTGATTACCTGCTTGGATCGATGCTGTTAATTTCTGGGTTAAAGCAGTGTAATTACCCACCGAAACAGCTTCTACCCTGATATCTATGTGAGTAGCGTTAAACTCTTCGATCAGACTATTTAAGGCGCTACCCAAAGGTCCACCCATACTATGCCAAAACAAAACTGTTGTTTTGGAAGCTGCTGTCTCACTTTTTCCGCACGATACTAACAGTAAGGTCATCATTATCATAACAATGATTGTAAATTTTTTCATCATCTCTCCAAGGTTACTTATTTCAGTAATTTTGATTATTAATCATACTCTGTAACTCTGATTATATAGTCAATCTTTTTTTTAAGTAATTCGGGAAATGGAGGATTTTACCACAAAGACACAAAGGACACAAAATAAGAAAAACACGAAAGAAGATAAATTAAGGCTAAGACGGCGGTTCTTAATTCCCCTCTTCATTAGCGAAGCTAATCTTTGGAGAGGGGTGTCAGCTTTGCTGACGGGGTGTGGTCTTCTCTTAATTCCCCTCTGTGTCTGTGCTGGCATAACTTTTAGCGAAGATGCAAGGGGATTAATAGAAAAAACGATCAAACTTCTTAGGATGGCACATACTCAGATATAGCCTATTCCCTGCTTCCTCTTGGAACCCTAGTTCATATCCCGATTTAAATTCGAAATCTAATTGAGTTACGAGCTATCCAAGAGAGAGAACGAGATAGGAATTGAGTAAAAAAGGTCTATTTACAGCTTATGTGCAGAGATAATAACAAACTTAGTGTTCTCGGCAATGATAGCAACATTGCCAAATATTTGCGTTAAATGCTTATGATATCCAAGATGTTTATTAGCTACAACAACTATCATGCCATCTTTTTTAAGAACTTTATGGCAGTCGTTAAAAATAGAAAGAGCAGTATTAATAGAGACTTTATGGTTATCATGGAAAGGAGGGTTGATTATGATTAGATCGGCAAAATCAGGCTGGAAAGCATCTACAGAGTTGTCTAAGACTAAATGAATTTGGTCGGGATTAAAGTTGTTTTGGGTGATAGTTGCTTTAGCAGATTCATAGGCTGAATAGGTTATATCCGTAAGCCAAAGCTGAGTTTTGGGAGCGTAAGCAAGTAGCTTAAGTCCTAAGATGCCATTAGCAGAACCGACATCTATTATGTTGTCTATTGTTTTGGGTAGAATAAGCTTAGGATAATTCTCTAAGAAGAAACGTGTACCAAGGTCTAACTTCTGTGCAGAAAAGAGATTAGGATAATTAATTAAAGTAAGTTCAAACTCATTGATAATGGTAACAAATTCATGAGTCTCTTTTTTATTAGACAGTTTACCGGTTAATATTTTAGCTTTTTTCCAGCTTAAAGAGTAGTTAAAAGGGGTGAGATAAGTCTGAAAAAGTTCATAAATAGTATTATTCAGATACTTGACCATACTGCCGGCAATGAAGTCAATATTCTCATCATAATAAAAATTAAGCTTGGCTAAGAGAAACTCAGTATATCTGTTAATCTTAGGAAGCTTCATGATTATTAGGTCTATGTCAGTAGGGAATGAAGCATAAGGTGAGAGAAAATTAAGATTATCTAACTTTTTGTGATTAAGCTCGAAGTTTGCCTTTATCCCTTTTTGAGAGAGAATCGAATCATTAACAAAGTAGATTTTATCAGCTTTTAGAGAGGTGCCTATTGCACCAAACTCATCTTCAATAAGCAAGACGCTTTTGTAGTTTACATTGCGTGAGTTTATTTCTTTAATGATATATTCATCACTCGCATTCCATGCCAGGAAGCTATCTGCTTCTTGCAATGGAAATCTTCTCAGAGTGAAGTTATGCAATTGATTAGAGTTTGGCATCAACTACTTAGCGAATAATAATCTTAGCTAATTTAGTATCCAAATCTCCATTCTTCAAAGACTTCTTCCAGTGAGCTCTTAGGCGGAGTTTGGGCACTAATTCAGCACTTCCGCAGAGGATATAACCTACGCTTGCCGGACATTTTTGCTTGAGGAAATCACCAATTTCGGCATACAACTCTGCACTTCTTTCAACACTTCCCATGCGTACGCCATAAGGAGGATTGCAGACGATTGTTCTGTCTTGCCCTGCCGGTAAATCTTGGAATCTGGCGACTTCCAGAGTAACTTTATCGCCTGAAGGAAGTAAATCTAAAGCTTTCCTGGCATAAGAGAGGGATTTGGAGCTGACATCTGAACCGAAAATAAGCCCTTCCGGAAGCTCAATAATAGCATCATTTGAATCTTTTCTTACCTTTTGCCACAGTGCTTCATCAAAATCAGGCATATAATAAATACCGCTATCATCACGGAGATAACCAGCCGGGATACTGCAATACCGCATTAAAGCTTCGATAATTAGGGTACCTGAGCCGCACATAATATCCATTAGTACATTCTCACCTTTCCACTCAGTGAGTTTAATCACAGCAGCTGCCAAGGTTTCTTGCATAGGTGCCACATTTACACCTTGTCTGTAATTTCTTTTATGCAAGCTTTTACCAGCTACATCAAGGGAGACTGTAGCTATGTTTTTTCTGATATGCAGGGAGAAAGAGATATCGGGGTCTTTGGTTGAGAAATCAGGTCGGGCATTGTATTTTTCTCTGAATTGATCACAAATTGCATCTTTCATGACTTGTCCGGCATAAAGCGAATTGCCTATTTTAGAATCACTTACATTGCTGATTATGGAGAAAACATCATCTAGTCTGAAGAGAGATGTCCAGTCAACATTCTTATTTAATTGCGAATAAAGGTATTTCTCACTATGGCAATCTAAGCTGATCAGGGGAGCTAAAACGCGTTGCACAAGGCGGGCATTGTAGATTATTTTATACAGCGTTTCTGGATTACAAGCGAATCTGATACCGCGAGGTACTTCTTGAACTATTTCAGCTCCTAAATCAATCAATTCTTCTTTAGCATGGGCTTCTAAGCCACCTGCAATTTGGGCAAAATATTTACCGGTTCTCATATATTCAAACATCTTTCCTCACTTCTGAATTAGCTGGAGCTGACTGATAAATTATCATAGTCGTTTTAGTGCTTCAGCTTGTTTCTTAATTAGTTTATCTATGCCTTGTTCAGCAATTTCTAACATTTTCTGCAACTCTTCTTTACTAAAAGGAGCACCTTCTGCAGTGCCTTGTACCTCAATTAGTTTCAGTGATTCAGTCATCACAACATTCAAATCAACCTCTGCTTTCGAATCATGTTTGTAATCCATATCTAACACAGCTTGACCATTGATGAGTCCAATACTCACTGCAGCTATCTTTTCTCGGAGCGGATTGGTCATTATTTTCCCTTCAGCCAATAACTTAGTGAAGGCAATTTCCAGTGCTACACAAGCCCCGGTAATAGAAGCTGTTCTGGTACCGCCGTCAGCTTGGATAACATCGCAATCTACGGTTAAGTTGAATCCACACAGGGCAGTTAAATCAACAACTCCGCGTAAGGAACGACCGATTAACCTTTGAATCTCAGCAGTACGACCACTGATTTTACCGACTACAACTTCGCGTTGAGTTCGATAGTGAGTAGCGGAAGGAAGCATGCTATATTCAGCTGTAACCCAACCTTGCTTTTTGGCTAAGCAGAATTCCGGCACTTTATCATTGGCACTAACATTGCAGAGAACTTTGGTGTTGCCAACTTCAATTAAAGCTGAACCTAAAGACCAAATATTCACATTAGGTGTAATTGTAACTTTTCTCAACATGAAACTCCTTGATTATGGATTGTTTGTAAATCAGCTTCGTTTCCAGGAGCTTTTTTTTTTACGATTATGTTCTTGGTAAGTAACAGAGAAGACGTTATTCCCTTTGAAATCAGCAAAAAAGTAGAGGTATTCCGTACCTGCATCAGCTAAAACCGCCTCGAAACTCTCTTTAGAAGGGGAGCAAATCGGGGTGGGGGGAAGTCCTAAATATTTATAGGTATTGTAAGGAGAATCTATTTCCAGATGCTTATCACGTAAGATTTTGGGAGGTTTTTTACCCTCTTGGTAGAAGATTTTATTATGGGTAGCACAAGAAGAAAGGGTCATTCTCTTGCTTAGTCTATTCTTAAAAACAGAAGCTACGATAGGTTTTTCAGCAGGGGTTCCCGACTCTTTTTCTACAATAGAAGCTAAAGTGAGGTTATGATAAAACTCTTGATCTGCTAAATAGGGGGCAAATTCTTTTTTAAACTCTTTAAGCGGGTATTCTATCAGAAACTCTTTCAAGGTAATATTATCAGCATAAAAATAGGTTTTAGGATAGATGAATCCTTCCAAAGAAGTGGCATTTATCCCCAATTGTTCTTTAATAAAGCTTTGATTATAGAAGAGAAGATTTATCTCCTGTTTAGTTCCCAATCCTGCTTCCACAAGCTTGTCATTGATTTGTTCAAGCGTTAAGCCTTCCGGAATTGAGAGCTTATTTGGAAAGAAGTAAACTTCTTGGTTGTTGTTGGTGATATATTTGACTATGTCTGCAAGACTCATACTGGTAGGAATTTTGTAGAGTCCACTCTTAATTTTCTTATCTGTTCCGGTTAGTGATGTATAAACTTTGAACCATCTGGCACTGCGAATTAGCTTAGCTCTGGTGAGTTTTTCACCTAACTGCGTAATAGAAATACCACTATCAATATTAAGTGTAACCGTTGTGTTCGGAGTTGCTTTTACCGGTTTGTAGATGGCTTGATAAGCAATGTAACTAAACACAGATATGGCAATAATTAAGGCAACTACTAATCTTCTTAAATTTTTACCCATTAACTATCCTATCATTTTTAAATAAGACTTTAAAATCATGCTGGCAGCTACCATATCAATAACCTTTTTTGCATCCATATAATTATAACCCAGTTTCTTTAGTTCTTCATTGGCATCAATAGTGGAAAACCTCTCATCATGGAGAATTATTTCCACACTTAGGTTGTTGCTTAAGAATTTATGAAGCTTCTCTATCTCGGCTGTCTTTTTGGTTATTTGTCCACTCTCGCCAAGAGGGTAGCCTAAGATAACTTCAGACACATTTTGTTCTTTTATAATCTCTTCCAATTCTTCTAAAAAAAGTTTCTTACCCTTATTCTCCAGGACTAGATACGGCTTAGAAAAGATCTTTAAGGGATCAGTAAGAGCTATTCCAATTCTTCTTTCACCATAATCAATTGCCATTATTCTATTCATCAAAATTTCCTCTTAATAGACATTAGATTCATCACGCCAAATAGCAATTTTCCATTCATCAGCTACGGGCTTAATATAGAAGCGAGCATAGCCTAAAGCATTTAAATTAGTGCCTTGATTGAAGATTAAATCTAAATGGAAGTAAGTAGAGAGAATAAGCCACGCCTCATGACCCTCTTGTGTGTCTTTTTCTATTTGCAGACCTGTAAAACGCAGGTTTATTTGATCAGGAGGAGGATATTGTCCATCAGAAGAACCATTCTGGAAAAGATTACGATGATACTCTATTTCTTGTTGGAAAAACCATTCTGAATCAGGTAGTCCATCATTATCCAAATCAATCCCAATCTCATTAACTTCTGTGGCAATTAACTGAAATTTAAAGTCTTTAGCTAAACAATATTCATAAAGTTTTATATCTTTCTGTTGGTATGCATCAGAAAGATTTTGTAGCAACTGTTCCGGAGTTGTGTTAGGCTCATAAACTATCGAAGGTTTATTATTGTTAGCTGAAGGATTAAACGGATTTTCACAACTTATTAAGAACAGAGCAAAAACAGCTATGATTAATTTACTGAGTATATTCATTTTTTAACTTTCCCCATGTTTGATTAGTTGTGGAGCGAAAATCTTTCCAGATTTTAATTCTCCATTGACCTACTTCCGGAACGAAAATCAGTTCAAACTCTGCTTTCCCTTGATATACTTGGGTGTTTTTATCGCCTACACTAATGTGATATCTTCTGTAAAGAGTTGCAGAATTACTAGTAATCGAGTCATTTTGATTTTCTATAGCAACTAAGCTATCAATGTGTATTTTCTGGTTATAGGCAGTAATACTCTTGTGCAAAAGAACTAACATTTCTTGTTCTTGCTCAATATTTAAGGCGGAAGGAGTACCATGTTCTGTTATATCTTGAGAAGCAAATTGAAAAGAGAAGTCGGTAGTAAATATTTCAGCATATTTAAAGGTGTTCTCAGAATAGTTATAACTATGTTCTAAGTTTTCCATAATCTGTTCTCTGGTAATTGGATAGGAATTCCAAGGCACAGGCTTTTCCGGGTCTTCACTATCGCGGGGTTTAAAAACTCCACAAGAGATGACCAGCAAAGCTATTGCTGTAACTACAATCCCTAACACCAGCTTCTTCTTCTTAATATTTACATCCTTTATATTTAATTTCCTTACTAATTCAAAATTAGTAGATTCTTCTCTAAATAACTAATATCATAAGAAGGCGTATTGTGTCAATGCAATTTTTCGATGAATCACAGTTTTTTATCCTAATTTGATGTTAGCTAATTACTAAAAATTACCCTCCTCAAATAATAAAAGAAAAAAAGAGCTTTACCATTTTTAATTCAAAGATAATATTGTCATATAGATTTTAATATGGAGAAAATATGTCAGAACTAGTTTATAATAATTGTTTTGCTTGTGGAAAAGATAATCCGATTGGATTGAAGCTAAAGTTCGAATACAGTGAGAATTGCTCTATCTCCTATTTCGTAGTAAGTAGTAATTTCCAAGGATATCATGATATAACTCATGGTGGCATTATAACTACACTTTTAGATGAAGCAATGGCTAAAATAATTCTCTTTAAGGGAATCGAAGCTGTTACCGGAGAAATAAATGTAAAATTTAGAAGAGCGGTTCCAACTAATAAAGAGATTAGAATTACAGGTAGGATTGAGCAAGAGAAGAGTCGCACTATTAAAACCAGTGGGAAAATTGAGTTTGACGGCAAAGTCTGTGCTGAAGCTACTGCGACTTTTGTTAAAATGAAGAAATGAAAAGAATAAAGTTTTACCTAAGAAACTATCTGACTCCTACCGATCAGAGGGTGCTGATGATTTTGCTTTTTATTGGATTTATATCTATTTTAGCTGTGAGCAAACCCTTTAATAAACTCTATTCCAACGAAGTTTCACCTGATTCTATCAGAGCAGATATCGCCCAGCCCTATCTTCTGCAAGTGGATATTCGTAAGGCTACACTGCGAGAGCTTACTCAGATTAAGGGAATTGGAGATAAAACAGCTCAGAATATTATTGATTTTCGGGATAAAAATGGTTATGCATCTATTTATGATCTGCTTAAAGTTCAAGGTATTGGAGAAAAGAAGCTATCCGGTTGGATTGAATTCTTAACTCCTCTGCCGAATGATTCACTTCATTTTATAAAGAGTGAAAGTGAAGAAATTCCCACAAATTCTAACCTTAAAAGAATAGAATTTAATAGTGCTAAGCTGGAAGATTTGATGAAAGTAAAAGGCATTGGGGAGAAGAAGGCACAGCAGATTATTGAGTTTCGTAATTCTAGAAAAGGGATTACAAATATGGAAGAATTACTAACTATCAAGGGAATAGGCAAAAAAACACTTGCAAAGATTCAAGAACTATTTTATATAGGTAAAAAGTAATGATTGGGGAGAAGAAACTGAAATTTAAATTTAATCCGACGCCCACTCTGGCTAAGCTGTATGAACAACAAGGTCTCTATCAAGATGCCTTGGTGATTTACCGTTATTTGCAGAGTTTGGGTAAGAATGATTTTTCTGATAAGGTGAGAGAATTAACTGAAAAACTCTCTTCAGATACCTCAACTAAAAGTGAGGAAGTTTCTCTTTCAGAAGATGTGATTAATAAGCAGACCATTGATGTTTCAGTGGATTCTCATAAAGCTTCTCCTAACCGAGATAGAGTTTATGACGAAGTAGGCAGTGAGAAAACAGTAATTCTTCCTGAATATGATTCTTTAATTAATACTCTTTTTAATGATGAAGAGAAGACTTATTTTAAAATAGTTCCTTCTGAAGAGTTCTTTTATAATAAGAATCAGGAGTTAATCTCAATCTTTACGCAAAATGAAATAAGGCACTCTAATGATGTCGTAGAGGATGAAGTGATGGATAACCAAGAGAAAGATTTTCAGGAATTAATAGAAATTAGGGAAGATATTAGCCCTGAAGTAACGGTAGAGGATTTTGTAAATATTCTCTACACCTATTATACCAAAGATACAAAGATATCTGAAATCAAGATAGGAGATTTATTCTTACTATTATCAACCATAAAATTAGAAAACTGTTAATTATGAAGAAAGTTAAAGAAATAATTGAAATTAATAAGCTTTGTGAGAAGTGTAAAAATAACTGTAAGCAGTTTAAGGTAATTGAGTTATTGACTTGCCCCAACTTTGAAGGAAGAGAAGAGCAGCTTGAGATTAAATTCCCTAAGCCAAGAAAGGTACGCAAATGAGAATAATTGCCGGTAAATTTAAAGGAATGAATATCTATTCCACAAGCGGGACGAGTACGCGACCGACAACGGACTTCTTTAGAGAATATATCTTCTCTGTGTACCAAGATTTAGAAGGTAAGAGGGTGCTTGACTTGTATTCCGGAACAGGAGCCTTAGGCTTAGAAGCATTGAGCAGAGGAGCAGTGTATGTTGACTTTGTTGAAATGTCCAATAATGCTCTCAAGGTTCTCATTGCTAACTTAGAAAAGACCGGAACTACTGAAGTTTCCAGGGTTTATAAACGAAATGTGCTAAGCTTTATCAAGAAGTGTGAAGAGACATACGACACTATTATTATTGACCCGCCCTATGATAAAGGCTTGGTAATGACTACTCTTGATTTAATTTTAGAGCATGAGCTTTTAAATCCGCAGGGAGCTATCCTGATTGAGCATTCACGCAGAGAGCCGATAGATGCTAAGTACGAACACTTAGTTACCTATACAAATACTAAAAAAGCGGCATGCTTGACTATTGTTGAGATTTGATTCTCGTAAAGTTATGAGACTATTTTATTAATACTGGAGAGATTATGAAAATATATAATACATTAACTAAAAAGAAAGAAGAGTTTATCCCCAATACCCCCAAGCAGGTTAAAATGTATGCTTGCGGACCTACTGTTTATAACTATTTCCATATAGGAAATGCCCGTCCGTTTGTCTTTTTCGATGTGGTTAGACGCTATTTTGAATATAGAGGATTCGCTGTTACTTATGTGCAGAATATAACCGACATTGATGATAAAATTATAAATAAAGCTATTGAAGATAATTCAACTTTTCAAGAAGTAGCAAAAAAATATATTACAGCTTTTAAGGAAGATACAGAGAAATTAGGTATCAGAGAACCGGACTTTCAGCCGAAAGCTTCTGAAGTAATCGGTGATATTATTAAACTTATCAAACAGCTTGAATCTCAAGGCTTTGCCTATGAAGTAGATGGCGATGTCTATTTTTTTGTTGAAAGCTTCAAAGGCTATGGCAATCTTTCAGGCAAGAATATTGATGAACAGAAAGCAGGTGCCAGAATTGAAGCTAATACCAGCAAGAAACATCCCGGAGATTTTACTCTGTGGAAGAAAGCTAAGCCGGGTGAACCGGTGTGGGGCTCGCCATGGGGAGAGGGGAGACCTGGTTGGCATTCAGAGTGTGTGATTCTATCTCAGAAGTATCTGAAAGCAACAAACTTTGATATTCATGGTGGTGGTGTAGATTTAGTCTTCCCGCATCACGAAAATGAAAATGCTCAAGCTGAAGCTCTTTCCGGTAAACCACTTGCTAATTATTGGATGCACAATGGCTTTATTAATATAGAAGGTGAGAAGATGTCTAAAAGCTTAAACAACTTCTTTACTGCCCGCGATATTCTTAAAGAGTATGATTCTGAAGCGATTAGATTCTTCTTCTTATCCAAACATTATAGATCTCCGATAGATTTTAACCGCGAGATTATTCAGGAATCTGAAACTGCTGTGAATAACTTCTATACAGCCTTAAAAGCTATTGAGTTTAAAGAAGATGAATTCTCAGGCAGTTATTCAGATATCATTTTGGAGAAAGAGCAAGCTTTTACTGAAGCAATGGATGATGATTTTAACACAGCTAAGGCTATCTCGGTTCTGTTTGACTTAACAAAAATAGTAAGATCTACCAAGGAAAAGATGAATATTAGGCAAGAAGCCGGTGATTTGTTAGTGAAACTTGGTAAAGTACTGGGCTTTTTTGCTGACTTAGAAACTAAACTATCTAACGATCTTGGCTCTCTTTCTGAGAAGTTACTCCAACTTTTAATTGATGTGAGATTGGAAGCTAAACAGAGTAAGAATTGGTCTCTTTCAGATATGATCAGAGATGGTTTGCTGAAAGAGGGGATCCAACTTTTAGATTCTAAAGAAGGAACAAAGTGGGAAAAGAAGTAGTTCTTAGTAAAAAAATAGTCCAGGCTAAATCGCAATCCCCTGAATTATATTTGCTAATAATATCTTAAAAATGAGGAAGTGATGGTACTTAGTTCAGAAAATATTCTCTTTGTAGGCTCTCTTCTTCTTTTACTCTCTATTTTTGCAGGTAAAACTTCATATAAGTTTGGTGTTCCCATTCTGCTGTTCTTCTTAGTGGTAGGAATGCTTGCCGGTGTGGAAGGAATAGGTAAAATCCCCTTTGATGATCCCAATATTGCTCAGTTTATTGGTATAGTAGCCCTGAATATCATACTTTTTTCCGGAGGATTGGCTACAAAATGGCAGGCAGTTAAACCTGTTCTCTGGGAAGGTGTTACCTTAGCTACTCTGGGAGTGCTTATAACTGCTGTAACTGTTGGACTTTTTGTCAAACTAGTTACCCATTTATCTTATTTGGAAAGCTTTCTTGTCGGTTCCATTGTTTCTTCAACAGATGCTGCTTCGGTCTTCTCTATCTTACGATCTAATAAGCTAAATTTAAAGTTTAACCTAAAGCCTGCTTTGGAGCTGGAAAGTGGTAGTAATGATCCCATGGCGTACTTTTTAACTGTTACGGTTATTGGGTTGCTTCTCCATCCAAGCCAGAGTGTATGGCAAATTATACCTCTCTTTTTTCAACAATTTATCATAGGTGCCATCTTTGGAGTTCTTTTTGGTTACGGTGGTAAATTCATCATTAATAAGATAAAATTAGACTACGAAGGCTTATCACCTATTTTAGTACTTTCCCTGGTGTTTTTGTGTTTCTCTCTCACAACTAGTTTTAAAGGAAACGGTTTCTTAAGCGTTTACATCTTTGCTGTGGTACTGGGTAACAAAAACTATATTCACAAGAAGAATATTATCAGCTTCTTTGATGGATTAGCCTGGCTGATGCAGATTGTTCTCTTCTTAACTCTGGGGTTATTAGTTTATCCGAGCAATTTAGTTCCGGTTATCACTATCGGTTTAGGTATTACCGTCTTTCAGATGTTCTTTGCCCGACCTATCAGTGTTTTTATCAGTCTCTACTTCTTCAAAATGAAAACAAATGCAAAAGTCTTTATCTCTTGGGTAGGTTTAAGAGGAGCTGTACCGATTGTTTTTGCTACCTATCCTCTGATTGCCGGGATTGGTGAGGCTCCCTTAATCTTTAATATTGTCTATTTTATCTCCTTAATTTCTTTATTAGTGCAAGGAACAAGCTTAGCTTTTGTTTCTAGGCTGTTAGGGGTTTCTTTTGATGAAGATACTGAGATGAAAGCGCTGGCATCCAGTACAATGGAAAGATATGTGAATTCCATTAAAAGTAATCATGTTGAATATTATATCTCATCAAATTCTAAAGTTATCGGTAAGCAACTGGTTGATATCAAGTTACCTGAAGATGTTGTGATTGCTGTAATTAAGAGAGATCAACAATATATTATCCCTGATGGACACACTGTGATTAATATTCATGATATTTTAATGGTCTTTAGCGAAACTACGACAAATACAGAGATTAGAGAGTCCTTCTGTGCCCATGGTGAAGAATCCTAAATAAAAGATTATATTTCATTATTATATTGACATGATTTAAATATTATTCAAACTTACTTATGATTAACTGATAATAAGTAGAATGGGTATTTTAAATAACTTCAACATGGAGTAAATAATGAAATTTGCAAGATTCGTAACAGTGTTAATTGGCTTATTACTAATATTCGGTTGTAGCCGGATAGCTGACAAGAAGGAACAGACTCTTGATTCGGAAACAAAATATTATGAGTTTCTAAAAGTAAATAATGATCTAACCTTTTCAGGGGTTAAAGAACTCACTCAAGCTAATTTAACAGGAAAAGAGCATTATGTATTCTCTTATAAGAAAGGCGTATTGACCAACATCAAATCAAAATCTTCCTTAGGTGCTTCTTTTTATGAGCTTAATAAATATATTTTTAATGTCAATAAAGAGTGGAAGGAAATTATTATTAATAATAGTACCCTACAAAAACAATACACTTTTACTAATCATGATGAACTTATTAGATTTGATATAACTTGTGATGAAGAGGGTTATCCTCTAAAGTTCAAAGTAATCCCATTTAAGATAACCTATGATAGTTTTAGTATCCTAGGGAATTCAGTAGTTTATGCCGGAGAATTTAGCTATAATGAACAGCATTTAATTGATGTGATTAATTGGACAGGAAGTGAAGCTGTGTATAATTTTAAATATAATAAGGAAAATGAAGTGGTACGTAAAAGTATCTATTCCCAAAAACAACTCCGCTATGAATATGAGTTTGAACTAAACAAAAAGGGTCTTATAATCAACATCAAATAGGTAACCGGTTAATGGATATATTTATACAAAAGTTATCGGATTTCATAAATGCTAAGCTTCTCTTAATTATTGAACCTTATAGGGGAAGTAATTATCTCTTGCAAGTGATTCTTCTTGTTGTGTTAGTGATAGGAACGCTATTCTTAAATAGATTCTTAGCTAAGATAATTAAGAAGAACTATAATAAGATTAGGAAGAGTTCTGCAGGAAGTCTTATTTATGAAGTTGTATTCCCGGTTTATAGCATTCTGAATGTAGCCTTAGTACTCTCTTTCACTGCCCAAGTTTTGGAGTATATGAAGATTGATGTACCCATTATTGACCAACTTTATGTAATCCTATATCTCTGGGTGGCAATTAAAATAATCTCTAGAATGATTAAGAATAAGTTGTTCAAGAAAATATTGATCTATTCCGCATGGATTATTATCGGACTCAATGTTCTGAATCTCTATTCTGATACTGCTATTCTTTTAGATACGATTTCTGTTACTGTTGCCGGACTTAAAGTCTCGATTTATAGTATTATAAGAAGTATTGTCTATTTCGCAGTGATTTTCAAGGTTGCTACGATTCTTAATGCTTTTATTTCACAAAGAATTGAGATTTCAGAAGACCTAAATCCTACTATCAAAGTGCTAATGGTCAAAGCAATTACTGTTCTGATATTTGTCTTCGGCACAATTTTCTTCATTAATATTTTGGGCATAAATCTTGCCCCGTTAGCCCTGTTTACCTCTGCTTTAGGTGTCGGTATCGGTTTTGGTTTGCAGAAGATTGTTGCCAACTTAATTAGTGGTGTAACTTTGCTATTGGATAAATCTCTTAAACCCGGCGATATTATAGAAATAGCCGACCAATTCGGAACTGTAAAAGTCATGGGTTCTCGCTACACTTCTATTGTTACGATTGAAGGAAAAGAGCATCTTGTCCCCAATGAATACTTTATCAGTAATCAGGTGGTGAACTGGTCGCACTCTAATAAACTAGTCAGACATAATGTTGATATTGGTGTCTCTTATGATTCTGATATTCACCAAGTTATAGCCCTTTTAGAGGAAGCTTCCTTGCAAGTGGATAGAGTTCTCAAACGACCCAAACCTGTTGCCCAGCTTATTAGTTTCGGCGACTCTTCTGTCAACTTCAAAGTCCAGTTCTGGATTAATGATCCCCAACGCGGACTTCTTAATGTCAAGAGTGATCTCTTAATTGCAATTTGGGATATTCTCAAAATAAATAATGTAGAGATACCATTTCCACAAACAGATTTGCATATCAAGAGCATAACGCACTAACATTAATCTTGACTAATTACCATTACAAGAAAATAATGTTTAAATCTTATATAATTCGGGAGTAATTGATGGAATTGTTTGAAATAAAGAAGATGAAAGAAGAGTTACAGGAGAAAATCACTAATATTCGGAGGTTACTTTGACCTTCCTAACACTAAGAAAGCGATTTCCGAATTAGAAGCTTTGATGAATAACCCTGAGTTCTGGAATGACCAAGATTCAGCCCGAAGTGTAACCAAAGAGTTGTCTCACCTTAATAGTGTTATGGAGCAAATCCATAGAATAGATGAGATAAATGAGGATATAGAAACTTACTTTTTAATGATAGAAGAAGAGGATATTACTACAGAGATAGTTCAGGAAACTGGTCTTTATTTTGAAAAAGTAATTCCTGAAATTGAAAAAATAGAAATTGCTCTGTTACTGAATGGGAAATTTGATAGGAATAACGCTATTTTAAGCATTCATCCTGGTGCAGGTGGTACAGAATCCCAAGATTGGGCTGAAATGCTACTTAGGATGTACATGCGTTGGTGTGAAAAGAATGACTTTACCTATGAGATTGTAGATTATATCTCCGGTGATGAAGCAGGGATAAAGACAGTTTCCTTGGCGATAAGCGGAGAATATGCTTATGGCTTCCTGAAATCCGAGATTGGCATTCACAGACTTGTCAGGATTTCTCCTTATAATGCTCAAGGAAAACGCCAAACCTCCTTCGCTTCAGTCTATGCTTATGCCGAGATTATGGATGATATTGAAGTTGATATAAAGCCTAATGATATAAAAATAGATACTTACCGTGCCAGGGGAGCCGGCGGTCAGCATGTTAACACTACTGATTCAGCCGTGAGAATTACTCATCTTCCAACTAATATTGTTGCTTCTTGCCAAAACCAAAGGTCGCAGATTCAGAATCGTGAGAAAGCTATGATTATTCTCAAATCGCGCCTTTATGAACATTATGAAGCAGCCAGACAGAAAGAGAGAGATGCGGAAGAGGTAGGTAAGACAGATATAGGGTGGGGAAACCAGATTCGTTCTTATGTTTTTCATCCTTATCAAATGGTTAAAGACCACAGGACAAACTTCGAGATTGGTAGTACTGAAAGAGTAATGGATGGCGATTTAAATGATTTCATGAACGCTTATTTAAAGTATAAAGCCGGGAGTGATTAGTGGATAAATATCAAGAATTAATGGAGCGAATAGACAAAAGCAGAGTCCCCAAGCACATAGCTATCATCATGGATGGTAATGGTAGATGGGCAAAGCTAAGACTCCAGAATAGATTATACGGACATAAACATGGTGCGGAAGCAGTCCGTCAAACCATTGAAGGTTGCCATGAAGCCGGGGTGAAGTACTTAACCCTCTATACTTTCTCTACAGAGAATTGGAACAGACCGGAAGGCGAAGTTTCAGGGTTATTAAACTTAATCATTACCACTCTATTCAAAGAGATTGACGAATTAATCAAGAACAATGTCAGAGTCAGGTTTATCGGTTCCAGAGAGAACTTAGATTTAAAATATATTAAGAAGATTGATGAAGCATGTGCTAAATCCGAAGCTAACGACGGCTTAATGGTGTTAGTAGCTTTTAATTATGGAAGCAGGCGCGAGATTTTAGAAGCAGTAGAGGCGATTATTCAAGATCGCGAGCAAGGGAAACTGAAAGTTGAGAGAATCACAGAAGAGCTCTTCTCCTCTTATCTATATACTAAAGATATCCCCGATCCTGAACTTCTGATTAGAACAGGTGGTGAGATCAGGCTTTCTAATTATCTGCTCTGGCAAACAGTTTATACTGAATTTTGGTTCACTGAAGCATTATGGCCTGATTTTAATAAAGAGCTGTTAATGCAGGCAATTATAGATTTTCAAAATAGAGATAGACGCTATGGGAAGGTGTAAATGGAACTTTTACAAAGAGTTATCGTTGCTGTAATTTTCATTCCGTTGTTGTTGGTAGTTTATTATTTCGGAGGAACGCTATTATTAGTGTTTTTAGGGTTACTTAGTTTTGCAGCCATGTGGGAAATGCGTAATATTATCCAGGAAGGCAAGGATTTTTATATTCCGGTGCTTCTGATACCTTTATCGATTCCTGTTTTCTTATTATGTGCAGTTAAAGGGTTTGAATATATTAATTTTGCCATTATTGGTACGTTTATCATTGTTGCAGGTAATAATGTGGTCATGAATAAGGTTAAACATACTGCCTCAATTATAAGTTTTTCACTTATGGCGATGGTCTATGTCGTGATTATGCCGGCTTCTATTTACCGAATTTCAACCATATTTCCTGCTTACAAGCTTGTGTTGTTATTACAAGCGTTTTGTTGGATAACAGATTCTGCTGCTTTCTTTGTCGGGGTGAAGTTTGGCAAACATAGAAATATTTTTAAGGCAAGTCCTAAGAAATCTCTCGAAGGATTTATCGGTGGATTTGTTATAACCGGTCTGGTTGGTGCCTTGATTTACATATTTACTGACTGGTTCTTAGGTTGGCATATCATCTATGCAGCAATTTCAGCAGGAATATTCGGGCAGTTTGGAGACTTAATTGAATCTATTATCAAACGCGATTTGAATGTTAAAGACAGTTCAGATTTAATCCCCGGACATGGTGGCATTATTGATAGATTTGATAGCTTAATTGTCTCAGCTCCAATCTTCTATTTTCTACTATTAATTTTTAATCTTGAAGGGGTATAATTATGATTATAGTTACAGGTGGTGCCGGCTTTATAGGCAGCGTGGTAGTCTCTTATCTTAACGCTAAAGGAAGAGATGATATTATCATTGTTGATGAATTAGGAAAAACTGAGAAGTGGAAGAATCTTGTAGGCAAAAGATATGAAGAGTATATCCACAAAGATAGATTTTTAGAAGAGTTGTTAGAAGGTAGTTTCCCTAAAATAGATGCTATTATTCACATGGGAGCTTGTTCTTCTACTACTGAATTAGATGCCGATTATCTCTATCAAAACAATACAGAATACACCATGACCTTGGCTGAATACTGTCTTGACCAGGGCATTAGATTCATCTTCGCTAGTTCTGCGGCAACTTATGGAGATGGCAGTGAAGGTTACTCTGATGACCATCAAGAGATTCCTAAATACCGTCCTTTAAATATGTATGGCTACTCCAAACAGCTGATGGATGAAATAGCTATTAGGACCGGTTTGATCGATTCTATCTGTGGGTTGAGATTCTTTAATGTCTATGGACCCAATGAGTATCACAAGGATGATATGACTAGCGTTATCTTCAATTCTTATCATCAAATTAAAGAAACCGGCAAGGTTAAGCTCTTCAAATCTTATAAAGAAGAATATGGAGATGGTGAACAGAAGCGTGATTTTGTCTATGTTAAAGATGTTGCTAAGATAATTTGGTGGTTACTGAATCACCCTGAAATAAATGGTATTTATAATGTTGGGACCGGTTTCGCCAGAAGTTGGAATGACTTGGCTAACGCTGTTTTTGCAGCTATGGAAAAAGAAGTTAAGATAGAATATATTGAGATGCCTGAGCATTTGCAAGGAAAATATCAATACTTTACTGAAGCTGAAACAGGTAAAATCATCGAAGCAGGTTGGAAGAAAGACTTCACTTCTCTGGAAGATGGGGTGAAAGATTATGTACAAAAATATCTAATGAAAGGTTTAAAGGTCTATTAATGTTAAAGAAATCATTTATAATAATCATCTTAATCACTGCTGTTATGGCTCTGTTTGGACAAGGATTAAAAGCAGATTTGCAAAGTTATGCAAAACAAATGGAAGCACATCAAGACTTGGTATCAAACCCTACCCTTGAAAGTCTCTTAGATAGAATCTCTAACGATGATACCGAAGCTCTCTATGAGCTGATTGAATTCTTGCAAGGCGATTATCTAAATTCACTGCAAAGCTATCTGCAAGCTATTATCCCGATTAGCCCTAAGACTGTGAAAGTTAAGTTTTTACATTCTGAATTCTTAGAATCCTATGATGCACTATATAGAGCGTTGTCTGCTCTCAGCAAAATAGATAAAAGCGTTCTTAGGGCAGCAGAAGATAACTTGGAAGCAGAAGTTCCTGAAGAATATAATGATTTTGTCTTTGGCATTAATCTATTCAGCGTAAAGATGAACACCTATAATGCCCTAAATCGCGAGCTGTCGTTCTTAATGCAGTTTGAATAATTAATGGCTGCAAGGGTGTTCCCATTCCATAAAAATATCAAAGGATTAAAATAAAACTAAAAAATGAATAATAAATATCAAAAAGTAGATGTGAGTAGCTTCTTAACATCGGTAGATAAGCCTTCACGCTATATTGGGCTTGAATTAAACTCCAAGATGGTAATGCCTTCAGAAGATAAAGTAAATGTTTGTTTTGCCTTCCCTGACCTCTATGAAGTAGGCTTTTCTCACCTGGGATTAAAGATTCTTTATTCTATCATAAATGAAGAAGAAAACTCCATTGCAGACAGAGTTTATGCTCCGTGGCCTGATATGGGGAAGATGCTCAAAGATAACAATAAACCACTATTTGCCTTAGAAAGCAAAGTGGCGATTAAAGAATTCGACCTATTAGGATTCACTCTGCAATCAGAATTAAACTTCTCCAACGTCATCTATATGTTAGATTTAGCTGGGATTCCTTACTACTCAAAAGATAGAACAGGCTTTCCTATTATAATCGGAGGTGGTCCCAGTATCACCAATCCTGCTCCTTTAGAGAAGATATTTGATGCTATTCTGATAGGTGAAGGTGAAGAGGCGATTCTGGAAGTGAAAGACTTAATTGCTAAGCATGGTCGCGATAATAAAGAACTAATCTTGCAAGAACTTGCAAAGTGTAAAGGTTGGTATGTCCCGAAATACACTCAAGGTACTGTGGTAATTAGAAAGTATTGGGATTTCTCTAAAAACACAGCCAAACACTCGAATCAACTTATTGCTTGGCAACAAGCTACGCACGATAGATATGTTGCCGAAATAATGCGCGGTTGCTCAAGAGGTTGTAGATTCTGTCATGCCGGTTACTTCTATCGTCCGGTTAGAGAAAGAGATGCTCAGGATATCTTACAGGATATGCTAATTGAGATTCAGCAAAACGGTTGGGAAGAGGTTAATCTCTCTTCTTTATCATCTTCTGATTACTTCTGCATCAAGCCACTTCTCACCGAAATGAAGAAGAGATTGGGAGAATCTGAAACAAAAGTTTCTTTACCTTCACTTAGAGTAGATACTTTAGATGATTCACTCATTACCTTAGTAGAGAGTTTAGGCAGAACAGGCTTGACAATTGCTCCGGAAGCAGGATCGCAAAGATTAAGAGATATTATTAATAAAAACATAACAGAAGCTGATATTTTGGAAGGTATAGATACTGCCTTAAGATTTAATTGGCAATTAGTTAAGCTATATTTCATGATAGGCTTACCTGGTGAACAGCCTGAAGATATTGAAGCTCTGATTGAATTAATTTATAAAATTATGGATAAAGCAGGCAAGAAACTACAAATAAATGTTTCAATTTCACCTTTTGTTCCTAAGCCTCATACTCCGTTTCAGTGGGCTGATGTTCTCGACAGAGAAGAGTTATTGTCCAGAGCCATACATATCAAGAAATCTTTTAAGCGTTATAAATTCATTAAGGTTAAGTACCATGAAATAGAAAGTTCGCTACTTGAAGCTATCTTTGCCCGCGGTGATAGTGCTTTAAATAAAGCTTTAATCAAGGGTTATGAAAACGGCTGTATCTTCGATGGATGGAGAGAATACTTTGATTTCAGCAAATGGGAAAATACTTTTGCAGAGCTGAATATTGATTATTCTAAATATATAAGTAACTATACTCTTGATTCTAAACTTCCGTGGGAAAATATTAGTCTGAATATTAAACCCGAGTTTCTGCTTTCTGAATTAGAAAAATCTCACAGAGGCGAAACTACTGAGGGCTGTCTAACTTACTGCACTGATTGCGGTATTTGTAATAGTGAACATAAATTGCAACTGGGGATAAACTCATTCTCTAAACTTCCTGCTAATTTAATTCTTCAAAATAATGCTCAAGAACCTCTTAACGATGGAACTCCACGCTACTTTTATCGTATCTATTATAAGAAGCAGGGTATTCTCAAATATGTGGGACATCTTGATTTGATGAGAATGATCTATAGAATGCTACGCAAGAGTAATCTAAAAGTTATTTATACACAAGGCTTTAACCAACATCCCAAGATTAAATTAGCACCTCCGTTACCGCTGGGAATAGAAGGTTTTAACGAGTTCTTTGAAATACAGTCAAATACCAACTATTCTTGTGCTGATATCTTAAATGCTTTCTCTTTTGTAAAGTATGATGAATTATCTATCTTTAGTGTGAAAAGATTAAGCAAAAGCGATAAACGGAACCTAGATGCTATTAGTTCGGAAGTTATAAAAGTCATTCCTACCCCTGAATTAGCCCTTAATATCATTGCTGGTGTCAAGGCTTATGAAGAGGCTGACAAGTGGATAATGACAAAAGAAAAGAAGACTAAAACAGTAGAGTTTGATATTAAAGAAAATATTCACGACCTCAAGGTTTTGCCTGATGGCTTGCTCATTACCAAGAAGCTAATCGGACTAAACATCTTTGATATTCTGGCAGAAGTTTTTAATATTGAAAGAGAAGCCACTGCTCCATTCCTGATTATCCGCGACCAAATCATAATCCCTGATGATGTGGTAGAGGTTTAATATGCCGGAACTTCCTGAAGTACAAACCGTAGTAAGTGAATTAGCTGTTCTGATTGTGGGCAAAGAAATCACCGAGATTGAAGAGTATTACCCTAACACTTTGAGAATTAGATGTGAAACTGAAGCTTATTGTTCGCTAGTAACAGAAGTAAGCAGACGTGGGAAGTATATTCTCATTCATCTGGCTAATAATCACTATATTATCGTTCATCTAAGAATGACCGGTAAGCTGATTTATGCAGAAACAGAAGGCGATCTTCTGAAGCATGAAAGAGCCAGAATTTACTTCACTGATGGAACATATTTAAGATTTGACGATGTTCGAACATTTGGCACCATAGACTGTCTTCCGGAAGCAGACTTAGCACAATACTTCTTTAAACTCGGAGTGGAACCACTCTCTGAAGATTTTAACTATAAATATATCAAAGAAAATATAGCTAAGATTACTTCTCCGATAAAAAGCTATCTCTTAGATCAGAACAGAATAGCAGGATTAGGCAATATTTATGTCTGCGAAGTTCTCTATAGAACAGGTATTCATCCCCTCACTAAGGCTAATGAAGTTAAACCGAAACAACTGAAACTTCTCGTAACTGAAATAAAGGCTGTTCTTGCGGAAGCGATTGAATGCAATGGCACTACGATTTCTGATTATCGCAGAGTAGATGATAAAACAGGTTCTTTCCAGAACTTCCTGCAAGTGTATGGCAAAGACTATTGTCCTGAAGGTCATGAACTGGGAAAAGTAAAGATTGGTGGACGCTCCACTTATTTTTGCCCGATTTGTCAAAAATAGGAAAAGATTTTAGATATATTTATATCGATAATAGGAAAAAGGCGATTGTTGACTATGATAATCGCTATCTAAATATAATATTATGACGTATAAATGTCCATAGGTCAATGAATTATAGTTTAAGTTAAGAATATTCAATGAAAAGCTTGACATATTATTGTCATATTATATAAAAGTAATAAATAAAAAATAATTAAGGAGTTTCGTATGACCCAACAAGAATTTATGGCTCAAGTAGCAGCTAGTAACCCTGGAGAACCTGAATTTATCCAAGCAGTAGAAGAAGTTGTATCAACAGTATGGGATGTTTATCAAGCAAATCCTAAATTTGTTGCAGCTAACGTATTAGGCAGAATGGTAGAACCGGAAAGAACAATAATTTTCCGTATCCCATGGGTAGATGACCAAGGTGCTGTTCATGTAAATAAAGGCTATAGAGTTCAATTTAATAGCGCAATAGGACCTTACAAAGGCGGAGTTAGACTTCATCCTTCAGTAAACCTTTCAGTTCTTAAATTCCTCGGATTTGAACAAACACTTAAAAATAGTTTAAGTACACTTCCTTTAGGTGGTGGTAAAGGTGGATCAGACTTCAACGCAAGAGGAAGATCTGATGGTGAAATCATGAGATTCTGTCAATCAATGATGATGGAATTATGGAGACATATCGGTCCTAACCTCGACGTTCCAGCCGGTGATATCGGTGTTGGTGCTAGAGAAGTTGGTTACATGTACGGTATGTACAAAAAACTAGCTAATGAATTTACCGGTACTTTCACTGGTAAAGGTAGAACTTGGGGTGGATCAATAATCAGACCTGAAGCTACCGGTTTTGGCGCAGTTTATTACCTCAACGGTATCTTATCAGATATGGGACAAACATTAGAAGGTAAGAGAATTGCTGTTTCCGGTTTCGGTAATGTTGCTTGGGGCGTTTGCCAGAAAGCTACTGAATTTGGTGGAAAAGTTGTTACTCTTTCAGGTCCTGACGGCTACATCTATGATGAAGAAGGAATCAATACTCCTGAAAAATGGCAGTGCATGGTAGATCTTAGAACTTCTAACAATGACAGAATTGGCGATTACGTCAAAACATTCCCAAAAGCTAAGTTCTTCCCTGGCCAAAAACCATGGGTTCAAAAAGTAGATATAGCTATGCCTTGTGCTACTCAGAATGAAGTTAACCTTGATGATGCTAAAGCACTTATCGCAAACAAACTTTCAGTATTCTGTGAAGTTGCTAACATGCCATGTACAGCTGATGCTGCTCACGCATTTAACAAAGCAAGAATTCCTTTCGGTCCTGGAAAAGCTGCTAACGCCGGTGGTGTTTCAGTTTCAGGTCTTGAAATGTCACAAAATAGCATGAGATACAGCTGGACTGCAGAAGAAGTTGATGCTAAACTTCAGCAGATTATGACTGATATCCATGCAGCTTGTGTTCAATACGGTACCGAACCTGATGGTTACATCGATTATGCTAAAGGTGCAAACATTGCCGGTTTCATGAAAGTTGCTCAAGCAGTTTTAGAACAAGGTATTGTTTAGTAGTTAATTAACATTATAAGTTAAATATAGAGGGACAGCTTCGGCTGTCCCATTTTTTGTTTCACTTCAAATTTATAAGGTATAAGCAAAATAAGATATTTAATTCTAAACTAATTCTTGACCTTTATCGTAATTCTATTTTTATTACATGAGAGGTACCTATGAAAAGAATAAAACTAATAATCATATACATAATTATATTTAGTTGCAACACTTTAATTGCCCACCCGCACCTTTTCGCAGGTGTAGATATTGACTTTGATGCTACAAAGTTAGACACTTTAATAATTACCGAGAGATGGATGTTTGATGACTTAACAAGCATGATTATTTTAGAAGATTTTGATTCAAATGGTGATGACGAGATAGATGCAAAAGAACTGGAAAGCTTGAAAAAGCTTGTTATTCCGGGATTGAAGGAGTGTGGCTTCTACACAGATTTAGAGATTAATGATAAGAAAGTAATTATCACAGAGATTTCTAACTTCTCGGTTGGGGTAGAAGATATCTTTGTTTACTATAAATTTGATTTTAAAGTACCTATTTTAATTTCTGATACTGAACAGAATATTAAAATCAATGTTTATGATCGTGAATTCTACACTAAGTTCTTTATTAATGCAGATTCAGGAATAAATATAGTTGAGTCTGAAGAGATTAGGCATGATATTTCTGTTTATGAAAATGAAGCTAAATCATATTATTTTGGACAGCTAAGTCCGTTAGAAGTTAAATTGAAAATCTGGAAAGAACAATAATGAAAAAGCTAATTATCCTGTTTATTCTGTTGTTTGCTATTGGCTTACCGGCTCAATTTGCTAACCAACGCAGTAGTAATGAAGCTAACTCCGCCAAAACCTCAGAGGTTCAGAAGGATGCTAAAAGCAAGAATCATAAGAGTATGCTGGAGAAGAATACTGAATATCAGAGAAAACTACGCACAGATCTAACTAGAAACATGCGAGATTTTAAGAAAGACCAAAATAAGAAGTTCTTATTTATTGCTCTTGGCTTGGCTTTTTTATATGGGATTGCCCACTCCATGGGACCCGGACACGGTAAAATCTTCATGGTTAGCCAAGTTATTGGTTCCAATGTTAAATACCTCACGATTGTGGGAGCAAGCTTCCTGTTTGCCTTTCTGCACTCTTTATCAGGATTGACCTTAGTGGCAATTCTGAAGTTATTAAGTATGAGTCTCTTGCAAGATTCTACAACCTTCTCCATTCTTGCTCAAAATATCTCTTATGGGATTATCATCTTATTAGGATTATGGATTTTATTCAAAGCACTTTTCAGCAAGAAAAATACTCAACATACTCATGCAGATAGAAATCTCTTTGTTACAGCTCTTTCCATAGGCTTTGTACCTTGCCCCGGTTCGATAATAATTGCTGTTTTTGCCATGAAGATGGGAACCTACTTTGTTGGGGTAATGATGGTATTGACTATGGCACTGGGAATGGCACTTACACTTATAGCCATCAATAGTTTAACTCTATTTGTTAAGTCTCTAACAACAAGCATGTTGATTTCAGAGAAGCATATTACTAAGATATCTAAAGTATTAACTATTATAGGTGCTCTCCTTATAATTGGTCTGGGAACCCTGTTTCTTGTTGCCAACTTGCGATAATTTCTACACTACAAAGCTTGACATAAATAGTGTTTTATATGTTAGTGAATTAAAATAATAAAGGCTTAGAATGCATAAATTTATAAAACTTATAGAAGAATTTAAAAATAGATATAACTCAATAATCGGAACGCGTTTAATAATCCAGATATTGTTCTTAGTGATTATTTGCATCCAGATGTTCAATGTCATTTATAACATTGTGGAAGGACACGCTTTAGAATTGTTCTACAGTGCTTTAACCATCAGGGTTACTGTTGCCATGCTAATCATTTATCTGATATTTGCAGCTAAGAATAAGTTTCTTAACAATCATCAAGCGGCCAAGTTAATAGATAAGATTAATCAGGATAAAGATGATACTTTTCTTTCGACCTTAGAACTGACAAGTAATGAAGAAGAAGCTAAAAATCCCTTTATTAATGCCCTAATCGAAAGAACTAATGACAGGGTAGATTCTACTCAAGTACTCTATCCCAAAGTACTTCCCCGTAATTTGTTAATTTTTTATATCTTTCTAGCTGTAGGTAATATCATTCTTTTTTCCCTTTTTGCCTCCAATTTCAAGGCTACCTGGAAAGCATTTTATCTTAATTCGCTGCCTAGCCCCAGCATTGATTATACAATTCTCTTTGAGCCGGGAGATACAACTATTGTCTCCAAGCAAGATGTGGAGATTAAAATTCTTAATTACAATCCAGACTTAGAGTATTATCTTAGTGTGAAAAGAGATGAGAAATGGCGTAATATTCCTCTTACCAAAAACAGCTTTTTATTGCCTGGATTAGATTATTCTCTCAGCTATTTTATTGCTAATGAAGAAGCTAAGACAGAGGTGTGTCAAATCACCGTTTATGAGAAAATAGCTATTGAACAGATAAAAGTTATTTATGATTACCCTGCTTATACAAGATTAAATTCTGAGCAAGATACTCTGCTCTTTGGTAATATCAGCGCTATTGAAGGTACTTCTGTGAAAGTTCTTCTTAACACGAATAACGAGATTACCAACTCTTATATGGTCTTTCCTGATGGCTCTCTTAATGAAGGTGAGAAAGTTGGAGCTAATATTGCTCTTTTCTCTTTCAAGCTTGATAAAAGCAGTCAGTATCATCTTAAAATAATCAATAAGTATGGAGATGAATACACTTCACCTACTAAATCAATTACTGTCTTTCCCGATTTGAAACCGGAAATCACAATTACTGATTACCCGCAGAATGGGAAGATGGATAAGAATCAAATTATCCCCATGACCATTAAGCTTAGTGATGATTATGGCTTAAAGAATCTTCATCTCTATTATGAAGTCAACTTTACTGCTACCATAGATACCCTGTTGCTAACTAGCATTAATAATAAGATTTACAACTATTCTATGTTTCTAAACCTCTCTAAGTATAAGATGTACCCCGGTGATGAAGTTACCTTTTGGGCTTCTGTGGAAGATAATTTAGGCAAGAAGCATAGAGTTGAATCAGATAAGATTACTTTGCGAATCCCGACCCTCCAAGAGATTTTTGAAGAGATGGAAGTCATAGAAACTCAACAGAATGAGATGATGACTAAGACTTTGAAAGAATCAGAAGTCTTGCAAGAAGAGTTTGAAAAGAAGCGTCGTGAATTGTTAAATAAAGATGAATTAGAGTGGCAAGATAAGGAGCAGCTTAAGGAGATGGTTGCCCAGCAGGAACAGCTTTCAGACAATATCGACCAATCAGTAGAGAAGCTCCAGGAGATGATTGAAGAAGCAACTAAGAATGAGGTTTTGACTCAAGAGACGATGCAGAAGATGCAGAAGATTAAGGAGTTGATGGAAGAGATTACCTCGCCAGAGCTGAAGAGATTAATGGAGAAACTTAACGAAAAGATGTCTGAGCTTACTTCTAAAGATCTTAAGCAGGCCTTAGAAGAAATGAAGTTCTCCATGGAAGAGTTTAGTCAGAAGCTAGAACAAACCCTCAAGATGTTGGAGCAGATGAAGAAAGAGCAGAGTTTGGAGAAATTATTAGGGCTTACTCAAGAGATGCAAGAACTGCAAGAACAACTTCTGGAAAAGAGTGATACTGCTAAAGATGGTGCTGAACTCGCTAAACAACAGCAAGATATAAAAGATAAATTAAAAAAAATACAAGATGAAATTAGTAAATTATCGGAAATGCTGAAATCACCTTCTGACCAGGCAGTCAAAGATGAATTAGCCAAAATGCAAAGTGAAATAGATATGGAGCAGATGGCTCAGCAAATGGATAGTGTTTCTGAACAAATGCAAAATAATGAAAGTTCACAAACTCAAGATTCTCAACAAGAGATGGTTTCTCAAATGCAGAAAATGTCTAAATCCATGATGAGTATGATGAGCATGATGAGCAGTGCGAAAAGTAAAGAAGCAGAAGCAGCAAAAGATAAATTAATCAGAGAACTGTTGTTTTTTGTGGAGCGACACCAAGAGTTGTTTCAAACCATGGACAGTGATCCTTTCTTAATTTTAGAACAGATGATAGCCCAACAAGAGATGGTAGATTTGGCACTAAGAAAGTTCTTTTCAGTTTCGGAAGTTCTGCTCTCTTTGAATCCTAAGTTTATGTTAGACTTATCTAAAACAATGTCCGCTTATAGCAAGTTCTTTACAGAAGTTAGTGATAACAGAACTTATACTGCCAAAGCAAATATGCAAGAGATTCAGGCAGGTCTGAATAATATGATTTTTTCTCTTCTTTTAGATGATGATAGCCAATCTGGTGGTGGTTCCGGTGGTATGCAAGACTTTATGCAACAGATGCAACAAATGGGGCAACAACAGATGGCGATGAATATGCTAACTCAACAGATGATGCAGCAGTTAGGACAAGGTAACCCTCGCATGTCTAATGAGATGAGAGGACAAATGGGTAAAGCTGCATCTGACGAACAGCAAATTGCTGAAAACCTTAAACGCTTGATTCAAACAAATCCTCAAGCCCAGAAGCAAGCCGCCGGCTTAAATAAACTTATTGAAGAGTTGGAAGATGTTTCTAATAAACTAAGATTCAATCGTTTAGACCAAGATTTGATTAAGCAACAAGAGAATATTCTCTCCCGTATGTTAGAAGCAACAAAGTCTATTAATAAGAAAGATCAAAGCCAGAAGAGAAAAGGCGAAGAAGCTGAAGATAAGCTGTGGGCTACTCCTGAAGATATTGAACTTAGATTTAAAGAGTTAGAAAACAATGCTCTTTTGGAAGAAGAATACAAAAACTACTCTAAAGAGTATCAGAAAATTATTTTAGAGTATATCAAAAGATTAAATAGAGATTAATAAATGAAAAAGAAAATAATAGTATTGCTTATTGTACTTACCACTTGCCTGTTGTTTGCAGATTATGATGAGAAGAAAATTCTCCTGAACAATGCGAGCAATATGATTAAGGTAAGAAAGTACACTTTAGCTGATGAGTTATTAAGTGAAGCCTTAGAGAAATACCCTGATGACACTCAAGTAATCATGGCTATTTTAGATTTGTATGTCCTTACTAATGAGAGCGATAAAGCTATTGAGATTCTTAAAGACAAGTCTGAACTTCTTCCTCAATTTAAGAGATATGAATATCAGATTACCTTTAGCCTTATTCAAAAGAGTTATCAAATTGCCCTGGATAAAGCTCAAAGTTATCTGAGTAAGAATAATAGTAGCAATGACTTCTCATTAATGGGTGCTCTTTTTCAACGTTATCGGGCTTATACTGAATCAATAACTATCTATTTACAGGGAGAAAAACTTTATCCGACCATTTTTTCGGTTAACTTAGCGGATTCTTACTATTTTGAAAGAAACTATGATGAGGCAATCAGATACTATTTAATTGCTTTAGAAAACAATATTGGACATCAAAATTTGTCTAATTCACGCATCAGGAATATAATTAAAGATTCTCCTAAATCTGTCGCTACTCTGGTTGAGCATTTTGGCTCTGATAGTAGTAAGATTCAAATCACAAATATAAATAAATCTATAATTGATGTCTATATCGAAGCACTTTTGAACACTGATAGAATAGAGCTAGCACTGGCATTATTAGAGAAATATGAGCCTAAAGACATTTACACAAAGGCTGAACAATTCAGGAGATTGAAAAGCTATGAGATTAGTGCCCTACTCTATGAAATGCTGCTAGCCAAAGAAGAAAACCCTACGTTTATTTATCGTTATACTTTCAATTATGCCAGTATGTTGATTGAGAATGGAAAATATACGCATGCTGATTCTCTGGTGAACACGATTATTTTTGACGAAAGTAATAAACCTGCTAAGCGCAACATAATGTTTGATAGCTATCTCTTAAAAGCTGATTTGGTTTATCGGAACAGAAAACTTTCTGAAGGGTATTTAAGCTATTTGAATGAAGCTGATAAATTTGCTTTTAATAATAATCAAAAGCAGACGCTGCAAGAGAAAATAAGTTATTACAAGATATTACGCAATGATTTGCAAGGTGCTGTTACTCATCTAGCTAACTTAAGAAAGTATGGAGCGAATGATGCTTTCTTTTTTAATGCCTATCTGCTGGAAGTAATGCAGAGTGGTGCAGAAGCTGATTCTCTTGCTACAGAACTGCTGATTACAGCACCTAATTCGGATTATACATCCGAAATGCTGGAGCTAAAATACTTCTTAAAAAGCTTAAATCCAACTGATAAAAATCTTTTTCTTGACGCCTATCGTAATGAAAAATTATTCTTAATTACAGAAGCAGATTCACTTTATCAAAAGTTGTTTCTCTCTTCTAACAAAGAAATTTTCAAGCTTAGGAATGCAATGATGAATAAGAAGAACCTTAATGAACTTAGAGCAAAGCAGTTGTTTAGCGATAACTACAAAGATGAATTCTGTAGGGATTTCGCTTCTTTACAGCTGGTTCTTACAGAAAACAAGAACTCAAATATTGCTAAAGATATGGCACGAAACTTCTTGACTCAATACCCCGGTAGCACTTTCGCTGCTGAAGTAAGACAGATCTTAATGATAAATCAAAATAATTAGCTCGTAGGTAAAAATGGAAATAATTAATACAGAAAACTTAACAAAATCTTATGATATGGGAAAAGTGCAAGTCCACGCCCTGCAGGGTGTTGATGTAAGCATTCAGCAAGGAGAATTTGTCGCTATAATAGGACCATCAGGTTCCGGGAAATCTACTTTGATGCATATTCTGGGTTGCTTAGATTCTCCCACTAAAGGCAGCTACTCCCTCGATGGCATTAATGTGGAAAAGCTCAGCAAGGGCAAGTTAGCAAAGATTCGCAACACCAAAATCGGATTCGTCTTCCAAACATTCAACCTGCTTCCTCATATAAATGTTCAAAAGAATGTCGAACTCCCGCTTCTCTATGCAGGCATGGAAAAGAAACAGAGAGAAAAGAGAGCTATTGAGGTTCTCAACTCTGTGGGTTTAGGAGATAGGTTGAAACATAAACCCTCCGAACTATCAGGTGGACAACGCCAAAGAGTTGCTATTGCCCGCGCAATTGTGAATAACCCTTCGATTATTTTGGCAGATGAACCCACAGGCAATCTTGATTCTACTTCTGGTTCTGATATTATGACCATTTTTTCTAATTTACATGCCCAAGGCAACACTGTGATAGTGGTTACTCATGATAAAAACATTGCAGAAAAAGCAGATCGCGTGATCACCATAATAGATGGGAAGATTCATAATGGCGATATCCTTTAAAGAAGTATTTAATCAGAGTTTGCAAGATTTCTGGTCAAAAAAAGTCAGAACAATAGTTACTGTGATGGGGATAGTTCTGGGAACTGCCTCCATTATTATCGTAATGAGTATTGTCCAAGGAAGTATTAAACAAACTACTGAATGGATGGAAGCATCCGGTGGATTCAAGAAAATAGATGTCAGGCAAAACTGGGAAAATAATGAGACAGTAAATAGATCTAAAGATTTCGAATATGATGAATTGATGAAAATTCTTCAACCTATTCAAGGTATAGACTTAATTGATATTTATATATCAGTTTGGGTTTCACCCATAAAGTATAAAAAGAATGAAGTAAATCCTTGGTTTACAGCAGTTAATGCAGATTATTTTAAAGTAGAAGAGTGGGGTGTTCAAGAGGGTAGAGAATTTACCTCATTTGATTATAAGAATAAGCAAAAAGTTGCCTTAATAGGTACTGCTGCCCGTGCCAAACTATTCGGAAGTATAGATCCGATTGGTCAGAAAATCCAAGTGGGAACGGATTTCTTTGAAGTTATAGGAATTTTAGATTATCGAGAATTCATAGGCAAAGGTGATATGAATAATAATAACTGGATAGAATGGAAGAATGATTTGATATTAGTGCCGGTTACTACTGCCATTGCTCTAAATCCTCGATCTAAGAAGCTTAACAGATTTAGCCTGATCACGACTGATGAAACAATTACCGAATCAGTTAAAGCTAAAGTAGAGAAAAGAATTAATGAAGAGTTTTCTAACAAGAAAATCTATACAGCCCAATCAAATCTCGAAAGACGCGAAGAGATTGTCAAGAGTTCTGCTAAGTTTAATATTATCTTCTACTTCATCTCAGCTATCTCCTTAATAGTAGGAGGGATAGTGATTATGAACATCATGTTGGCAACTATAAAAGAGAGAACCCGCGAAATAGGAGTTAGAATGTCTATCGGAGGTTCTAAACTTGATATTTTCCTTCAATTTTTAATACAAACTGTTTTAATTACAACTTTAGGTGGCGTAATCGGTGTCTTTATAGGCATCGGATTATCTGGATTAGTCGCAGATTATCTAAATGTTGGTATTAATATCTCTTCAGGCTTGATTGTCATTGCCCTGCTTATGTCTTCAGGTGTAGGCTTAATCTTTGGTACTATACCCTCATGGCAAGCGTGTTCACTAGATCCTGTAACAGCCCTTAGATCGGAGTAAAAATGAAGCGTCCTAATAAGTTTGTTGTTTTTCTCAAAACCCTAAAATTATTTATCTTAAAGATTCTGGATGAAGGCTTAGTGAAAGATGCAGCCAATCTTACTTTTATCTCTATTGTGGCAATAATCCCCATGCTCTCTTTTGCTCTCTTAATTCTACCCAATATCTTAGATATTGATAAAGGTGTCTATATCGGCAAGATTCTTAATAATTTTATTCCGGAAACAGCAGATAAAGTTAGAGATCTCATTATGATAGCTCTTAGTAAGAAAGTCAGTTTAAACCTATATTCTTTCATCTTTGTGGGTGTTGGTTCCTTCTCTATGTTTAATATTCTAAATAAAACTTTTGATAGAATTTTAGGAGTTGAACACACTCATAAATTAGATATCTTTACTAAGATCACTAAATTTATTGGTTCTATCTTTTTTGGCTTCATCATTATGATTCTGATATTTACGATAGTTTCAACCACAGTAGTGCGTGATATTCCCATAATTTCTAAATTCGCCACTATAATTTCTTACTTTATCCCGATTATTCTCCAATTCACAATTCTGATAATACTTTACCTATTTCTTCCGAGTATCAGACTTAGCAAAAACGACCTTTTAAAAGGTACTTTAATTACAACCTTAGCGTGGTATATTGCCAAATTTGGGTTTGATATCTATGTAGGACGCTCCAATAAGTTTAGCGACACCCTGGGAGTGCTGAATACTATTCCCATTGCCGTTTTCTGGCTATATTTAAATTGGCTGATAATTCTGTGCGGGATTTTGATAATTGCCATGTTTAGAAAGTCCTCATACGGAGAATCTATTGAGCTGCGAAACAACCAAGAATACCATCAATTACAGTTAGATGTTAGGATTCTTTTAGATGGAAAAGAGTATAAAGAAATAAAGTCAAATCTCAAACAGAGCCAAATCGGATCAATCTTAGATGTTGTTAAATCAGCAATTAGCTATGAAAGTGAAACTCTTGAAGAAGATTATGGAGAAGATGATGTTGACTATGATGACGAGTATATGGATTACGATGTAAATGATATATATTATGAAGAAGATGAATTAGATAATGGAGATAAGAATGAATAAAAGAGCCCTGATAAGTCTTTCTGATAAAACTAATGTTGTTCCCTTTGCTAAAAAGCTAAAAGAGTTGGGTTATGATATAGTTTCGAGTGGCGGAACTGCCCAATTTTTAACAGACAATGGTGTTGAAGTGATAAAGGTTTCTGACGTAACACAGTTTCCGGAAATCATGGATGGGAGGGTAAAGACGCTTAATCCCTTTATTCATGGCGGTATCTTAGCCAATAGGGAAGTGCCGGCTCATCTTGAACAAGCAGCAAAGCTTAAGATTAACTTAATCGATATTGTTTGTGTTAATCTCTATCCTTTTAAAAAGACACTGCAAAACCCAGATGCAACACAGCAAGAATTAATAGAAAATATAGATATTGGCGGACCTACCTTAATCAGATCTGCAGCTAAAAACTATCAATCTGTCTTTGTCGTTACAGATCTTAATGATTATGATAAAGTGATTGAAGTGCTTGCATCCGGCGATAATTCATTAGAATTTAGACAGCATTTAGCCCAAAAAGCCTTTATGCATACTGCCGACTACGATACCGCAATTGCTAACTATTTTATGAAACTTAATGACGATTCTGCTCAGCTTAATATTTCAGAACCACTTCAAGAAACCCTTCGTTATGGAGAAAATCCTCATCAAGAAGCTCAATTCTTCCAAGAGAAAGGCTATATCAAACTTCTGCATGGTAAACAATTATCCTATAATAACTTACTCGATATCGATTCTGCTCTCAAGACTATTATTAAGTTTAAATCTAAACCTACTGTAGCTATCTTCAAACATACAAACCCCTGCGGGATAGGTTCTGATAAAACTCTTGCTACTGCTTATCAAAAAGCTTTTGCCACAGATACGCTCTCACCATTTGGGGGTATTGTCATAGTTAACAGATCTTTATGCATGGAAACAGCACGCGAGATTAATAAAATATTCACTGAGATTGTCTTAGCTCCGGAGTATCAACCTGGTGTTTTAGAGTTCTTGCAGAAAAAGAAGAACAGAAGGTTAATCTCCTTTGATGAACAAGGAGTATTTGAACTTAAAAATAAAAAGAGTCTTGTCTCTTGTATGAATGGCTATCTTGTGCAAGATATTGATATAGATAGAGATAACGAAGAACAATGGCAAGTGGTTACCAAACGAATGCCTACTGATTCTGAGTTAGAAGCTCTTAAGTTTGGCTGGAACGCTGTGGCTTCTCTTAAATCCAATGCTGTCGCCTTTACTTCTCAAGATAGAACGCTGGGACTTGGTATCGGGCAAACCAGCAGGATAGATTCAACTGAAATCGCTATTAGAAAATCTAAAAACTTCTCACTCACCTTGCAAGGTTCTGTCTGTGCTTCTGATGGGTTCTTCCCCTTCAGAGATTCCATAGATGAGCTTGTCAAGCATGGAGTTACTGCCGTTATCCAACCGGGTGGCTCGAAAGGAGACCCGGAAGTAATCGAAGCTTGTGATGAGCATAATATCGCTATGATTATGACAGGCACCAGGCATTTTAGACATTAAAACGAAAATATAGAAGATAAAGCTCTCTCTTAGAGAAAATTACCTTAGGACGTAGTTAGTTAACTCGATTAGTATTCGCTAAAAAATCGGGTTACTAGTGAAGGTGACAAGAAAGTACTGATAAATAACTACCGATTCGTATATATTTTGTAAAGATGAATTAATGTTCAACCTCTTTCACTGTGAGCGCTCCAGACCGTATTAATTCTTTCTCTTGCAAATGTATAAAAGAAAATGAGGAGCTTTTGCTCGAGTTAATACGGATATGCAACCTTTTAATTCCCCTCTTCATTCGCAAAGCGAATCTCCGGAGAGGGGTGCCGAATTTCGGCGGGGTGTGGTCTTAATTCCCTCTCTTTCTAAAAGTTCCCTTAGGGGATTTAGGGGCTGGTCTGTGGTCTTTAAATCATTGAAAAACAAGATGTTGTGTCTCTACAGTTTTCTCTTCCTGCGGGAAGAGAAAGACACTGGGATTGCGGACGACCCGTCCGTATTAAACCTATCCCTATCATAGGGATAGATAGGCCTTGCTTTTTGCAAGTTAAGGACTCTTCTCCTTCGGAGGTGAGTGAATACGGACGGGTCGTCCGCAATCCCAGTTAAGGGATCTCGCACCAATCTAAATC
>JBAYZI010000002.1:0-58410 GCA_041672585.1 Cloacimonadales bacterium (SeqCode) | reverse complement strand
CTGAGCCAGGATCAAACTCTCCATTATTATATAAATCGTTTTCCTGTCTCTCGCAAGTTTACTTCATTCATTTCACTCTATAAATTATTTATTAATTTTAAGTTCAAAGATCGAACCAGCGCACTTTCACTTTCGCGTTCCGTGCATTGGTTTTGTTAATTTACTAAGAGCTGTTTTTCTGTCAATATCTTTTTTACATATTTTAAGTTTTAATTATTCAAGAAGGGACATTAAAAATTCATTAAACACCAAATTTGAATAGGTTAGAGAGTAAAAGATTTATTAAAACTATTTTACTTTTAGTTTTTGATTCGCCGTTTTTGTGAGTGAACAGGTTATTTTCAGCATGAAGATTTTGGTAAAATGGGGAGTTGCTTCTAGCTACTGTCCTATTCCTACCGGAATAGGACGGGTTGATGGGGATATCCTGTACCCGGGGTCAATTCTGCAAGCAGAATGAGACCACCGGGCTAAACTATATATCCCCGTTGGGGATCGAGTTTTGGATATTTTTATCCAGGGTCCTTTTTGTTTATAGACAGATTTAGATTGGTGCGAGATCCCTTAACTGGGATTGCGGACGACCCGTCCGTATTCACTCACCTCCGAAGGAGAAGAGTCCTTAACTTGCAAAAAGCAAGGCCTATCTATCCCTATGATAGGGATAGATTTAATACGGACGTGGGCGTCCGCAATCCCAGTGAAGAGGGGAATAAAGAGCTCACCCTGCTTATTTTGTGAGTGAACAGGTTATTTTCAGCATGGAGGTTTTGGTAAAACGGGGAATTGCTTCCGGCTACTGTCCTATTCCTGCCGGATTAAGACTGGTTGATGGGAGTATCCTGTACCCGGGGTCAATTCTGCAAGCAGAATGAGACCACCGGGCTAAATTATATATCCCCGTTGGGGATTAAGAACTCCCCTACTTTTTTTTGAGTGAGCAGGTTGTTTTCAGCATGGAGATTTTGGTAAAACTAAGCTGTGCTTTATCTGCACACTCACTTGTAGCTTGATGAGTTTGCGATAAATGAACCTCTTAGCTACTGAAGAGGGAAGAAGAAATGAAAAGACATAGAACACAGATGACATAAATTCGATAGATTAAGACTGATAAGAAGGAAGTAAAATGAAAAGTGAAAAATAAAGGAAAAGATTGAGGCTTCTAAATCCTGGAAGAATTAAGATTTTCATTGCTCTTGCAATGATGCACTCAGGGATGAGTGCGTTCCCGGTGGAAGAGGTCGAAAGCCATCTTAATGCGTGCAAAATCGTGTAAAAGCTCTTCTTTTTAAGAAGGGCGGAAAATTTCCGCCCTTATATATGTTTTCTTCAATTATTCATTATTAATTCTTAATTATTAATTACTTAGAGCTTCTCTAAAATATGTCCCATTTTCTCTTTCTTTGTTTTAAGATAGAAGCGGTTTTCTTCAATAGCTTCGATTTCAATAGGTACACGTTCGGTGATATTAAGTCCATACCCACTTAACCCTACAACTTTTTTAGGGTTATTGGTTAGAAGCCTCATCTCTTTCACACCTAAGTAAGCGAGCATCTGAGCCCCAATTCCATATTCTCTTAAATCTTCAGGGAAACCAAGCTCAAGATTAGCTTCTACAGTATCTCTTCCGTGGTCTTGCAAGTGGTAAGCTTTAATTTTGTTAGCAATACCAATTCCGCGTCCTTCTTGATTCATATAGAGAATAATTCCGCGGCCTTCATCGGCTACTTTCTGGAAAGCATATTCTAATTGCTGACCACAATCGCAGCGACTTGAGAAGAGAGCATCGCCGGTAAGGCATTCTGAATGGACACGCACAAGAATATCTTTGCCATCTCCGATATCACCTCTAACTAGAGCAATATGTTGTTCTTGCGAGATTTTACTTTCGAAGATATAGATATCAAAATCGCCATAATGTGTGGGAAGCTTAGCTTTAGAGATTAAATTAACAAGCTCTTCAGTCGCTTTTCTGTATTTAATCAGGTCAGCAATAGTTATTATTTTGAGATTATACTTTTCCGCATAAATCATTAAATCATTTAACCTTGCCATGGAGCCATCTTCATTAATTATCTCGCAAATCACTCCCATAGGTTTGAGATTTGCTAATTTTGCTAAATCAACAGCAGCTTCGGTGTGCCCGGCACGAACCAAGACACCGCCAGTTTCAGCTATTAAAGGAAAAATATGTCCGGGTCTGACAAAATCATTGCTAGTAGAATTCGGATTAACAAGCGAGCGAATAGTATTTGTTCTATCTTGTGCCGAGATTCCTGTAGTGGTATCTCTTGCACCATCAACAGAAATAGTGAATTTAGTTCCCATCTTATCTGTATTATGTTCTGTCATTAGAGGGATCGCGAGTCTTTGGGAAGCTTCTTTAGTCATGGGAGCACATACTAATCCTTTAGCATTAGTAATCATAAAATTAATAGCTTCGGGAGTAATCAACTCGGCAGCACAGATAAGATCACCTTCATTTTCGCGATCTTCATCATCAACAACAATAATCATTTTTCCTTGTGAAACATCAGCAATTGCTTCTTTAATAGTTGCAAATTTGTACGACATAGTTCCTCCGTTAATCATCAATTGAGAAATTTGTTTCTAACCAAGCCAAGGCTTTTCTAAAATAGTCGGGTAGGTCAGATTTCACAGTGATGAGTTTCTTAGTAATAGGGTGCATAAATTCTATTTTATAAGCGTGTAAGGCTTGATTTATCAACACATTATCGTAGAGATTAATTAATCTCTTTTTATAGTTTGAGGGAATTCGAGTAGCCACATCATTAACGCTGCTATATAATCTGTCGCCTAAGACAGGATTATTTTGGTTAGCGAAGTGGACTCTAATTTGATGAGTTCTACCTGTTTCTAGGTCAGCATTAACCAAGGAGAAATATTTAAAATACTTCTCAACTTCATAGTGAGTAATCGAATCTCTGCCTGTATTACTCACGACAATCTTGAGAGGATTACTTTTGCTTCTCCTAAGAAAAGTTTGGATAGTACCGGAATCAGTTTCGGGATATCCTACCAAAATAGCTTTATAAATCTTCTTAATTTCTCTGTTGCGAAACATCTCTTCTAAGCGTGCATGAACTAGGTTATTCTTAGCTATAATCAACAGCCCTGAAGTTCCTTTATCTATTCTATGCACGATTCCCTGTCTGGCTACCCCTCTTTCATTAGAAAGATTGTCGCCAAAATGATTTACTAAACCATTCACGAGAGTGCCGGTAAGGTTTCCATGCCCGGGATGAACAACTAGTCCTTCCGGTTTATTAATAACAGCCAAGTCTTCATCTTCATAGACAATATTAAGCGGGATATTTTCAGGCTCAGCTTCTTTTAGTTTATCTTCTTGAAACTCTATTTCAATTAAATCATTAAGCACTAGCAGGTAATTCTTCTTCACTACCATGCCATTAACTTTGACTTCGTTTCTGTTTATTATTTTCTCAATTAAGGAACGAGAATAGAGTTCTTCACAATTAACAGTTGCCAGATATTTATCTATCCTCATACTCTCTAGACCTTTAAACGTTAAATTAAGAATAATATTGCCCACTATTCTACCTTTTTAATAACTTTATTCGTTAGCTCTTCATTCTCTTTTTTATTAATAGCTTTGAGATCCGTTATCAGGAAAATACCTCCGAGGAAATCTCCACCCCTACTTTTAAAAACAGCTGATTTAATAGTTACCTGTTTTTCTATATCTTGGATAAGAAGTCTGCAAGGTTCTTTCTTAACACCGCTTATCAGGACATCTTTTACATATTTCTTAATAGTTTTCTCAAAAGAATCGGGGAAATAGGTATCTAGGAAGTTTGTATCTTCATCTAATTCTAAATGTCCAAAGTTGTAAACCATCACTTCATTTATATAGAGAATCTCGCCTGACTTTTCAATAATCATAGCCCCATCACTTGTTAAAGCAGTAAGCCCCTTTAATTTGCTGTGATGAGAAAAGATCTTCGCCTCTTTTAGTTTATCAAATTGAATAATATTAGCCAACATTCTTTTAAGTGCATCTACCAAAGGAATAAACTCTTTTTCGATATTTTCATATAAATTATCTAAATCGTATTCATAATTTCCTTTTCTAAATTCATCAAGTACATGTTTTATTTGTTTAACTGATTTTCTCATTTTAAGTGGATGGTAAATCATTATAGAGATGTAGTAAATAACAAAAAGAATCAGAAAACTGAAAAGGATATTCTTCGAATCATTGATGATTTGCTCTACGGGATTACCACTGCTAAATTGGTAAAGCAGGCTGATAACTTGCAAAATATAGATAACTAAAATAAGTAGTAAGGATATATTACTACCCCGATAAAATGATTTATGTCGCATACCTAACCTTTCTTTTTTATATCGCTGATTAATTTATCAATATTATATCTTAAGCCAAGGAGAATTATTCTATCACCTTCATTTAGCACATCATTAGCACCGGGGAGAGAGTTAATCTTCTCTTCAATTGTCTTATCCCCTTCTTCCGTGATCTTTAGAACCTTGGTTTTAATTGTAACAATGTTAAGTCCATATTTTTTCAGCAAATCCAAATCTTGAAGCTTCTTGCCGATAAAATCATTAGGAATTACTAATTCAGCTAAGAAGTGTCCTGAAGATAATTCAACAATCTGATCTATCTCTTCTAAAATAAGATGCTTAGCCAGATTCTGTCCTACAATTTCTTCCGGGAAATAAATATCATCAATTCCCAAAGAGATTAATATTCTTCTATGCAGATTATCTTCAACCTTAGCATATATCTTGCCTATACCTATCTTCTTAAGTAAAGCACAGGTCATAATATTGGCTTGAATATTATTTCCGATAGCTACGATAACAGCATCAGCATCTTCAATACCTGATTGTTTCAGAGCTATTTCATCTGTAGCATCAAAACATAAAGCTGCGGTTAGTTTATCTTTTATTTCTTTAAGAATAACCTCATCCTTATCAATGCCTATAACCTCTGCTTCGTGAGAAATTAGAGTTGTCGCTACTGCTACGCCAAATTTACCCATTCCGATAATAACAAATCGTGCCATATTTTATCCTATTGAGATGTTTTCTTCTAAGTAATTAACTCTTTTCTTAACAACCCGTTGTGCTAATGCATAAAGAATGGTTAAAGGTCCAATTCTACCAAGATACATTAGCAATATTATAATTATTTTCCCTGCAATATTTAGACTGCTCGTGAAACCCATGGAGAGTCCGACTGTTCCAAACGCAGAGAATGCTTCAAAAGTGATTTCTTGAAAAGTGCCATCAGTAACAACAAAAAGAGCAAATAACAGTAGCATCAAGAAACCTAAAGAGATTCCGATTAAGCCTACTGCTTCCTTAATACTGTCCATAGATATTTTTCTCTTATAAGCAGAGACATTTTTCTTGCCAGTCAAGATTGAGCCTATCGATAGAACCATGATGGCAAAAGTGGTTGTCTTGATACCGCCACCGGTAGATCCTGGAGAGGCGCCGATAAACATCAAGATTACAGATAATAAGATAGAGCTGTATGATAAGTTTGTTTGACTTATTGTATTAAATCCGGCTGTTCTGCACGTAACTGACTGGAAGTAGGATGCTAAAAATCTCTTACCAAAACTTAGTCCATCCATTGTATTATTATATTCTGAAATGAAGAATCCTATTAAACCGAAAACTATCAAAAGCGTTGTAGAGGCTATCACAACCTTAGAATGAAGGCTTAACTTTTTGATTCCACCCTTGCGAAAAAGATTCTTCTTGATGTCCATAATAACAACAAATCCTAAGCCTCCAAAGATAATTAAGAATGAGACAACAAGATTGACATTTATGTTGTTGGCGAAGGGTTCAAGGTTGTTGGAAAAGAGGGAAAATCCAGCATTACAGAATGCAGAAACTGAGTGAAATATTGAATAATAGATGGCTTTATAGACGTTGGAATATAAATTCTTGAAAGTGAAAAACAAGAAAACGGCTCCGACAAATTCAAATAATATGGTTATTCCCATAACGTACTTTAACAATTGAAAGAGGTTCAGGCGGTTTGATTCACCCATCACATCTTGCATTACCGACTCCATTTTAGCAGTAAGTCTCTGACCAAATATTAGGGCAAAAGCTGTAGAGATGGTCATTAATCCTAAGCCACCGATTTGAATAAGCAGAATAATAATAATTTGCCCGAAATGGGTGAAGTAGCTCCCCGTATCTTCGACTATTAATCCCGTAACACAGGTTGCAGAAGTTGAAGTAAAGATGGCATCAATAAAATTCATGGGCTGATTGGTAGTTGTGGAAATTGGCAACATTAATAAAAAAGCGCCTACGGTAATTACCAATAGAAAGCTACTCATTAATGAGATAGCCGGATTATTAATAATAAAATGCCACAACTGACCTTCAAAAGCATAGAGCAGGAACTTCTTGAAGAGAATTACAAACTGCTTAAGGGTAATAAAGATGAGAAAATACTCAGGACTCTTGAACAGTAAATAAATACCAAACGCAATAACAGCAAAAGGCAATAGCTTAGGTAACTTGAAGTCCTTAAAGCCCTTGATGAGTAAATCAGCAATACTTATCGTCAAGTAAGAAAGTATGTTTAAGCCTGAATATATAATTAGCGCCAGGCTTGGATCTACTCCCTTTTGTAAATAAGGAGAGACAAATAGTACTATCAAATTCATTATTGCTAAGGCATTGATAGCACTATTTAAAAAGTCTAATAATCTATTTGAGGATTCTTTTTCCATTCTTTTCAATTGCTACTAAGATTTTCTCATTAACAACTTCAACATCCTCGTCTGCATCAATTATATATAATAGATTTTGTTCTTCAAAATAATTAATCAGAGCTTTTGTTTCTTGATGAAATCTTGCCAATCTCTGATCAATAGCTCCGGGTTTATCATCATCTCGAGAAGCTACTACTCCACCACAATCATCACACACGCCGGATTTCAACGGTGCTGTAGTTAAAAGATTGTAGTCTTTATGGCAATCCTTACATCTCGCCCGTGCCGAAATTCTTTTCTTGGCTGTCTCATCAGTAAGATCTAAATAGATAACAAAATCAATATCGTAATGCTTCACTAAATAATCTGCTTGATTCTCATTGCGTGGAAATCCATCAAAGATTAAACCTTTTCTGCCCAATCCCACATAATTATCAACCATGTGATAGACATACTCATCAGGCACGAAATTACCTTTGTCAATATAAACTTTAGCAATCTTACCGATCTCGGTTTCAGCTTTAATCTCTTGGCGAAATAATTCACCAAGGTTTATATGCTTCAATGCTAATTTCTCCGAAAGCATCATGGCTTGTGTGCCTTTACCGCTTCCCTGAATACCGAATAATACAATATTCATAATAATCTATACCTCATTTATTTATTTTTTATATAATAAATTAATCTAATAAACATTTGAATTGAACTATCTATAAATAGTCAAGTTATATCTAAATTTTAATAATTAAATGAATTGTTGAATCGTTGATTTGTTTAATTGTTCAATCGATTGATGATATTTTAGCAACCTTTTAATAAATCCCCTTGGGAACAAGTAGTTCAAATTTCGAGAATTACCTCTGCCATAGCATACTCTTTTAGATGACTTAAAGAAATGTGTAGATGTTTAATATTATGTTTGCCGATGAATTTCTGAGTTTCATTAAGAAGATTTAAATAGGGAGCACCTGATTCTGAATTAAGCACTTCTATTTCATTCCAGGTGATTCCTTCAGCCCAACCTGTTTTAAGAGCTTTCATGAAAGCTTCTTTCGCTGCAAATCTGGCAGCATAAGATTGATATTTATTACTTTTACTTTCACATAGTTCTATCTCACGTGGAGAAAAGATCTTCTCTCTAAAGCCATTATCTCTCTCTAGAGCTTTCTTCACTCTTGCTACTTCTATGATGTCATTACCTATACCAAATATCATAAGTCTATCCTAATTGAATAAAAAAAGGGAGCAGAAGCTCCCCATTTTTTATTTACTAACTCTTCTTTTTTCTTTAATTCTTGCTGATTTACCTTTAGCAGTTCTAAGGTAATATAGCTTAGCTCTTCTAACATGTCCGTAACGCACAACTTCAAGTTTTGCAATAAGCGGAGTGTTAAGCGGGAAAATTCTTTCAACACCAACACCGTTACTAACTTTTCTAACGGTAAATGTTTTAGAAACTCCCACACCTTTAATTTGAAGTACTATGCCTTGGAAGACTTGAATTCTTTCCTTAGCCCCTTCTTTAATTTTATAGTGAACTTGTACTGTATCACCAACTCTGAATTCCGGTAAATCTGTTCTCACCTGTTCTTTAGTTATAATTTGAATAATATCCATTATTCCTCCCTTTATTCCTCGGAATTAAGTCTATCCAGAATAATTGCTACTGCACTTCTAACTGATAAATGGTTATATTTATATGAACCCAATATGGGTTCTAACACATAGTCAGAAGCTTTAATTACCCCTTCATGCAGTCCGTTTCCTGTACCAAAAAGTAATAGTATAGGACGATCTGCAGGAATAGTTGAAGAGAGTTCAGAAAAAGCCAAGCTTTCTTCAAATCTCTTAGCAGTAGTAGTTATTACTATAGGAGCAACTTGTTCCTGGTTTACTATTGATTTTATAGTTTCATCTATTGAATAGGAGTGCTCTAAAATATTAAGAGCTTCAACCCTATCTTTGTTATATATCTTGGCTATATCACTCTCCCAAAATCCCATGATTCGTGTAACGATTTCTTTCATAGAATCTAACGGGTGAATGACATAGTACTTTTTTATGCCAAATGTTAAGCAACTTCTCGCAATATCATGTAAGTCTAAATTGGTAATTGAGGTTTGTACTGCCTCACCAAATTTATTATAAACAGGATAGTGTACTAATCCTAAATAGAGGTTATTCTTCATCAAGTAAGTCCGGTCTCATTTTCTTGGTAAGTTGATAAGATTGATTTTCTTGCCATTTATTTATCTCTTTGAGGTTACCTTGCAACAGCACTTCGGGTACTTTAAATCCGCGATACTCGGCAGGTCTGGTATATTGTGGTACACCTAACAACCCGTCTTCAAATGAATCTTGCAAGGCTGAAGTGATATCATTAATCACTCCATCTTGAAGTCGAGCTAAAGCATCAATGAAAACCATTGCCGGTAATTCTCCACCCGAAAGGATGTAATCGCCGATTGATATTTCATCAGTAACAATATTATCTCTGACTCTCTGATCTAACTCTTTATAATGACCACAAATAATAGCAATTCTTGGTTTATCAAGATACTCTTTTATAATATTTTGATTAAGAACTCTTCCCTGTGGTGTAAAATAAATCACAGGAATGTCCTTCCAGTTCAGAAAATCACTCACTTCAAAAAGAGGCTCAGGTTTTATTATCATTCCTGAATCACCTCCATATGGGTAATCATCGACTTGCCTGTTCTTGTTGAAGGCAAAGTCTCTGAGATCAATTAAGTTTATTAGCAATGCCTTTTTAGTCAGGGCTTTAGCAATAATACTTGTTGAAAGCACATTCTCAAACATTCCGGGAAAGAGAGAAACAACATCAATTATCATAACTCTCTCAAGCTCTTTGTGTTTTGAAAATAAGCAACTTTCTTATCTTGATCAGATTCAAGCAAGTAATAATCAACCTCCGGAATAAGTAGCTCTTTGTCGTTATCATCAACAATCACTATTATTCTATGTCCCGGAGTATAAATAAAGTCTATTATATTTCCTAAGAATAGATCATCTTCATAAGCTTTGAAATTAGTAATATCTACAAATTCATCACCCTGTTCAACAGCGTGATAACTATTTTTGGGAATAGCCAGCTTAGCAGACTTTCTAACATCAAACTCTTCTTTTACACCGTCATCTTGGAAAGAAATCCAGTATTTAGAATTTTGCTTGGAAAATTTTTTAACTTCCACAAAAAACACTCTATGTTCTGTAAAGATCAAGTAAAGTTTTTCAACTTTTGTAAAGGCTGCAGATGGAAAATTTTCATTAGGAAGGAATTGGAAATCCTCGTCATCATTTGTAAGATTCCCCAATCTGCCAATTATAATAAATTCTTTTTTAATCATCTACTTTATTCGATAATTTCGAGTTCTGCTCTTTTTCCTTGTTTAGTACTTACAGCATTAAGAATAGTACGAATTGCACCGGCAGTTTTTCCTTTCTTGCCAATAACTTTTCCGATATCATCTTTAGATACTCTAAGTTCAAAAAGGGTGATTTTATCACCATTAATCTCAGTGATTTTAACTTCACTGGGATCATCCACAAGAGCTTTAACTACGAACTCTATTAAATCTTTCATTCTTACTCCTAAGTGCCTTAGCTTTGTTTAGCTGCGGCGATCTCTTTTTTCTTAGCATCATGTCTTAATTCTAAAATACCTGCTTTTTTAAAAATAGAGCGTACAGTTTCAGAAGGTTGTGCACCGACGTTAAGCCATTTTAAAGCTTTTTCTGTATCAACCTTTATATCAGCCACTTCAGGCACCGGATTGTAGTAACCTACACTCTCAATATACTCTCCATCTCTCTGTTTACGAGAATCAATCGCAACGATTCTGTAGAAAGGATTATTCTTAGAACCCATTCTAGTCAATCTTAGCTTTACCATATTAACTCCTTATTCTATATAAATAATATTTATACTATTTTAATGATAACATTTTTTAAAAAATGTAAGTAACCGTCAAGATATTTTTTCTCTTTAACTATTTCTTTTAAAATCAGATATATCTTTCAGCTATAAAATGCCATAATTTAAAGTTATGATTATCTTTAAAAACAACTAAGAATAAAAAAAGCCCAAGAAATTCTCAGGCTCAATTTATTAGTAATTAATTTTAACAATTAATCTTTTTCTATTTCTTTTTCAGCTTCACATTCACAGTCGTCGCCACAATCTCCATCACAACAATCATCTTGTTGGGGTTTTGTCTCGGAAACTTGAACAGGGAATACATCAATATTTAATTTAATTTTACTTAAAGCAGGATAGAAATCTTCAATATATTCAATAACTGTAGATTGAATATCTTCGTTACTTTCAATGATATCTTGATTAAATCCAACACTAATGGTTACAGAAGTAAGCACCATATTAATATTAATCTTTGGTTTTTCTCCGTAAACATTATTTAAAAATTCAGGTAATGATTTACTAAGTTTGGCAATAGCAGAAATGCGTTGATACATCTTAAAGCCGACGAATCCAACTGCGGATATTGCACCTGCCCAAATCATTTTCTTATAAAATTTAGCCATTTCTACTCCTTTTAAGTTTGGTTAAACTATTAATCTATTATTTATAGATAGATTTGATTTTTCCCCAAGATTTTCTTGTGTTACTAACAGGAGTACCTGCTTGAACATCTGCAAGAGTTCTTGGGTTGACAGTATATTCGTCAAAGTTGTAGTTAACATGACCAATAATAGAAGTGAAGGTATCACCCATTGCAGCACCTGGCTGAACATAGTAAAGGTCATCTATGAAACATGGTCCTGTGCCGTCAGTAACAGCCCATTGACCGTGAGAATCAGCTACTTGAGTTGTTGTTACATTCATAACTTTAACTAAACAACCTTCGTAAGATTCTGCAACTAATCCACCAGCCATTTGAGCGGTAGTAACAATACTAGGATTAGGAACAGGATTACCTGAACTAAGGATAGTAACAGTACAGAATGTTATTTCTGTAAAACCAAAATATTCAGTTACTTTACCGGTAACTTCTACCATATCACCAACTTGAACCGGTGCAGTCCAATGGAAGACATAAATACCTTTCCAAGCTCCGCCTTCAGGTTGAGAGATAAAGAACTTACCAATTTCACCGTTAGTATTAGCACGGTTACCAGTTACTACACCTTGGACAGTAACAACTTGCTCAGCTAACGGAGAAGGATATGTACCATCACTACCGGGATTGGTAGTGTACTGAATGTCATAAATCGTAGTAGCACTCAAAGCTACTGATGCAATTAATAATATTACAAGGAAAAAGTTTTTCATTAGAAACTCCTTTTATTCAAACTTATTTTTATTCTCATATTTCTATAGTTCACCATTATCATAACTGCAAAATAGTGTCAATACTTTTTTATTTATTTTAATTATTTTTATAGACACTTTATCTATACTTGATAAATTAGCACTATGAAAAACATAACACTTTTAGGAATAAATGCAAGATTTACTCATTCTAATTTAGCTCTTTTATATATTCGAGAATCAATAATTGATTTAGATTATAAAACTGTCATTTTAGAAGAGAACATAAATCAAGATAAGTTTAAAATACTGTCGTCGATACTAGAGAGCGAACCTGATATTTTAGCAATCTCTGTCTATATTTGGAATAGGGATTTAGTGAAATTTATTGTAAGCTCGATTAAGAGATTATACCCCGAAATTAAGGTGGTATTAGGTGGACCCGAAGCAGGCTATAATCACCGTTATTGGTTAAGCTTAGCTAATGCACCGGATTACATAATAGTCGGTGGTGGTGAAGCAGGTTGGAGACATTTATGTTTGAATAAGTTTGACTTACAAGAGAAGGTAATTCAGCTGAAAAATAAACCATTCTCGCAAATTCCACTTCCTTATCACAAAACTGATTTTGCCAATTTAGAAAACAGGTATATCTATTATGAATCCTCGCGGGGTTGTCCGTTTAACTGTTCATTTTGTATTTCCTCACGCATGGATCAGCAATTGGAGTTTAAGAGTTTTGAGCAGATAAAAGAGGAATTGGACTTCATGCTGGTATCAGAATCTAACATAATTAAATTTGTAGATAGAAGTTTTAATGCTGATAGAAAAGTTTCGCGTGCTGTTTGGAACTATATAAATTCTTTGGAGACCAAGACCAAGTTTCATTTTGAAGTGCATCCTGGATTATTAAGTGAAGAAGATTTTACTATTTTCCAAGAGACTCCCCAAGAGCGAATTCAGCTTGAGATTGGCATTCAATCTACTAATGAACAGACATTAAGAGAAATTCATCGTACACATCAATTCGGGGCATTTAAAGATAATTTACAAAAGCTTCTGACTTTTAAGAATATTCATACTCACCTTGATTTAATTATCGGTTTGCCTTATGAGGATAAAGCTTCTTTTCTCAATTCTCTTAATGATCTGCTTTTATTAGAGCCTGATGTTATTCAGTTGGGTTTTCTGAAAGTACTTCCCGGCACAGAAATGCACGAGAAAACAGAAGAGTATGAATTAATTTATGATGTGGATCCGCCTTATCAGGTGCTACAAACTAAATGGGTTTCTTTCGCTGATATGAAGTATTTCTATGTTTTAGAAGATACCTTTGAACTGATTTTCAATGCTTCACGCTTCACGCATACTCTCAAATTATTAAGAAGTTATTACCCACGACCTGTTGACCTGTTTATTAGCTTTGTTGATTTCTTGGGAAGTGAAGAGTCATTGGATAAGAAGAATTGGCAGGCTATTTTCTCTACCTTTAGAAGGTTTTTATTAAGCGATTTACCTCAGTTAGAGAAAGCTGTGTTAGATGATTATCTCAGCTGGGATTGGCTTACTTTCACGCGCAAAGATAATCTACCGGCTTTCTTGCAACGGGAAGAAATTGTTGTTTTTAGGAAAGCAGTTTTCTCTGATTTGAGAAGCGATAAGTTTCAATTTTGGGAGAATCTATTAGGAGCAAAAGTTAAAGCTTTGACTATTTGTGCTTTTTATGTGGCTTCTACTGAACAATTCTCTCAGGATATTTTAGATAATGATAAGCAAGCACTGATATTTAAGGATGAGATTTTTACGATAGACGTTTAATAAATTGTATGCTTACCCATCACTCTTTATGGATTTAAGAAGTATTGCAACTCTTTCATAATAATCAGAATCTTCTTTTTGTGTTCTCAGCGTTTCTTTCGTAATTATTTGTATTACTTCGTGTGAAAGCTCTTTTTCTTTGTGTTTTCGTGGTTTTTCGTAGTTTAGACTTAAAGCCTTCTCTTCTTATTTTCTTTGCTCCGTAGGAGCTGTATCTTTGTAGCTACATTCGAAATGGAAATGTGGAAATAAAGAGACATTTGTTGATATGAATCTTTTTATTTCTTTGCGAAGCAAAGTTTCTCTATCCCTCTGAAAGGGAGAGATTTAATACGGACAGAGTGTCCGCAATCCCAGTGGAAGAGCTTGCGAAATCAGTTTTAGTTGGTTGTCTTTATCGATTCAACAATTCAACGATTCTTCATTTCGACAGTTCAGCAGGCAATTTATCCGTGAAACCCGTGGCTAAAACAAGAAATCCCCCACAAGAAACATCCCTACAAAGTCGTGTTCCAGTGGGTCATAAGTAGCTATCTCGTAGTGTTTTCGTTAACTAATCGATTTACCTAAGAAGGTTCCCCTAAAGTGGCTATAAAGAAGAAAGGGCAGAGTTAAATTCTGCCCTTTACTTATTATTTAGTGCGAATATTTAAGTTACTTCGCAAGTCTAGTTTTGTTAGTTAATTAATTACCAGCCATCATAGCTTCGATATCAGCTTTAACTTCACCAACAGCTTTAATGTTAAAGTTTTCCACTAAAACCTTAGCTACATTTGGAGATAAGAACGCTGGGAGTGTAGGTCCTAAACGGATGCCTTTTACACCGAGGAATAACAAGGCAAGGAGAACTGCCACAGCTTTTTGTTCGTACCAAGCAATATCAAATGAGATTGGTAGATCATTAATATCATTAAGCTCAAATACTTCTTGAAGTTTGAGAGCAATAAGAGCTAAAGAGTAGGAATCGTTACATTGACCAGCATCTAAGACGCGTGGGATTCCACCGATATCGCCAAGTTGAAGCTTGTTATAGCGATATTTAGCACAACCGGCTGTTAAGATAACAGTATCTTTTGGTAACTGTTCTGCAACTTCGGTAAAGTAGCTACGGGTTGTGTGTCTGCCATCGCAACCTGCCATAACGACGAATCTTTTAATTGCGCCTGATTTAACAGCAGCGACCACTTTATCGGCAAGAGCGAATACTTGGTTATGAGCGAATCCACCAACTATTGAGCCTTTTTCGATTTCGATAGGAGCTTTACATGTTTTAGCTAATTCAATAATCTTAGAGAAATCTTTTTTGCCATCAACTGCTTCAATATGAGGAACGTTAGGATATCCAGCCATACCTGTGGTAAAGATTCTCTTGGCATATTCTTCTTTTACAGGAGTGATACAGTTAGTAGTCATTAAGATAGGACCGTTAAAAGTTATGAATTCTGTATCTTGTTTCCACCAAGCATTACCGTAGTTTCCTATAAAGTGGTCATACTTTTTGAAAGCTGGGTAGTAGTTTGCAGGAAGCATTTCGGAGTGAGTATAAACATCAACACCTGTGCCAACTGTTTGTTCAAGAAGTTGTTCCATATCTCTTAAGTCATGACCGGAGATAAGGATGCCAGGATTTTTGCCAACACCGATGTTAACTTCTGTGATTTCAGGGTTACCATAAGTTGAAGTGTTTGCTCCATCAAGAAGAGCCATAGCTGCTACAGCGTTTTCGCCGGCTTTTAAGACTAAGCCAACCATTTCGTCGAGAGAAAGGTCTTTAGTTGTAGAAGCAAGAGCTTCCATTAAGAATTTGTATATATCGTCATTCTCTTGTCCGAGCACAGCTGCATGTTCTGCATAGGCGGCAATACCTTTTAGACCATAAACAAGGAGTTCTCTTAATGAACGAGTATCTTCATTTTTGGTTGAAAGAACGCCATGTTTTTCGCCAATTTTAACAAAATCATCTTCAGTTTTGCCTGTCCAAGTGATTTCATCACAAGTACAAGTGCATTTAAGAGCATCTCTTCTTTTTAAAGCTTCTTTGATGAATTCTACGAATTTGGCATCATCCCAGTTTGCATTGGTGATAGTAGCAAATAAACTTTGGGCTATAAATAAGCCATTTTCTTTCTTATAATTTTTTTCTGAAGCAATAGCTAAGCCTTTTAAAGCATAGACTAAAGCATCTTGTAAAGCTGCTGTTTTTGCAGGTTTTCCACAAGCACCCTTATTAAATCTACAGCCAATATTCTGCATTGTTTCTTGACATTGGTAACAAAACATACTCATCATTTTTCTCCTATTCATCATTATTGATAATATTTAAAGTGTTATTAATTCGTTATTAATCCCGACTAATTCAGTGGTAATTAATTTTGATTTTGAAGTTATCATTCTTATATTATTATTCTCTTTAATATTTAATTCCGGCAGCCTTGACATTCTCAGAATCAAAGGCATGGCAAGGTGTTACCCCATAAACCATATTACATTTAGGGCAGACGCTTTCGAATGTTTCCATCTCAAATTTATCCCCACACTCTTCGCAAATTATATCCAACGGCATTGGCATATACTGTTCGGAAAAGCCCATTTGTCGGACTTTATCAACTACTTCCTGTCCATTCTTGAAGTTACTGTTACAGCCTTCATGCATAATATATCTCCTTATTATTCATTTGCAACTAAAAATTCTCTATTAGTTTTTCGCCATTTCTTAACTTAGTTCTGTAGCCAAGAATAGTGTTATCTAATTCTTCTAAAGTGGTTAAGATTTGACGCTCTTCACGAGTAGTTTCTATCACCTTAACAATCCCACCGTTCTTGATTATAATTCTTTTATCAGCCATTAAAGCCAGAATCGGATCGTGGGTTGCCATTAGTACTATTTTATTCTCTGAGAGAAGTAAATTTAAGGCACGCTTTCTGTCTATTCCGGCATTTTCTATTTCATCAATCAGAATAATGGGAGATTTGCTCAGAATAGCAGTGTCAGCAATCATTAAAGCCCTGGATTGACCACCACTTAAGCTGGTAATCGGGGTTTGCGGAGAAAACTTCTCGCCGGCAAGATCATTAGCTTTGTTGATAATCTTTTCGATAATATCAGTTTTATTCTCGACTAATCTGCTCTCGGCATGAAGCTCTACAAATTGATGAACTGTTAAATCCATCACGAAGTTCATATTTTGGGATAATTGCGCAACCAGCTTATCAGAAGTAGAGAATCTCCACTTAACATCAGGCTTGCTATTATTGATGAGAATAGTCCTACTGGTTGGCGTATCAGCCTGAGCTACCCATTCGATATCACCTAAAAGTCTGCTCTTGCCTGAGCCGGTTGGTCCTACGATGCTTACTATTTCGCCTTTATGAATATCTAATCTCTCGAAGCATTCCACTTCCCCACTCTTGTTAGTGCCGGGAAGAATGGTAACCATCTCCACTACCTCTGCATCTTTACCCAGAAACGCCATCATTTGTTGAATATATTCCACAAGTTGCTGATAAAAGAGGTCAGGATCAATCGCCATATCTTCTCTATGTTCTTCACCTAAAAGGTCAAAATAAGTAGCCAGAGAGATATTACCTTTTCCGGCAAAATCTACATTATTAGTAGCAAAAAAGGAATCTAAAAACGGATATTCTTGAATTAAATCTTCTATATATAAGTTTGGCACTGTTTTAATATTAATTAACATCTTCTAATCCTCTAAATTAATCTTACGCACATTTCCCATCTGATAACTCTCACCAATTCTGGTTTCACCAAGACAGTAAGAACAGAGGGCTGACGGCATAGGGAAGCGTAATTCCCGACCTTTTAAAGAACTTATATTATCTTTTTCATCATAAATTAGGGTGGATAACTCAAAACTACCTTGTCCGGTAAGACCGTTAATATGCATAATTATCGCCTTGGGATTGACACTATTCACGCGGGAAGCAAAGACTTCACGCTCGGCTTGAGAGACAATATCGCCCTTAGTAATCACCACGATATCAGCAGATTTTAGCATAGGTCCTATCTTCTTGGGAGTGTTAATCCCACTGAGATTATCAATAACACAAATAGCCTTGATTCCCTTAATATAAGGGGAACAGCGGTTGCACAAACCTGCAGATTCACTTATCAAAATATCCATTCCGGCTTCATAACCCCATTTGGTTATCTCTTCTACATTACTGACAAAATAGTGGTCCGGACATAAAGCACCGGAAAGCCCTTTTTTCACAGGAATACCTGCGTTTCTATACAGAACATCGTCATCAGTGTAGAGACAATCAAACTTAGCGACTGCCACTTTGAGATTTCTTTTATGCAGAGATTCTATGGTCTTGAGAATCACAGAAGTCTTGCCTGATGAGGGCGGTCCGGAAACTGTTATTAAATTCATTCTTCCTCCTTAAATTGAGCTTTGAAAAAGCTGTTCACAATGTTTGATGGTTGCTGAGATATCATGAGAATAGATATAATCCCAACCTAACCACATAAACTTATTATTCTCTGCTATTCTATTATCCACATTAGGATGAACACTAGGGAAAAGTCCGCTATGAGCCAAGATTTCCCCTACTTGTTGAGAAGCGAAGAAATCTACTATTGGCTGAAGTTCAGCTTGTTTATCTGCTTTAGTAAGCATAAAGATAGGACTAATAATTGCACCATCGGAAGGCCAAACAGCTTTCATTGTCCCGCCTTCCTTCACCATCTTAGTAAAGAAATAGGGCATAATGGTTACTATCGGCCTGTTATCACGCTTCTTAGCACTCTTCACCATTTGGGAAGGATGAAGAGATTCCAAGAGTGATTTGCCTAACTTCTCCACCCCATCATCGCCATACTTCTTATAAATAGAGAGAAGAATAGCATTGAAAAGATCGAAATCACCAACAGGTAAAGAGACTTTTTTCTCAAACTCAGGCTTCATAATATCTGCCCATGATGTAGGCAAAGGTAAATCACCAAGCTCTTGAGTGTTAATTAAGAAGACTGCAGGCACCACGCCAAGTAGAGAGAAATGCTGCTTGGGATCTTTGAGATCTATGTCAGCAAAGAGATGGTTGTAGTTCTGAATCGGAGAGTAATCTGCAAAGACGCCCTGCTCCTTGAACTTACCAAACATCGCTTTATCAAAAAACATATCAAATCCGGCTGAGATAAAGATATCAGGGAGCTTCTGAGCATCTGTTACTTCTTTAACATGCTCTTCTACCCAATCTAAACCCATAGACGCTGCTTTTAATTCAGACTCTATTTCGGTTCCCAACTCTTCTTTAAGCTGTTTGGTAAAAGAATTAAACTTTTCTAATAGCGGAATCCTGACAGGGCATGGCAAAGCACCAATAACTTTTATAGCTTTCTCGCTTCCACTTAATGCTTTGCTATTCAAAGAAGCATCAACTTCACTGTCATCTCTCTCAATTGCATCGACTAAAAGATTACTAAAAGTCTCAAAATCTATCTGCTTTAGGGTCAACGCCATCTTGAGGCTAATCGACTTGGCAAACTGTTCTCTCTTAGCTTTGTCATCCATCTGAGGGAAGCCGTTAGAAGTAAAAACCGGTTCTGTTTCAGGATATCTCTCTACTATTGATAAGAGAGAATCTTCGCTATTAAAATATTGCATGACTGTTTCCTACCTATTTGATGAATTTAGAAGCTGTTACCGGTCTGGGTAATTTGGATACTAAAAATCTAACGACCTTGTCGGACTCGTTATAAACACAATGGACTATCTCTTTAGGGGATTCGATAACATCATCTTGCTTGACTTGGACTCTCTCTTCGCCAATTAAGATGGTGGGTGTGCCTTCTAAAATATAGAAAAGAGCATCTACCGGAGTTATATGAGGCTTTAAGGCCTCGCCCGGTTGTAAGAGAATATGATTAATTTGCGCAAATTCTGTGTTATACACCTGTTTCACATCAACGCCATGAGCTGTCTTGTACTCTTCATTACCTTTGTAATTTGAAATCTTCATAATATCTGCTCCATTATAAGTATTTAGGTACTACAATACCTGTTAAATTTTAAAAAAACTAAAGAAAGTCTGAAAGATACATATTTTTGAATCTATCATAAATTACTTTAGTCGCTTCGCCAACTTCTTTATCTATAATACACTTATTAAAAACACAATTCTTCTTACCAAAAGGACAACCTGTAACCTCGATCTCCCCTTCAAATATCTCTATTATTTCTAAGAAAGAGACGTGCTTAGGAGAGCGGCTTAATTCAAATCCGCCCTGTGGTCCTCTTATTGAATTAACTATCCCTACGCGGGTTAACTTTTGAAATATCTTGGATAGATGAGCTTCTGATGCATGTAAAACACTTGCTATCTCTTTCACACTTATCCTATCGGGAGTTTTAGATGCAATATGCACTAAGCCGTGTAATGCTAAGTATGAAGCTTCCGATAAATTCAATATCTTACTCATCTTTTCCTCTTTTATCTTTTATTCATTGATTCTGGTACTACAATACCTGATTACTGTTTCGTGTCAAATCTTTTTTTAATTATTTTTACTTTTAAGATTCCTCATTGACGATTAATGGCTGATTTACAGTGGGTTAGCAGTTGAGAAATAATTCTTTTTAATTTGGATTTAATTTCCGGAATTAGGGATTTTAACACTAAAACACAAAATACCACAAAAACACAAAGGTAATTAATAATACAAAGAGAGTAGGAGATTTGAAGAGCCTACGAAGCCATTCTCGCCATCGATTAAACAATTAAACAATTAAACAAATCAACCATTCAACTCATCAATTATTATTAATTATTTTGCCTTTGGTATAAATATTGCATATATTATATTATAGATAAAAAAATGTGATTCAAGATAAATGGAGGAAGAATGAAGAAAGGCTTATTAATAGTTGTATTAATGTTAACTATTATTATCGGACTAAATGCTGAAACAATCTATGTTAATAGCTCGAATAACAATGGTGTTAACTTAATAGAATCTAACAGCAATGAAACTGTTATAGAAATGACTTTAGCTAGTTTTAATAGAGACCAAGTGATTATAGATGGTGAAACGTTTAATCATATTAGATTAGAAAAAGCAGCAGAAACCTATGAGAAGGGAGCTCCTGAAGTTCCTACTCTGACAAGAAGTATCATTATTGATGGTAGATCTAAACCTGTAATGCGTCTTATTGATTCTGCTTATGTAGATTTTGAGATGGCTGTAGCCCCTTCTAAGGGAATTCTCTACAGAGATGTTGATCCTGCAACTGTTCCTTATGAATTTAGTGATGTTTATAACCAAGATAACTTTTACCCAGGTGAAATTACAACTCTTGGTTCTGCTTACATTATGAGAAATCATCGTGGTGTGGCTGTAAGTTTTAATCCGTTCCAATACAATCCGGTAACTAATGTTTTGAGAGTTTATACCTCTATCAAAGTTGCTGTTGCCAATAGTTTTGAAACCGGAGAAAACATTTTAACCAGAAGTGTAAAAAGTGTTAATGCTTTTGAACAGATCTATAAAAACCACTTTTTAAACTATGAAACTAATAGATACGAACCACTTATTGATCAAGGTTCGATCTTAGTTATCGCTCCTCAAAACTACTTTTCCACAATGCAGCCATATGTTGATTGGAAGAACCAGAAAGGTATCAAAACTGAAATGGTCGATGTAGCAACTATTGGTAACAATGGTAACAGCATCAAAACTTTTATCCAAAATTACTACAACACTCACGACGACTTTGCTTTTGTGCAAATAGCCGGTGATGCTCCTCAAGTAGCGACACTTTCATCAGGTGGTGGTGGCGCTGACCCTATGTACTCTTTAGTAGCAGGAAATGATAACTATCCTGATATCTTTATCGGAAGATTCTCAGCTGAGAACACTAACGAACTTCTTACTCAAGTAGAAAGAACTATCAACTATGAAAGAGATTTAAATAGCTCTGCTACTTTCATAAATAAAGCTATCGGTATTGCTTCTTCGGAAGGTGGAAGTCAGGGTGATAATGGCGAAACCGATATTCAACACATGAACATAATCAGAAATAAACTGCTTGCTTATAATTATGAAACTGTTGACCAAACCTACGCCCCAAGCGCAAGTACAACTCACATAGCCACTTCTCTTAACGAAGAAGGAAGAGGCTTTATTAATTATGTAGGACATGGTTCTAACACATCTTGGTCAACTACCGGATTCTCTAACAGCCATGTAAACAACTTAACCAATGTAGGCAAATTACCTTTCATTGTTTCAGTTGCTTGTGTTAACGGTAACTTCGTAAACATGACCTGCTTTGCTGAAGCTTGGCTAAGAGCAACCAGTAATGGCAACCCTACCGGGGCAATTTCTATTTATGCTTCAACCATTAATCAATCTTGGGCTTCCCCAATGAGAGGACAAGACGAAATAATTGACCTGCTTGTTGCTGAACAGACCTCAGTTCTGGGAGCTTTATTTTATAGTGGTTCATGTAATATGATGGATAATTATAGTTCCGATGGTGTTAATATGTTCAAAACCTGGCACATCTTTGGTGATGCTTCTTTACAAATCAGAACTGATATCCCTGAAGAACTTACTCTAAACCATACAGGTATTATTTTCATTGGAACAGATGAATATAGCGTTAGTACTGGAGAAGAAGGTTCATTGGTTGCTGTTTCTTATAATGGTGAATTGCTTGGCAGTGCCTACACAGATATTACAGGAAACGCTAATTTAACTTTAGAGAACATGCCTCTTAATCCTGAAGACTTAACCTTAACTGTTTCCGGTTTTAACAAAGTTACAGTTGTTGAGCCTATTATGCTCACTCCTGCTGAAGGTTCTTTTGTTGTTATTGATGCAATACCTAATAATACAACCCATATCGGATACAATGGTAACTTTACCTTTAATATTAAGAATGTGGGTGTTGAAACATCATCAGATTTAACTATTACTCTCGCTTCTACAGAACCGGGTGTGATGATTTCAGATAGTCAAGAAACTGTAGCCAATATTGCTGCAGATGAAGTGATCGTCTTACCTGAAGATGCTTTTTCTATAAACATTCCTACTAATATAGCTAATAACTATATGATTCCTTTCACTGCTAATATCACAGCAGATGACGGAGCCAACTCATGGAGCTATCCTATTTTCTTAATCAACAAAGCTCCTAAGATTACTCTTGGTGCAATTGTAGCAACTGAAGTTCTTGGCAATGGGAATCAGAGAATGGATGCCGGAGAGACTTTCCTCTTAACAATTCCTGTAACTAATACCGGCGGTTATGAAGCCCAATTAGTTAATTTGGTAATTAGTTATCCGGTCGGTCTTGTTGTTTCTAATACAGGTAACCAACAAATTGCAGACATCCAGTCAGGCGAAAATGAAGAGGTCTCCTTTGAAGTAATTCTAAGTAGTCAAATACCTACAGGTCAAGAGTTAGAATTTCATATTAATGCCTTCTACGGTAGCTTTACTGAAACTACAAACTATTCAACCTTTGTTGGTTTATCAGTCGAAGATTTTGAATCTCAATCCTTAGAAATTTTTGGTTGGGAAACTAATGATAATTATACTTTCTCAGACCATGCTTATGAAGGCAATTATAGCTTAAAATCAGCTACAATCGGTCATAATACATCCACTACTCTTGAGATTTCATACGAATCAACTGAAGTCGGAGAAGTAAGCTTCTGGATGCATGTCTCAACTGAAAACAATTACGACTTTGTAAAGTTCTATATCAATAATCAGGTGTGGCTTAATTTAAGTGGTGATACCGGTTGGGTTAATTACGCTTATACTGTTAGTCCCGGCACTAATACCTTCAAATGGATATACACAAAAGATTGGATGGCAAGTGCTAATGATGACTGCTTCTACCTTGATTATGTAACTTTCCCTGCTTTTGCCGAGGTAGTTCAGGGCACACCAAGCATAGCTGTAGATAATACAGAATTCGATTTTGGTACTGTGTTAGTCGGTGAAATGGCTGAGTTACCAATGACTTTCACTAATACAGGTGATGGTTCCGGTATTGCTCAAATAACAATCACAGCTCCTTTCTACCTAGTAGGTACTAACGACGAGTTACTTAATACCATGAGCTTCGCCTTAGATGCAGGACAAGATCTAGAATATACTCTCCTATTTGCTCCTAATAGAGCTCAAAATTATAGTTCTGAAGCACTTATTGTTACTGACAACCCTGGACTAAGTGAGATAATAATCTACTTGTCAGGTATTGCCCAACCTGTATCTAATGATGATGATTCTGTGGTGCCGGCAATTACTTCTCTAAATGGTAATTATCCTAATCCTTTTAACCCTGAAACTAACATATCTTTCGGTATGAAGAGTGCCGGGAATGTTGAGATTTTAGTGTATAACCTTTTAGGTCAGAAAGTCAAGACTCTCCTTAAAGAGTTCAAGGCTGCAGGTAATCATAATATAGTGTGGAATGGTAAAGATGATAATGGTCAGAATGTTGCGTCAGGTGTTTATTTTTATAGAATGTCCACTGAACAATATTCTAAAACCGCCAAGATGATTCTTATGAAATAGGATTGTTAATTAACAATTAACAATTAATAATGAATAATTGAAGAGAGCCTCGGTAAATCGGGGCTCTTTTATTTTATCAACTACTGGAGTAAAAGAGATCTAAGTTGCTGATAAAAGTCTCTTATTCAATTCATTATATACCCTTGTATTATTCCCCTTAAACTCAATAAACCTTTGTTTTTTTAATTTAAATTGTAATGGTGCGATATTTAACTTGACAGTAATTGTTTACTACAACCTTTTAGTACTTAAGTATAGAGATTAAAATAATTAGTTCATCCAGCCTCTATATCATCCAAAATTGTAAGCTGATTTACGGATTTTCTAAGCAGTAACTGTGTACTGCGTTGATAGGGGCGTTAGCCCCTATTTTTTATTTTACCCCTTAGGATATTATAATGCAACAAAAAGTAACAAAACCAAGTAGTCATATAGTAGAAAAGAAGAAAAAAAAGCGAGAGACCATAATTAGCGTTGCCATTAAATTACTCTCTGAAAACGGTTATGCGAACACTAAGATGAAAGATATAGCAACCAAGGCAGGAGTCGCAGACGGCACTATTTATACATATTTCACTTCTAAAGAAGATTTGATGATGAATGCTCTCACCGAAACTCTGCACAATAAGTTGTTAGAGGTAAAGAGGATATCCATTCAAGAACCGGATGTCAGAGCTAAAATCTTGAAGTTCTTTGATATCCACGCAATTATCTTTACCCAAAATCCACACATTGCTAAATTTATAGTGGAAGATATCAGACAGATCAAGAATTATTATACTAAATACCCTAACTTCTCTATCTTTGATGAATATCGGGAATATATGAAAGAGATATTTCTAGAAGGAGTGGGCGAAGACAAATTCAGAGAAGTTTCGGCTGATGCCTTTTCGCTTACTGTAATTGGCGCTATGGACTTTGTCTTAACTCAATGGATTCTTAAAGGAAAAGAGTTCGACCTACGTGCTATGGTTCATAAGATTATTGACCTAATTCATTATGGTTCAGGAAGTAAAAATGAATAAAATATTCCCTATTAATAAGCAAATTACTCAACTTCAAACTAAAGCTTCATTGCTAAATGCAACTGTAATTGAGAATGAAACATCGCTACTCATCATTGATACTTTACTGTTGCCTAAAGATTCTAAAGAGTTATTAGAGTTCTGCGAAGCTAAGCTGAAGCCTGTCAAATATATCATAAATACCCATTGGCATAGCGACCATTGTTATGGAAACAGATTCTTTGATTGCTATAAACCTACGATAATTGCTCATGAGTCTTATTTACATACTATTGAAAGTGAGAAAAATATTATTTCACCACACAGACCAAATATAGTTAATAAGAAACTACTTAGAAAACCCCATATAACCTTCTCTAAATCTCTGCATCTGCCTGAATTTGATCTGACCATTACGCACGCTCCGGGACACTCTTATGATTCAACCAGAATCTATTCGCATGAATTTGATATTTATTGGACAGGTGATAATGTTCTCAACTCTGATGATGAACGAATTGCTATCCCCTACTTCTACTGGGGCGATCCTAATAAACTCTATCTGGAACTGTTGGATTTGCATAAAAAGAAAACTCCATTAATTATCCCGGGGCATGGTAACACTTGTGATTATAACAAAATCGGCAATGACCTTATCTATCTGCATAATATTATGCTACTCCATTCTAAAATAGGACATCTTGCCTGTGAGAAGTCTGAAATTCAGCTCACTGATTGCTATCCCAAAACTGCCGGAAATAAGTTTTGGGTGGAAAAGATGCACCACTTTAATTTAGAGAGATTAAACTTTCTTGCTACTCATAAAGAGGCATTCTAACTTCAACCTATAAATAAAGCAATTTGATGCAGAAAATAATTGACTAATTTCCCCCTCTTAGTATTGTTAGCTTTAAGGGGAAAAACAATGTGATTAGAGGAGATAAGTATTGAATAATTGATACCCGGTAAGAGTTGTTTTTAAAGGGGAAGTCCCGTTAAAGAGAAATAAACAGGAGAAAAGATGAAGAAAGTTTCAACTATAGCCTTATTGCTTCTATTAGCAATAACTTTAGTAGCCGAGGTAGTACCTCATCCCATGATGAAAGCACCGGTATCATATAATAATGCAATGCCTTCAGATAAATTCCCTAGAGTAACACGAAGTGGAGAGAAAGAACTTCCGGATAAAGTACTCGCTTTCATGGTGCAATTTGCTGATGTCAAAATAGTAGCTGAACCAACCTACCCGGATTCTTTAGTACATAATCAAGAATTCTTTAACAGATACATGCTTCAATTAACTGATTATCTTTATGATGCTTCTCATCAACAATATTTGTTAAATTACCAATTCTATCCTGATATAATAACTTTAGATAAAAACATGGCTTATTATGGTTCTGATACCAATACACGCCAAAGAATTGCTGAATTTGCCCAAGAAGTGGTGCAAAAATCTGATGCCGATATAGACTTTAATGAGTTTGATACCTTTATAATATTCCATGCTGGAGCAGGTCAGGAAACTGATACTAAGAAAATTAGACCTGAGCTTCTCTGGAGTACTTTTCTTTCCCGCAGAAATCTCCAACTGGGTATAGATCCTGAAAATGATGATTATCAAGGGATTCCGGCTGACGGAACATTCGTTACCGACTTTGTGATAGTCCCTGAATATCAATGGCAGGACTATTTTCCTCAAGATGGATCAATGGCACCGTACGGAAACTTGGGCGTACTAGCGTCCGGTTTTGGCTATGCTCTTGGCTTACCCAATTTGAGTGATAATGTATCAGAAAACGGCACCTCTGCCGGAATCGGCTATTGGGGTATTATGGGTTCGGGAGCTTGGAACGCTGACGGCTATATCCCTGCCCTACCTTGTGCTTGGTCACGTTATTACCTTGGCTGGGAAACTCCTGTGGAAGTTACTGCAGATACCTATAATCTGCAAGTAGATTTTCTTTTAGATACAAGCCCCACAGCCCCCCAAGTGTATAAGATAAATATGTCGGAAAAAGAGTATTATCTTATTGAGAATCGTGCCCAAAACCCTGACAACTCTACTTTAAACGGTCAAGCCAGCTTTACGTTCCCCCTTCTTCCTGAAGATGAGCAAGTTTATTATCCACCTTTTGCAGGACAATGGGAAATGGTGCCCAAATTTGATTTTATGACCAACAGATTAAAAGGTTGTGAATGGGATTTCTACCTTCCGGGTTATTCCGGTTTTGGCTACCTACCTGTTGATGGTTCCGGCCTTTTAATTTGGCACATTGATGAATTTGTGATAGAAGAGAACTTTAATCCTGACATTGGCTTAAGCCGTGTTAATGGTGATGCTAGCCATAAAGGTGTTGATTTAAAAGAAGCAGATGGGATTCAGCACTTAGATGCTAACCCTAATCTAAGTATCTACTCTTATGGAAGTCCTGAAGATGCTTACCGCGCTCCGCTAAACACTTATTTAGGGTTTGACACATTCAATGGTCTTCTGCATTTACCAAGTTCAGAAAGTCATTATGGAGGAGTTCCCTTTGAGATATTTGATATTTCAGAAGCAAATAACCAGATGTCTTTTAATGTGGTTTTTAAATGGAATCTCTCTGCAGATTACCAAGGGATTAATCGCTTTTCTGCTTTATCAGTGAATATGAAAGCTGATGACCACAGCAGAGTTAATAGAATCATTTTACCGAGTGGGAATAAGCTGACTATCTTCGAGAATGATGAAATTACTAATGAATTTACTTTAGATTATAATATCTCTAAGCAATATAGTTATGACGAACTGGCAGAACAATTGCTAATTCCTACCCTGAGAGTTGCCCCAACTGCCTTATCTGTCTTAAACTATTATGATGGCACCCAAGTGGCTACTGCTTTCTCTCAATTTGGACATGCCTGGACATCTCCGGTAATAATTCACAAACAAGAAGATGATAACTCTTACAAATATTATTGTGCCATGAATAACTTAACTGATTTTCATGGGGTAATCAAAATTCTAGATAGTAATTTGGTTAATTTGGTTGATATTCCTCTAGATGATAAAATGAAATCAAATCTTATCTATGCTGACCAATTAATGGTGATTACTAAAGGTGATGGGTACTTCCTTAATCTTATTGATGAAGAAGATGCAACAGTAACTAAGTTGCCTTTAGAAATACCTGCCGACTCTACGATTACTAACACTCTTTTCTTTGACTTTAGTCCTCAGCATGAAGCGTTTGAGCTTGTAGTACAAGGTGATTATGGGTTCTATGTTTTCACCGGCACAGACTACTCTTTTGTTAACTACATTGAGTCCTCTGTTAAATCTAAAGCAGTACCCTCATTAGTTGATTTTGACAAGAATGGTACTTGGGATTTAGTTTTAGGCTATAAAGATGGAGTTAAAATCATCACTTATAATGGTGAATTACTGGATAATAACAAATTTACAGTTGCCTCTACTCCTAATGATTCGTTGATTGTTTATGGTGGAGCTTTTGCTGTTGATTATGATAGCTCCGGGGATTATAAGTTTGCCGGAACATTCTCCCGCAATAGAACAGCTATGTGGGATTCACGCGGTAGAACTTTACCGGGATTCCCCACAGCCAATAACAACAATGGTAGATCATACCCTTGCTTGCATTTAGAGAATAACGAACTATATCTTTATACAACAGTGGACAAGGCTAATATCAATCGTGTTTTCTTACAAACAGTAAATGCTGATTATAACTTAGATAATATCCTAACTAATTGGTACACGGAGTATAATAGCTATCACAGAAATGCAGTAGAGGAGAATAAGACTCTGCCTAATATTCTTAAAACAGATGATATCTTTGTTAGTGGCGAGGTATATATTTATCCTAATCCGTTTAATTCCACTATCAACAGAAGCCTAACTCTTAGGGCTATGGTCTCTAGAAGTTGTGAAGCTAAATTAGAGATTTATAATGTTGCCGGAAAGAAGATATATACAGAAACAAAAGATTTAGACCCCTACTTGGGAAACTTGAATAAATTTAATATTCCTTATACCAAAATGGAATCAGGTGTTTATATTGCCCGTCTGAAAGCAGAAGGAAAATATAAAGAATTAAAGTTTGCTTTAGAAAAATAGAGAGGAAATAATATATGAAAAAGATAAAATTTGTCCTACTAATAACATTTATTGTTATTGCTTGTTCACTATATGCGCAACACGATAATGCCTTAGAATATGGCTTTCAAATCTTAGAGATCAACTCCAGTCCAAGTATGTCAGGTATGGGTGACACAGGAGCATTAGCTACTGATGACGGTCTGAGCTTTATGAATAATCCTGTCGCCGGATTGTTTAATAGAAGCAGAATAATAACTGTTTCGCAAAACTTTTGGCTTTCAGATATAAATATCATAAGTGGTGGCTATTCTCTTAATAAAAGAAAGTACCATTGGGGCTTTGGTTTTCAACAGCTCAGCTATGGCAAGATGGAACAGAGAACAGAGACAGGTGAAATTGTGGGTGAATTCCATCCGGTTGATTTCATTGGTACTATTAACTATGGTTACAGATTAGGAGCAACTCACTACTTTGGGATCAACACCAAAATGCTATATGAGAAGATACACACTGCTTCAAGTATTGGATTTTCAGCCGATTTAGGTTATGCTTGGGCAACCCCGTTAAAAGATTTAAAGCTTTATAGTGCTGTAAAGAACCTGGGCAGTACCGGCAAAATGGATAAAGAGAAGATTGACCTACCTGTGAATTATGAGGTTGGGGTTCTTAAAGAACTTTTCCTTGCCCATTATGATTTGGCTTTTGATGCTAAAGTGCATAAATCTTTAGATACAGATGTCGCCTACAACTTTGGTTTCCAAGTTAAAACATTTGAGATTCTCTATCTCAGAGGCGGTTACAAAATAAATAATGATACCAACGATTTAAGTTTCGGCATAGGTATTGATTATGATTCTTTCAATGTTGATTATGCTTATTTGCAAATGACTAATGATTTTGATAATGTCCATAAAATAAGTCTCTCATACAAATTCTAAGGAAATATTTTAGTTATGAAAAAGGTAATTCTGGTACTAATTGCAATTTTAGGAATTCTTACACTTTGCGGTGTGGCTTTTTCTCCACGAGAAGTTATTGTTAAATTAAACAGTTCGCGGGCAGCCTTAGATTTGCAAATGATCCCTGCTTTGAACAGTTGGTTAAGTGAGTATGGAATCAGTAAAATCACACCTGTAACCAGTAAAAGTGCTAATCAATTCTATGTAATTGAGACTGATCAAGAGATACCTTTAGCTGAAATAGAGTCCAAAAGAAACTCCTTCTCTCAAATTGAATATATTCAACCTAACTATCTCAATGAACAACATGGTACTGTTAACGACCCTTTATTCAATCAGCAACGACATAAGCTTTGCGAGATTGCAGAAGCATGGGTTTATACTACCGGTGATGAGGATATTATTATAGCAGTAGTTGACTCCGGAATCTTATATGATCATCCGGATTTGATGAATGTTATCTTTAAGAATGAGAATGAAGTCCCTAATTCCGGTGTAGATGATGATAATAACGGCTACATAGATGATTATCGCGGGTGGGATTTCACAGATGCTCCTACTCTTCACAACATTGCTTTAGGTGATTATACAGTAAGAGATAATGATGCTTCTGATGAGAATTTCCACGGCACTCATGTGAGCGGAATTATTGGTGCTGAAGTAAATAATGGAATTGGCATAGCAGGTGTTCTTTGGAACGTGAGAATCTTGCCTGTTAGGGCAGGGTTTAGAACAGCTTCGGGTGGTGGTTACCTGCAAGATGATGACGTCTCTGCAGCTATTATTTACGCCACTGATATGGGAGCTAACATTATTAATATGAGCTGGGGTTCACCTCAATACTCTCCTATCATTGCTGATGCTTGTCAATATGCCTATGATAGAGGAGTGATTTTAGTAGCTTCAGCAGGTAATGATCCGGGACCTTTTATCAGTTATCCAGCCAAATTATCAACTGTTATTTCTGTCGGTTCTATCAATGAGTTTAAAACCCTCTCCAGCTTCTCCAGTTACGGTCCTGAATTAGACATCGTAGCTCCCGGTTCTGATATTTTAAGTACCTATAGTATGGAAGGAGATAACACAGGTTATACCCAAATGTCCGGCACTTCTATGTCCTCGCCATATGCTGCGGGAATTATAGGACTTCTCCTTGCTCAACGCCCCGGTATCACCTTTGAAGAAGTAAAGGCTTTGCTCTATTCTACTGCAGAACACCTGCCTCTTAATAGCATTGAAACCGGCTTTAATGAAAAGTATGGTTATGGCTTGATCAACGCTTATAATCTTCTTAGTACCTATTCAGCCCCTGATATTTCCATTTCTTACCCTTATGAAGAGATGGGACAAAGCTCTTCCTTCCCAATCAAAGGAAGTATTACTATTGACGACTTCTTCCGCTACTCGGTTACCTATTCCCCCGGAAATGAAACAGGGAATTTAGTCTGGCTAGATTGCCAAACTCATAGAAACATTCCTGAATATGTAAAAGTTCTTCCTGAAGATGGAGTGTTGCATAATTTTAATGTCTATCCTGAGTTCCAAGATGGCAACTACAGAATCAGATTATCAGTTCAGAATAGTAGTGGAAAAGTATTTAATATCTTAAGGAATGTTTATATCGACAAATCCTTACCAAATCCAACCAAAGATTTTGAGCTTGTAACACGTTATAAATCCACTAGCAAAGCTCATTATTTGAAATGCCATTTTAATGAAAACGTTGATGTAACAGCTAAGATTTATGATAGCAATAATCAACTGTTTCACGCTTTTAGTAATGTCCCAGATTCTGTTCTCTTTGTGGCACTTCCTAACACTATGAGCAACGGACTGATTGATGTCGAAATTGAAGCTCGGAACAGAAGTGGTTTAATCTACAACTCCGGATTATTAACAGAAATCGGTTCCGTAAACTATAATTCCACACCTATAAATAAGTTTGATGTTACTCCTTTCATCTCCACAAATACCATTCCAACCAAGAAATATCTAGACTTTGACGGTAATGGAAAGAATGAATTCATCGCTATGACCATTGAAGAAGGTAGCTTCGGAGAGGTTAATATTTATGAGAAGAATGGAACTGAGTTAATTATCAAGCACACTTTTAAAGACCAGTTTCGCCCCTTAGACATCGGCAACACCAACACTTTTGGTAACGAAATTCTGGGATTGAGATTAGAAACTCTCTATATTTATGAAACTTATGCAGAGAGTAATTATCCTCACGACTCCTATATTCAATCTATTGCTAATGGTTCCGGAGGAATATTTGCCGACTACAATAATAATGGCAGAGATGATCTTATTTGCGTAGTTAATGAACCTGCTCAATCTGTGATTCAACTGCTACAAAGACAATCTCAAGGCTTTACTGAAAAAGGAAGACTACTCAACACCTCCCCAACTTTCGCCCGTAATACTTTTGTACCGTGGATAAAATGTGCTGACCTTGATGGTGATAATTTCCCGGATATCTTAACTGCTGATACTGATGGCGACGTCATGATCTATGAAATGAATCCGGCAGTTGAAAATCACTTGAGCTGGAGTTATAGACTTGATGTCCGCAATGCTTATTATCTAGATTATGGGGATATTACAGGTGATGGCAGGAATGAATTCATTGTTGGTGGTTATACCGAAAACCTTGAGAATATGAATAGCACCTATTTTAAATTTTTCTTGTTTAAATCTGATGCCAATAACAGCTATCAAATACTCGATACGATCTCTTTTGACAGTGTTGGCAAGAACAACTCTCTGGTGATTTTTGATAGTGATAATGATGGTAAAGATGAAATCTATCTTTCTCTTACCCCCTATCTTTATAAGCTTGAATATCTTGACGGGAAACTAACCCCCACTGCTGTGCATAATTCACGCGACTCTTTCCAAATTAGTATCTATCAAGAGGAAAATAATTCTCAGCCACTAATTCTCTGTAATCAACTTATAGATGGAGAAATACAGACTGTTTATCTCTCTGCTCGCGACTTTGCCAACGAACCGGAAGTTCCGAATAACTTCCATGCTGTTCCACGTGATGAACATACCGCCAAGCTAACTTGGGATGCTGATGGCGTTTCTCAATACAAGATTTACCGTCTCTATAATGATATTCAAGAGGTTATTTTCCAAACTTCAAGCGGTGAATTCCTGGATGAAAATTTAGTAACTAATGAAGAGTATAAGTATGCAGTTAGCACCTTTAACGCTAGTTTCACTAACCCTGAAAGCTTCCTGACTGTTTGGAAAAGTGTTACCCCTAACGAACAACCGCAGATCATAAATGTCAAAAAGATTAGTGATTACTATCTTGAAGTTAAATTCAATGTTTCGCTTGCCAACGAAATGATTCAAATAGGACATTATTCTATTGATCAAGGAATCGGCAACCCTCACTCTGTCATCTTAGATAGTCATTTTAAGCGAGCTATTCTCAGACTTAGAGAAGGACTTACCGAACCGGAATACACTCTAACCTGCTCACAAGTAATTTCGCGAAATGAGATTATAGCAGAAGAGTTAACAGCTGACTTTACCAATCTTGAAGATGTAATTGCTCCCGTGGTTGAATTAATTGAGATAATTAACAAACAGCAAGTTAAGCTCATCTTCTCGGAAAATATCTATTCTGAAGATTTTCAACCGGTTACGATAGACAACTTTAGATTGAAAAACCCCGCAAATGATATCTCTACCACCTTAAAGAGTATTGTGCATGACAATAATGAAGTTCTGGTTAATTTCTCTCATGAACTGCAATATAGTAATCAACCCTACAAAATTATAATTAATAATATTATAGATAGTAATGCAAATCAGATATTACCTCAACTTAGTACTATCTATTTCAACTTGACAGATATTACCGATTTGTCAAAGTTGGTAGTATATCCAAATCCTAAATATCTTAGGACTGGCAAAAATGAGATTAGATTCACAAATTTCCCTTTAAACTCCAAAGGTAATATCTCAATTTATAACAAAGCCGGAGACCTTGTCTTTTCTAAAAAAGTAGGACCGTTTTACGGTAATGATGATTTCAGTTGGAATCTTAATAACAACAGTGGACAAAGAGTCTCTTCAGGAGTTTACTTCTATGTGATCAACATGGGCAGTTCAAACACTAAAGGGAAAATAGCTATTTTACATTAGATAAGGAGATTATAGTGATATCATTAGATTGGAAAGAAAGATTGATTAAAGATGCCGAAGAGTTCTTTAAGATTAACCTACCGAAACAGAATTATCGTTTTGATGTGATTTATAACGCTTATCCGGTAAGGGATGCAAACAATGATATCCCTAATGAAGTTCTTACTCTTGTAGCAAAAGAACTTGCTGTGTATATTGAAAAAGAACATGAGCTTCACCAAGACTTTTTGAATTATTTATGGCATGAAGGTCAGGACAACGGCAAGTTTATTTTATGCATAATAATAAATAAAATCTATGCTAAAGATAAAGCAAGATATTTTGCTAAAATGAAGGAATTCATCAACGATGCTAAAGACGAAAGAGATAAAGCATTGCTTGTGGATAAAATATTCTTTCCGCTCTTAAAGAAATATCCGGATAAATACCTCGCAACTGCTTATAAATGGATTTCTGAAGATGATCTAGAGCTTCAATTGATCATTTTCAAGACCCTGACTAAATTCATCAAATCAAGACCTGAATACGCTAAACCTGTGCTTAGACATCTGGAAAACAGATGGATTAATGCCACGCCGGAGATGATTAAAAGCCTGTCTCTTTTCTTTAAAGAGATAGCTAAAATTGATAAAGAACTCTATTTAGATACTTTTGACTTTTACGATAATAGTCGCGATCCTGATATTATAGAGATTCTTACCGGAAGTATCAGCTTTTATGATAAAAATATAGATAAGATTGTAGAAGAGTGGACTAAAAGTGGTAATGCACGTCTTAAGAAATGTGCTGTTACCGCCTATAAAAACCTTCTCAGACTTAAGAATAAAGGAAAGAAATGAAGTACGTAACCCCTTATGGAATGAACCAAATACAAAAGAGAATTAATGAATTATTAACTGAACGCCCCTCGATCCTCAAAGCTATTTCGATAGCCCGTGAGATGGGTGATTTGAGTGAGAATGCTGAGTATAAATCAGCTAAAGAACGACAACGCGAAATAGATAATGAAGTAACTCACTTGAAGTTAAGAAGTTCGAAAGTTCAAGTTTTAGATCCGGACAAAATTGCTAAAGATAAAATCAGATTTGGAGCCGTAGTTGAAGCACAAGAAGTTGGCTTTGAAGAGATTGTTACCTATTATTTAGTAGGAAGTGATGAAGTGAACTATTTTGAAGATGGTGTTACCAAAATATCTGTAGAATCGCCTATCGGCAAGGGCTTCATTGGCAAAAGCATAGGCGATATCGCTTTAGTAAAAGCACCTAAGGGCGAACGAAGATTTAAAATATTAAATATAAAATAAGATAAAAGAAAGAATAATGAGGTAAACATGGGAACAAAAGAGAAAAAAGAGACAAAGAAATTTGCCTATAGTCGTAAGAATTTCTGGACAGAAGCAGACAAGAAAGATGTTGCAGCTGCTCATGAATTTTCCGCTGACTATATCAATTTCTTGAACAACTGTAAAAATGTAAGAGAGACTATTAACGTTACAGAAGAGACATTAAAAGCTAATGGCTTCAAAGAAATGTTCACTAATAAAGCAGGTAAAAAAGTTTACTCTATTTTTAGGAACAAAACAATGGCGTTTGCTATTATCGGTAAGAAGCCTGTATCAGAAGGCGTAAATATGGTTGCAGCTCATGTTGATACACCCAAAATTGACTTAAAGCAAAACCCTATTTATGAAGATAGCGCTAGCTCTTTAGGTATGGCTAAAACTCACTATTACGGAGGTATAAAGAAGTATCAATGGGTTTCTACTCCCTTAGCAATTCATGGTATTGTGATTAATAAAGCAGGTGAAGTCATCAATATTACAATTGGTGAAGATGATAACGATCCAATCTTTATCATCCCTGATTTACTTCCTCACCTTGCCAGAAAAGTTCAAAGTACTAAGCCTCTTGCTGAAGCAATTACTGCAGACCACTTAAACTTAGTCATAAGTTCCATTCCCGTGGCTGATAAAGATGAGAAAGAAGCACTTAAAGCTCATGTTTTACAACTTCTTAATGAGAAATATGGGATTGATGAAGAGGACTTCCTTTCTGCAGAATTAGAATTAGTTCCTGCAGGTAAAGCTAGAGAAATGGGTCTAGACAGATCAATGATTATGGGTTATGGTCAAGATGACAGAGTTTGTGCTTACACAGGTTTAAAAGCTCTTCTTGATATTAACGCTAAAGATTTAGAAAGAACTGCTGTTGTTTATTTTAGTGATAAAGAAGAAGTTGGTTCAGACGGTAATACCGGTGCTAGTTCCATCTTTATTACTGATTTTATCGGTGATCTGCTCAAACAAAATGGTGAAGATTGTGGTAGCTATAATTTAAGAAAAACATTAATGAAAAGCAAAGTTTTATCTGCTGATGTTAATGCTCCGATTAATCCTAACTGGCCAAGCGTGCATGAAAAGCAAAACGCTCCTGTTCTTGGCTTTGGTGTAACTCTTTTAAAATACACCGGTGCCGGTGGAAAGGGTGGAACCAGTGATGCTAATGCCGAATTCAATGCTGAAGTTATCAGAATCTTTAATGAAAAGAAAGTATTCTGGCAAACCGGAACCTTAGGCAAAGTGGATGAGGGTGGCGGAGGAACTATTGCTAAGTTCTTAGCTCAATTTGGTGCAGAAGTAATCGATTGCGGTCCAAGTGTTTTGGGCATGCACTCACTTTATGAAGTAACAAGCAAAGCTGATGTTTTTAGTACCTACAAAGGCTATAAAGCATTCATGTTAAAAGCTTAAAATATATATTCCGGGTGGTAGGAGTAATTCTGCCACCTGGTATTTTTGATAATATTTCTATGAAAAGTATTGATGAAGTAAAAACTTTTAGAAGAGGAATAAATTAATGAGCAAAGTATTAGTACTTATCTTCTTACTCGCTGCCCCACTTTTGGTTGCTCAATCTTTTTTCCAACAGGAAGCAGCAGATTCTCTTCTTTCTCTCATTTTAGATAGTGTAGAAAGTGCTGAAAGTTATTACTTGATCAATTCCGGAAATAGTAAATTTGATACCTATATTATTCACGCACTGGGAAATAACAGCGTTGATCTGAGAATGGAGCAAACACTTGCTACCAAATCTATTCAACCTAATATCGCAAAAGATGTGCAGATAATCAAGCACCGCTCTTTTCTTTTCTCACGTCAAATAATGCAGGAAACTTACACAGCTACAGCCGAAATAGTAGATAACAGGACATCACAAGTTCAAGCTACTATGAATTATTCACAGCTGGTAGAAGAGCCTATTCAGGATGGCGGGATTGTCTTGTGGAAATCTATCTTAATTTCGCTGGTGGCTGGGACATTGATTTACTCCCTATGGTCGATAGAATAGTAATTAAGAATTAAGAAAAGAACTTTATCCACGGATTTCACAGATTTCACAAAGAAGAAAGAAGAAGAAAGATTAAGATGAATACGAAGCCTCTTCACTGGGAACGCACTCATCCTACTTCGCTAAAAGCTTCGTACGATGTATCCCTGAGTGCATCATTGCGGAAGCAATGTAAGTCTTAATTCCCCTCTGTGGAGGGAGTCTATCCTCCGAAGCTTTAGCGAAGGTGGATGCCGGTACTCCGGCGGAGTGGTTCTTAAATTAAGAAGACGCAAAATGTTGCGTTTCTACATATTCCCTAGCGGGGTGGTTCTTAATTCCCCTCTTCCTTTGCGAAGCAAAGTTCTGGAGAGGGGTGGCAGCTTTGCTGACGGGGTGTGGTCTTTAATTCCCCTCTAAGGAGGGAGTCTATCCTCCGAAGCTTTAGCGAAGGTGGATGCCGGTACTCCGGCGGGGTGGTTCTTAAATCAAGAAGACGCAAAATATTGCGTCTCTACATACTCCCAACAGGGGGGTAGCTTGGTCTTAAATCCCAAAGGGATTACATAGTTTAGCCCGGGGTCTCATTCTGCTTGCAGAATTGCCCCCGGGTAAGAATGCCTACCGAACCCGTTTATTCCAAGCGGGATAAACAGAAAAGAAGAAGAAAAAGAATAATAAATAACCGATGAATATAACAGAGGATTAAATGAAAAAATTAGTTTTATTACTTGTAACCCTACTAGCCTTAATAGGTTGTAGCAACAATCTATACGAGAAATTACCTGACACTGAAAGGTATAAGATAGCCAACAACTACTTCGACAAAGGTAAGTATAAACGCGCTATACCTATTTATGAATCTATAGTAAGCTACAAAACTTCCGGTATCACATCTGATGCCCAAGCCAAGCTTGCTGAAAGTTATTATTTAATGGGACAATATGAAAATGCCCGTCTGGAATATCAATTCTTAATGCGCTACTCATCCAGTCTAAAAGATTTGGAAATAGCCTATTTCAGAATCGGGGAGTGTTTCTGGAAGACTTCAGAACCTGCCGGTTATACTCAAGATGAAACAGAAGCAGCAATCAGTGCTATGGAAGAGTATTTAGTCAGATATCCTACAGGTCAGTATCGACTTGAAGCTAATGCGATTATAAAAAAAGCAGAAGAAAAGCTTTTAGAGAAGACCTATTTAAACGGTTACACCTATTTCATGCTTTCAGATTACCCGGCTGCTCTGCTCTATTTTGATGAAGTCCTAGCTGAAGGTACTAAAAGCGAAATAGATCTGAAAAGTGCTTACTACTGTGCTATTATTTTCTATGAACAGAAGAATTTTGAGAGAACCGACTCCTTTAAGCAATATATGCAACTCTCTTATCCGGATGCCAAACTAACTAAAAAGATAAGCAAGAAGCTGAAATGATGTACGACTTTGCTATTTTGGGTGGGGCATTTAACCCCATCCATAATGGACATCTTTATATAGCAGAAGAGATTATAGCCCGCAATATTGCTGAGAAAGTCGTCTTTATGCCTAATGGTAATCATCCGTTAAAAACAACAACTAAACTCCTCTCCTACCAAGCAAGATATGAATTAATAGCCTTGGCAATCAAGCATAATACCAACTTCTCCGTCAGTAATTTTGATTCCCCTGAGCATGGTATCAACTACACTTATGATTTAATCCAACGCTTAAGCAAATACTACTTATTAGAACAATTTACCTTTCTTATTGGTTATGATAATGCTCTTAACTTCTCAAAATGGTATGAACCTGAATGGTTATTAAACAATGTGAACTTTACTGTTGTCTCGCGAAGTAGTGATTTATCTGATCAGAGCAAGCAGATTGATAGCCGTTTTAATGTTATTGAAATAGAACCCTATGATATTTCTTCCACCGAGATTAGAAACTTATTAGATAAAGATGAATCTATTGCTGATTTAGTACCTGCTCAGATTATAAAACCCTTAGCTACTTATTGGAAAAATCTTAAATTACCTCCCCACCAGTAGTCAGGAATATATACTTACAGATTGCTGACAAACTCAACATCTCTTTTTTTAATAAACATGGAGCATCATTTTTTATTAGGCTTACTTTTGGATAGCAGAGCTTTACCGGAAATCTCTTTATTAACTATTTGCATGAGAGGATCTACTATTAAATCTACCACAGGAGCTACTTTACGAAAAGCTTCAATCAACTCTTCAAACTTATCTTCATACAACTCCCCTGTCCATTCATTCATGAAGCTCTTTTTAAACTCTATGGCTAAGCAAAACACCTTATCTGGAAAAGTTTCATGAAGAAACCTGGGTAATGTCCCGCCGGGATATTTAACATCTATCCTACAATCTAAAGGAGCACCTTGATACATATTCTGTTTAAATAACTCTTGAATTAACTCAACTGCCTTGAAATACTTGCGAGGCATATTACTGGTTCCCAAGATAATCTGCGGATTCTCTTCAACACTATCAAAAGGTTGACCATCTCCCAAACGATTATGATTATAAGAGTGAATATCCAACACAATAGCATACCCAAAAGTATCAATCATCTCTTGAACAATCAGTTTTAGTCTTCTATAAAACTCATCATACTTTTGTAATGACTCATTAATTTCCTTTTTTGTTAGTGGCTTCTTCCATACTTTAAGTCCCCAACAATCTTCCGGGGTTTTATAGATTGCGCGTTCTCTGGGACGATTTAGTTCAACCTCAAAACGAGAAGTTTCTACAATGATTTTATCGGTAAACCCATCAGTTATATACTCTGTAAAAGTGTCTTCTTCTCTCATCATATCTTCTTCACTGATGAATAAATTATCAACTAGTTCTTCTCTGATATCGTGTCCGGCATGAATAGCTGTAAGCATCAAAGGGGTGGCAAAGGTGAATTGAAAAAATGCATCAAACATATTATTTATCCTCACTTAACTTTAGATATTGTTCAGCACAAGCTTTCGCCATTCTTCTTATTTTACCGATATAATTGGCGCGTTCTGTAACCGAGATTACTCCGCGAGCATCTAATAAATTAAAGCTATGAGAACACTTCAAGAGGAAATCATAAGCAGGGAAAACTAACTCTTTTCCTACTAATCTATGACATTCTGCTTCATATTCAGTAAAGCTCTTGAACAGAGTTTCGACATTGGCAGCATTGAAGTTAAAGTTGGAATACTCAAATTCTCTACGATAAAACAAATCGCCATAGGTAGTTGTGTCATTCCATTTTAGTTCACGATAATCTTCCACACCTTGAATATACATGGCTAATCGCTCCAAACCATAGGTAAGCTCCACGCTTATAGGAAAGACATCTAAACCGCCAACCTGTTGAAAATAAGTGAATTGACTGATTTCCATACCATCTAACCACACTTCCCAGCCAAGTCCCCACGCACCTAAAGTTGGTGATTCCCAATCATCTTCCACAAATCTGATATCATGCTTTTCAATCTCCACACCAATTGCCTGCAAACTCATCAAATATAGCTTCTGGATATTCTCCGGTGAAGGCTTTATGATTACCTGAAATTGATAATAGTGCTGAAGCCTGTTGGGGTTTTCACCGTAGCGTCCATCTTTAGGACGACGACACGGTTGAGCATAAGCCACCCTTGTCTCTTTGCTACCAAGTGAACCAAAGAAGGTCTCGGGGTGGAAAGTCCCTGCTCCCATCTCTACATCGTAAGGTTGCACTATGTTGCAGCCCTGCTTAGCCCAATAGCTCTGTAAAGTTAATATTATATCTTGGAAATTCATCATTTCTCCTAAATTATTCTTTTTTGTAAGATTGTTTGCTCTTTAATATTTTGTCAAGGGGATTTTTATAATTGAAGAAAGATAGAACACAGATGACGCTGATGAGACAGATTAAAACAGATTTTGTAGGGGGGATCACCCTCTTCACTGGGATTGCGTTCGAAAAATGACGGGCTGAGGTCTTCTGCTAATTACTAATTGCTAATTATTTAAACATTCATCTTGACAAAATTCACCCTGATATCCATATAATAAACAAAAAGAAAGGACCATCAATGAAAATTTCTGATATTAATAAATTCAATAATAAAGTGATTCAAGGTGATTGTTTAGAGGTGATGAAATTATTACCAGACAATAGTATAGATATGGTTCTATGTGATTTACCTTATGGAACAACACAGAATAAGTGGGATTCAGTAATTAATTTACAGGAGTTATGGTCTCAATATAATAGAATAGTAAAAAATAATGGAGCTATAGTATTAACGGCTCAAGGTCTTTTTACTGCTAAATTAATATTAAGTAATGAAAAAGATTTTAAATATAAAATTGTGTGGATAAAATCAAAAGCTACAAATTTCTTAAATGCTAAAATTCAACCTTTAAGAAAGCATGAGGACATTTGCATTTTTTATAAGAAACAGCCAACTTACAACCCTCAAATGGAATATTCTACTGCTTACGACAAAGGGGTTAGAAAAGATCAATATACCGGGAGCTATGGGGACTTTAAACCAAGACATGTAAAGAGTAACGGTGAACGCTATCCTATAGATGTTATTAATATATTTGATGAATGCTTGCTTGATGATTATATATATTGCAAAACTGCAGAAGCTGAAGGTAAAGTTTATCATCCAACCCAAAAACCGGTTGAATTAGGAAGATACCTGGTCAGAACATTCACAAAACCGGGAGATATTGTGTTGGATAACGCTTGTGGCAGTGGAAGCTTTTTAATATCAGCCATGATTGAAGGAAGAAACTTTATTGGAATTGAAAAAAATGAAGATGTATTACTGCATAAAATTAAAAAAACTGATTACATTAAAGTTTGTACTGATAGAATTGATGAAACATTACGAAACAAAGAATATGAACAGATGAACATCAACTTCTTTTCTGAACCAATATCAAAATATCATGTCATTAGAAAGAACATTGAGGATTAGTTTTGAGTAAATTAAATATAAACGAAAGAAGTTGGGCAATTGATGTAATTAGTGAAGTAAACAGGTTTTTGAGTAATAAATCTTGGACTATTTCTGCTGCAGGAGGAGAAAACTCACTTAGTTTTGATAAAAGGACACTATTTCCAGACTTGTTACTATTTAAAGATAAAAATAAAAGTTGCATTCTCCATGGCTGGGAACTGAAAATGCCTGACACTTCAATCGACGACAAAGAATTCATTCATAATGCAAAGCTAAAAGCTACTATCTTAGGAAAGAACAGTTTTCTTCTTTGGAACGTTACAATTTCTAAACTTTATGTCAAAGAAAATGATGATTTCAAAGTTGTTAAAACATGGGAATTAAGTGGAATAAAATCAAGAAATGATGTGCAGACTAAAGGAGATCTTTGGAAAAAACTATTACACGAGATTATTGAATATCTAAATAACTACTTTTTAGCAAACATTGACAGTAAACAAAACGACAGTTTTTTCTCTATTGATCAGGTATTTGATATCGTATTAAACAATGCTTTTGAGACTAAACTAATCCTCAAGCAAAACATTAAAAAGAACAATGTTTTAGAAGCTGAAATTAATGCTTGGTGGAGAAACACTGCTACTGAATATGGCTTTAAATTCGATAATTTTGAAGATAAACTTAACTCATTAAGTAAGATTATTCTGACAGACTGGGTGATTAAGATAATCTTTGCTAATATGATTAAAAGATATCATAATGATGCCTTAAAGATTGAGACTATTAATGAAGGGACAAGCATTAATGAAGCACTACAAATAGTGATAGACATCTCTAATAATTGTAACTTTTGGAATATCTTTAAACCTCATTTTGCTCAATTACTGATTGATGAAGAGTCATGGTGTAAATTAAAACAATTGAATTCTTTTCTAAGTTCAATTAATGTAAAAAGTATTGATTCAAAGGTAATTAAATCACTGTTAGAAGATTCAATTCAGGTCAGTAAAAGAAAAGTTTTAGGTCAATTTACTACTCCCAACAAACTTGCCGAGTTATTAATTAGGGTTACAATGACTGATAAAAACTTAATCGCGATGGACCCATGTTGTGGAACCGGAACTATTGTTAAAGAAGTTATGAATATTAAAAGAGAATATGATATTAGTGAAAGTAAGATAATTGAAAGCTCTTGGGCTTCTGACAAGCACTCCTTCCCCATTCAATTAAGTACATTATCTTTGACTAATCTAGACCACTATGGACATGTTTTAAACATTCACACTTGCGATGTTTTTGATCTTGAGACAAATAATTCTATTGATTTTAGAAATCCATATAATGGAAATATTATTGCCAAATCATTACCTAAAATTGATTATATTATCTCAAATTTGCCTTTTATTGATAGTAGCAATTTGAGGAGCTATAAACACAACATAATAAAAACTGAAGAATACATTTCTGAGACTTTAAAAAAAGAGTTTATTTTCAATAAAAGATCTGATTTTTTTGTTTATATTCCCTTTATTTTGCATAAACTTTTATCTAAAAATGGAAGAATTGGATTAATCTTGTCTAATGCTTGGCTAGGTACCGAATATGGAAAAGAGTTTGTTGAACTCTTGCAACAATTCTACACACTAGATTCTGTATTTATTTCTGGAAATGGTAGGTGGTTTTATAATGCTGATGTTGTTACTAGTATAATAGTAGCAACAAAAAAAGAGACGGTAGCAATTAGCCCTGAAACTGAAAACATAAGCTTTTGCGCTTTAATGACCCCTATTAATGATTGTGATGATATAAAACAGATATCTGAAAAGATCTTATTGAACCAATCTTGCAGAGAAGTGAAAATAATCAATAGAAATATTTCATCTATTAAAGAGTTAGAAAAGTGTGGATTTTCATGGTCAAGCTTCTTTGTTGATTTAGATTGGCATCAAGAACTAAGCTCAAAATTGATAAAAGCTAATGAACTGTTTAGTATTTTTAGGGGAGAAAGAAGAGGTTGGAATGAACTATTTTATCCTCACGATAACTCAAATATTGAAGCAGAAAACTTAATGCCTTTAGTAAAAAACCTTAGAAACACAAAAAACTTACTTTGCATTCCTAATAAAATAGCATTTTGCTGCACTTTACCAATTGAGAAACTAAAAAACAGAAACTTCATTCACACCCTCGCCTGGATTGATAAATTTTATAATTCAACCAATGGAAGCGGAGAACTTCTCCGAGATGTTTTGAAGAGTTCCAGCTTAGACTGGTACCAAATGAGTCCTAGTAATTCAGCAGATTATGTTTGTAATATTAACTTTGCTGATAGCCTTTTCATAGCCTACTTACCTGAAAAAGCAATAATCGACCAAAGAATGATTGGCTTTTCTCTAAAATCTAATGCATCTGATAAGGATAAGTTACTGTTATTAGCCTTACTTAACTCAACAATTAGTATGTTCTTCATTGAAAGTTCCGGCTTTGGCAGAGGGTTAGGGGCATTAGACTTAAACTCAAATAAGATAAAAGATAACTTTAAGATTTTAAACCCAAATCTGTTATCAGATAAAGTAAAAAAAGATATTTTAAAATCATTTACACCTTTACTTAAGAGAAATAGAAAACCTTTACTTGAAGAACTTTCATCACCTGACAGGCTACATTTTGAAAAGACCATAATTAAGGCCTTCCAAATAAGTGAATCTTCATATAGTTCTATTGAACAGTCATTAAGAGATTTATATGCCATTAGAAATGTTAATTAACATTTATATTTACAATTGACTTTTAATTAAAATTTCAAGCAACTCACGAAATTAAAGAACAGGTTTCTTTATTCTATTTTGAGAGGTCCCAAGCCAACAGAAAGTGTCCTACTCTTCCCCTAATCCTCTCCCAAGGGCAACGCTAACTCCTACTCCAAACCATTTTCGTATTTACAACGGATCCCCCAAGCTGGTCCCCCTAAAACCACTCTTTGCTCAGCCACAAGCCTGCCTATTTATTAGCAATCTTTGCCTTTCATTGCTGATTTATCGGTATTACTTCACAACAACTTAGCTCTCCCTCTAAAATAAATCTTTCACCGAATGAAGATTTAACTTGACATAAAAGCCTATCCATACCGTTTAGTATGTTATTGATAATTAATAATAAAAGGAAGCGAAAATGAATATTGATAAGAGCAAAGCAAAAGATACAAAGCATGCTATATTGTATTCAGCATTAGCAGTTTTTTCTGAGAAAGGCTATGATTCATCGTATATTTCAGAGATTTCGGGTAATGCTAATGTGACGAAGGGTGCACTTTATTGGCACTTTAAAGATAAGCATGATCTCTATCAAGAGTTGATTAAATTCTTAGCCAGAGAAATATCAGGGCAAGCTCAAATATTGGCAAGTGATGCAGAGTCTCCGCTTACCCGGATTAGGAAGTTTAATAAGAACCTACTTCACCTCATGCAGAACAATGTAACCTATCAAGAAGCCTTACTTCTCTTTTTAAAAGAACTTAGGCGTGAACGAATGTCTGATTTACAGGAAATCATCAATAATATTAAGGATGAGTTTGAAATAAATAAGATATTTCAAGAAGCAATTGATGCGAGAGAGATTTCAGATTTACTTTCAATAGAAAGCTATTTAGAATTGTATAAGGCAGTTTTTACCAGTTTAGTAATTAAATGGTTAATAGAAGAGAAAAACTTCGATCTATGCAGTGTCGGAGAAAAATATTTTGATTATATATTTAGAATTGATTTACAAAAGGAGAACTTATGAGGTTTAGCATATTATTCATAATGCTAATGATTCCCTATTTCGTATCAGGGATAACTTTAGATGAGGCTGAAACAATAGCCTTGGACAAAAACAAAGAGATCAAAATTGCTGAAGAGAAGAAATCAAGCAGTTTCTCGAATTACAAGAGTATTAAGGGAAACCTTTTCCCTCAATTTACCTTACAAGGCTCGTATGGAATAACTAAAACAGATGTTCCTGATATTTTACCTCCCGGAGCCATGGCAGAAAAAGAGATGCCACTTAATACAGTCTTATCTATGAATCAGATTTTGTTATCAAGTGATGTTTTTAATGGTTTGAAAGCAGCCAAGGTCTATAATGAGATAAACGACACAATGCTGGGTGTAACCACGCGTAATGTTATTTTCCAAACAAGAAGACTATTCAAAACAGCCCTTCTTACAAAGCAGGTTGTGGCGATTCATGAAGAAGCAATAGTTATTGCTAATGCTCAGTATGAAAGAATAAACAGTATGTTTGAGCAAGGCTTAGTTTCTGAATATGATAAATTAAGAGCAGAATTGCAGGTTTCAGAATTAGAACCAAAGTTGCAAGATGCACTTAATAATTACCAAATGTCTTTACAAGCACTACGCAACCATCTAGGTGGTGATGTTGATGTAAGCAATATTGAAGGTGAATTAACCGAACCTTTATTGCAGGTAATTACCTTGGAAGAAGCAGTTAAGCAAGGTATTGAGAATAGATTAGAATTAAAAGCTACTCAATTATCAACTGACATTTTAGGCATTCAGTATAAGAATCAAAAGATGACCTTCGTTCCGGATATTGCTTTAACTGGAAGCATTACCAACTTCACTGTTACTTCTGATTATGAAGTAGAAGCAGATAATTTTGGCAATAAGTTCTCAGTCGGAATTGGTTTCCAGATGCCTCTCTTCACCGGTTTTAAAAATACTAACAAAGTGCGTGAATACAAGCATCAACTTACTTCTGCCCAAATAGAGAATTCTCAATTGCAGGATAATATTAAATTAGAGATTAGAAATTACTTTCTTACTTTAGAAAAAGATAATAAAAATTTAGAAACAGCTAAGAAGAATCGTGCTTTAGCAACTCGTGGATTGAATATCGCCGAACAAAGATATGCTAATCAACTGGGAACTTATCTTGAAGTTCAAGGTGCACAACTTAGTTATAATCAAGCACAATTAAATTATATATCAGCCATCTATAGCTTAACAGAATCTTATGAAGGTTTACTTAAAGCTATGGGTGTAGATTTTAGATCATAAGGAGAAATCATGGTTAAAAGATTAACTTTACTAATATTAAGTACCTCACTGTTAGCAATGGTGGGTTGTGGTGGCAAAAAAGAGCTAGTGAAAAGTGAAAATATGGAACAGATTCATGCTCGTGAAGGTATTCCTGTTAAAATAGAAACATTGCAAAAGGATAATTATTCTCAAAGTCTCTCTTTCCCCGGTAAGTTAAAAGGGTTAAAAGAGAGTACAGTAACCTCTTCCATCGCCGGCAGAATTGAATCAATCGTTAAAGATGTTAATGCTAAAGTCAAAGCAGATGATGTAGTTATAACTGTTCCTACTGATGTTCCTGCCAGTCAATTTGCTCAAGTCAAAGAAGCTCATGATTTAGCCGAAAGCACCTATAATAGAATGCTGAATTTATTTGCATCAGGTGCTATTTCCCAACAAGATTTAGACCAAGTTAAAGTTCAATATGAAGTAGCTAAGAGTAATTTAGGAACTATTAACAAGATTCTGAATGTGGAAGCTCCTATTAGTGGCATAATCAGCATTATGTATTCTGAAGTTGGCGATGTAATTACTCCCGGCCAGAAGCTTTTCCAAGTAGTTGATACTAGTTGTTATAGGGCTAGAATCTATGTTCCAGAAAGCCAGATTAGAAATATTAAAAAAGGTCAGAAGGCTACAGCCAAATGGAGTGATATTACGCTTAACGGTAAAGTAGATAAAGTTTCTTCTGCTATTGATCTTGATACAAACGCCTTTATCGTAGATATTCTCTTTTCCAATAAACATGAAGATGTAAAAATCGGTGTTACTGCCGATATCAAAATTGAAGTATATACAACCAATTCTATCGCTATAGAGAGCCAATATGTTGTCTCTGATAATGGCAAGGACTTTGTTTTCGTAAAGAATGGAGATAAGGCACAGAGGAAAGAGGTTCAAATTGCTAGAAGTCTTAATGGAAAAGTAGAAATAGCAAGTGGCGTAAACGAAGGAGATATCTTAATCACTCAAGGTGCACATTATGTGTCAGATAACTCATTAATCAAGATAATTAAATAGGAGAATATATAAATGTCCCTATCAAAAATATCAATAAATAGACCTATCATGATGACCATGATACTACTCTTATTTGTAGTATTAGGTATCATTGGGTACACAAGTATGTCTTTGGACTTAATGCCTGCCGTAGATATACCCATAGTTACAGTCCGAGTTATTTACAGTGGAGCAGGTCCTCAAGATGTAGAGACTCAGATAAGTAAAAAACTTGAAGATGAGATTAGCACCGTTTCTGAAATAGATTATATGCAGACCTACTCGATAGATAATGCCAGTATTATCATTGTTTTCTTTAATCTTACTAAAGATGTGGAGATTGCAAAGCAGGAAATTGCTGATAAAGTAGCTGCTATTGTGAATGATTTGCCGGCTGATGCTGATGATCCAATCATTGATAAGATTGACATTAGTGCTCAGTCAATCATGGATATTGTGCTTTCGGGAAGTGCTTCCGGAATAGAGCTCTTTGAATATGCAGACAATGTTTTGAAAGATAGATTTGCTCAACTTAAAGGTATTGCCAAGGTAGATATTATTGGTGGTAATGAAAGACAGATTCAGATAATCTTCAATAGAGAAGAGATGAAAGCTAATAATATATCGTTAGCTCAAGTGAGTCAAATCTTAGCAGCCAATAACTTTAACTTGCCTTCAGGTTCTTTTGAATATACTAACCAAAATTTCACTGTAAAATTTGAGAGTAAATTTAATAGTATTGCCGAGATTGAAAATATAGAGATTCCTACCGCTCATGGGTATAAAAAACTAGGTCAGATAGCCAGGATTGAAGATACTTTCTTAAAAGTTAATCAAAGTGCTATGCTCTATGATGCTGAAAAGCAGGAAGTTAGTGATAATGTGGTACAGCTTTCCTTAATTAAAAGTAAAGAAGGAAATGCTGTTGAGATAGCTAAATTAGCTAAGCAGTTAATTCCGGAAATAGAAAAAGATTTGCCTGCCAATATGAACCTAACCGTAACAACAGATAAATCAGAATTTACTGAATCATCGGTAAAAGATACCTTGATGAACATTTTGTTGGGTGTACTCTTTACAGGCTTAATTCTTCTCTTCTTCTTGCATGACTGGCGTTCCACAATCATCGTTGGACTCTCTATGCCTTTCTCTATTATTGCTACCGTTGGCGTAGCCTATTTGTCAGGTTTCACTTTGAACATTATGACACTGATGGCTCTCTCAACCTCAGTGGGTATTATTGTTACCAACTCTGTGATTGTGATTGAAAACATATTCAGACACAAGAATATGAGTGAAAATAGAAAAGACGCTGCAGATAAAGGTTCTGCTGAGATATTTGTAGCAGTGGTCGCTTCCACACTTACTAACGTGATGGTGTTCTTACCAATCGCTAATATGGCAGGTATGGCAGGCAGATTCTTTATCCAATTTGCTCTAACTGTTACCTATGCAACAATATTCTCACTTATAGCATCATTCACTATTACTCCTATGCTGGCCTCCCTGATTATTCCGGAAAACCCTAAGAAATCTAAGTTTGGCGCAATTGTTGAAGCTTGGATGACAAGAATGGAAAAAAATTATGGCAGAACTCTCCATGCTATTATTGATAAGAAATCAATCTCTACTTTTATTTTATTACTGACAGCCGGATTGTTAGTTTTTAGTGTCTCGCTCTTCCCTAAAATTGGTATGGAGTTCATGCCAACCATGGATGAAGGATATTTACAAATAAATATTGAACTGCCTCAAGGCTACAATCTAGATTCAACTAAACAAACAGTCAATGATGTTTTAGATATCGTTAAGACTCGTGATGATGTGAAAATGACAACTGTAAAACTAGGCACACTTGGTAGCTTAGATACAGGACTTAACTTAGCTCAGCTCACTCTTACACTTAGTGAAACAGACGAGAGAGAGTTATCTTCTGAAGAAGTAGCTCAGGTATTAACGCGTCAATGTGCTTCTATTCCTAATGCTAAAGTAAGCATTCAAACCACTTCTAGTATGGGTGGTGGTAGAGGTGGAGCACCTATTGAATTCTACTTGTTAGGACAGAGCATGGACGAATTAATTCCGATAAGTAATGAAATTCAAAAAGAAATGAAGAAAATTGAAGGCTTAATTAATGTTGAAGCAAGTTATAAACCCGGTAAAAAAGAGTTTATAGTTGAACCTAATCGTGAACAACTTTCTAACTATGGTATCACTACTGCCGAAATTGCAGTCGCTTTAAGATATGCAGTTGAAGGTATGGGAAACTCGGAATTAACCGAAAATAACCAAGATTATGATATCTTAGTTACTATGGATGATAAAGATGTTACTAGTAGCAGTGATATTATGAGTATTCCTCTTACAAATGGCAGGGGTGCTGAATTCACAGTAGGACAAGTTGTTACTATTGCTGAAAGAGATGCTTATAATCAACTTCAAAGAAGAGATAAGTTCCAAGCTATTCAAATCAGTGCAGGTAACGCTCCGGGCTATACCACAGGAAGACTGCAAAATCAAATAGAAGAGATAATCGATGGTATGGATACAGGCAATGTTACTCTCAAATGGGGTGGAATGTCTCAAATGATGGGCGACACTAATAAAGATATGGGTAAGGCTATGCTTCTTGCTATTTTACTTACCTTTATGCTCTTAGCCGCTATCTTAGAAAGCTTTGCTCAACCATTGCTCATTCTTGTTACTCTTCCACTGGGTCTGATTGGTGTTGCGTTGATTATGTTCGCTACAGGTACTCCTTTCAATATTATTTCGCTATTGGCTATTATGATGTTGATCGGTATTGTGGTGAATAATGGTATTCTGATTCTTGACTACTATAATCAACTACGCAAACAAGGTCTGAGAATCAGAGCAGCCTTAGTTGATGCATGTACTGCTAAACTTAGACCTATTATCATGTCTTCTCTCTCAATTGTGATTGGTATGCTTCCAATGGCAATGGGTATCGGTAGTTCCGGTGCTGAAATGAGAAGAGGAATGGGACTTGTTACTATCGGTGGTGTTGTAAGTTCAATGTTGCTTACTCTCTACATCTTGCCGGCTATGATAAGCTTGGCTGCCAAGAAGAAACATAAAACTCTCTAAACAGAATAATAAGATATATCTAGATTATGCTTATAAATAAGAGGTAATCTTGTAATAATAAGGAGATGTCGCTTGACATCTCCTTGCTTTTTCAGAGAATGGATTATATGTCACCCTTTCAGGGTTATTGTCTGATTTTTTATCATCAAGGGGTTTACACCCCTTGCTAGTATATTCCATCCCTTCGGGATTTAAGACCTCACCCCGCCGAAAAATCGGCATCCACCTTTTTTCTTCTAATTGCTCATTGCTAATTGCTAATTACTAATTGTTAAATGGAGATATTTATGAACAAACTATGCTTCGTTTGTCCGCACAAATGTGGTGTCAACAGAATTGACACTATAGGAATTTGTCAGGCACCGGCAGAATTAAAGATTAATTTAGCCCAACTTCATTTTGGTGAAGAACCTATCTTGGTAGGTGCTAAAGGCAGCGGAACCGTCTTCTTTTCCCACTGTAATTTACACTGCTGTTATTGCCAAAACTACAAGATATCAGCTCTGGGAAGTGGCTCTCTAATCACCCCTGAAGAGTTAAGAGATATCTTCTTCTCACTAAAAGAACAAGGAGCTGTTAACATTAATCTAGTCTCCCCTACGCCCTATTCAGACATGCTTATTCCTGTCTTAGAACAGGTTAAGAAAGAAGGTTTAGACTTGCCTATAGTGTGGAATACGAACTCCTATGAATCAGTTGAGACCCTAAAAAAGCTGGAAGGATTAGTCGATATTTATCTTGCTGATTTCCGTTATTGGGACAATGCTAATGCCTTGAAATATTCTCAGATAGGCTCTTATAGAGAAGTAGCTTCAGCTGCTATTAAAGAGATGTTTAGGCAAGTAGGTTCTCTTAAGGTAGAAGATGATTTGGCGTGGATGGGAAGCTTAATCAGAATCTTAGTTCTACCTAATGATATTACAGGAGCAGAAGCGATTTTAACATGGTTGGCTGATAACTTGGGATTAGGTATTACCATTAGTTTATTAGCCCAGTATTACCCTACCTTCAGAAGCAATGAGTTCCCCGAGATAAACCGTCCTATCACTTCCGCTGAATACCAAACAGCTGTCAAAGCTCTGGAACAATTAGGCTTCACCAACTATTATCTACAGGAGCTAAATCCATCTTCTGAGTGGACTCCCAACTTTCGCTAATAAACTAGCTGTTTACACGTGTAAAATTCGTTTACACCGACATGCTGTATCATACTAGTTCATTAGTTTCATTTTCTTTTCTCATGATGTTTTTCAAGCTTATATCTATGCTATTCATAGTTCTTTAGAAGCAACTCAAACTATGTTTAGACAAAATAATAAATTATGGAACTAACAATGCAATTATAGAAAGTGTAAGATTTTTGAATAACTGGATTATTTACAATGCTCTCTGACTAAATCTTTTCTCTTGTCAAACCGAGATTTGGTAATGTAATATATCAACTGGAGAGCATTCTATATAGCTTGTAGAAAAATTGTTGAAGATAATTTAAACATGTATTGACATAACAATAATTGAGTATGCTCCCTAAGTGAATAGTTTTGGAGAATTGGTCGCTAACGCTTCCTCCATTAGGTTGCAGAAGTGCAACTTCACTTGCCAACCCAAGCATCCCGGTTATTGTTTATGTCAATATTTTTTGCCTTGCAAATCTTCCACTATTATGACTTTTATCCCAACCTAAAACAGGAATATCCAAAAATAAAGATAAGCGAGATAAGAATTGAAAAAGAAACTATCGTCGCGGCAAATTCTTTATCCAACTCTTCTAATTCAGAAAAGATAAGGGTATTAAAACCAACCGGAGCAGCTGAACAGAGAATAACAATATCAGAAATTGGCTGTTCTAACTTAAACAACTCAACAATCAGCATTCCTAAACCAAATCCCAACAACATTCTCAAAGAGAGCACTCCAAGTGTTAATTTAAAGTTAGCAATTCGCGGCTGAAAGTAGATTCCCAGGGAAAATATCATCAAAGGCATCGTAGGCATTCCGATATAATTTAAGGTTTCGAGCATTAAAGGATTCAGTTCCAACGATAACATATTAATAATTAATCCGATGCCAATACCCCAGAGTGGAGGCAAGGAGAGCATCTTTAACAAAGGAAGTTGAGATTTTCCTTTACAACTAAACCTGATTGCCTGAAAGTAGGCAAAGATGTAAATCATGAAGGAGTTTCCCAAATCAAACAGAGAATAATAGCCAAAAGCAGCTTCTCCATAGAAAGCATAAATGAAAGTGGAGACGAAACCTGTATTTATAATTAAAGAACCAATTAGGAAACTACCTTTAGTTTTTGTTGAAACTTTTAGTTTATTTGTAATATAATTTGCTGGTATGAATGTAATCAAAACTATAGCCAGAGGAAATAAAATTAAATAGAGTAAATTTAAATCTAATTTTAAATTAGTAAGTGAGACGATGGTAAGTGCCGGAAGAGTAACATTAAGAACAAGTTGTAGAAACCTATCTGCATCTTTACTAGTGAATACTTTCAGTTTTTTACTGATAAATCCTAAACAAAACATAATTAATACAGGTATAATCTTGACAAAATAGGCAGGCATAAATACTCCACTTAAGACATAGTTAATCCATAATTTCTAGATTAACAGAATAAGTAAAGTTTTTTATTTACAAAATTTTAAAGTTATTATATTAGGCAGTAGAATATTAGATATGAAAATGGATAATTTATTAAACAAAATAATTAAAAAAAGATAATCCCGGAGGATTAATGAGCACAGAAAAACAAATTACTGAATTGCGACTTAAACGAACCGAGGCTGAACAAGGTGGTGGGCAAAAAAGAATTGATACCCAACACGCTAAGGGAAAACTAACTGCTCGCGAAAGAGTCAATAACCTTCTAGACCCCAAAAGTTTTGAAGAGTTTGACATGTTCGTCGAGCATAATTGCCATGATTTCAACATGCAAGATAGCATTCATCCCGGTGATGGAGTCATCACAGGGTGTGGCACTATTAATGGTCGATTAGTCTATATTTTCTCCCAAGACTTTACGGTCTTAGGTGGTTCTTTATCAAAAACTTATGCAGAGAAAATCTGTAAAATTATGGATATGGCTATTAAAATGGGTGCTCCTGTCATTGGCTTAAATGACTCAGGTGGAGCAAGAATTCAAGAGGGCGTTGATGCTCTTGCCGGCTATGCCGAGATATTCTACAGAAACGTAATGGCTTCCGGAGTCGTTCCTCAGATTTCAGCAATCTTAGGACCTTGTGCTGGTGGAGCTGTTTATTCACCTGCTATAACAGACTTTGTGATGATGGACAAGAAGAACAGCTATATGTTTGTAACCGGACCTAAAGTTGTGAAGTCTGTTCTTAATCAAGATGTTACAACCGAACAGCTTGGTGGAGCAATGACTCATGCAACCAAGAGTGGTGTTACTCATTTCGTTACAGAGAATGAAGAAGAGACTTTATTATTAATCAAGAAGTTATTAAGTTATATTCCTTCTAACAATATGGATGAACCTCCTTATTTCCCAAATGCTGACCCAATAGATAGAGCATGTGATAAACTTAACGATCTTATTCCTGCAAATGCTAACAAGCCTTACGATATGTTAGATGTTATTCAAGAGTTAGCAGATGAGAACGAGTTTTTAGAAGTTTCCCGTAACTTTGCTCAGAACATAATTATCGGCTTTTGTCGCTTCAACGGCTATTCTGTTGGTGTTGTAGCAAATCAGCCAAAAGTTCTCGCCGGAACCTTAGATATTAATGCTTCTACTAAAGCAGCTAGATTTGTCAGATTCTGCGATGCTTTCAACATTCCTATCTTAGTCTTAGAAGATGTTCCCGGCTTCTTACCCGGACCAAGTCAAGAGCATAATGGTATTATTAGAAACGGTGCTAAGTTGCTTTATGCTTTTGCTGAAGCTACAGTTCCCAGAATCACTGTTATCTTGAGAAAAGCCTATGGTGGAGCTTATTGTGTGATGAATAGTCGTCATATGAGAGCGGACATGGTTTATGCTTGGCCTTCAGCAGAGATTGCTGTGATGGGACCAGGTGGTGCTGTGGAAGTTATATTCCGTAAAGAAGCAATGGAATCTGATGATCCTAAAGCTGCTTTAAAGCAGAAAGAAGATGAATATAGAGAGATGTTTGCTAATCCTTATAATGCAGCCAAAAAAGGATATATTGATGATATCATTGAACCGAGCCGAACTCGCTTCAGGATTATCAGAGCTTTTGAAATGTGTGCCAACAAGAAAGATTCAAATCCGCCTCGCAAGCATGGAAACATTCCTTTATAGGAGAGTACAATGATAAAAAATAAAACGTTATTAGTACTGCTTCTACTTTTAGTAATGGGAAATATCTTTGCTTTTGAAGATGCCAAAATAATCTATCATCAATCAGGCAAAGATAATCAACTCACGATTACTGATAATTACACAATCAGAGCTGTGGCTGACAGTATAAGTATGCCCATAAAAAACCTAAAGGCAATGTTAGCTTCTGAATTAACTGCATATAGCGAAGCACACCCTGAATTTGGAATCCATCCGACACAGAGTCGTGTTTGGGACTTAATACCCCTAAAAGAACTTAATATTGAGCCAGTTACAATAGTTGAAAAATTCTCAGAATTTGTAGGCAAAACTATGAAATTCGGCGGAAGTATCACTTTAGTAGGCACTTTGGTTGTGTTCTTTAGTTTGTTGTTAATCAGCTTTATAATTGAACAACTACGACATCTTGATAGAGCAAAAGTTGTTAAAGTTACGAAATCTGAAAAAAAGAAACCTGCAACAACAACAGTAGATTCACCGATTGGTAAGATAACCGCTCCCTCAGGATCGATAAGCTCTAATGCCATTGTAGCTGTGGTTACAGCTCTACATAAGCATATATCATTAGTTGAAGAGAGAGTTAAAATTCAAATGACCTTCAGTCGCACTCCGGTAAATATGTGGAGTGCTTCAGCAAAGTTGGATATGCCTAATAAAATCTATAACAAAAATATAGAGAGGAAGAAATAATGAAAAGTTATAAAATGAAAATAAACGGTGAGAATTATGATGCGAAAATAATCACCTTTGATGCAGAACATGCCAAAGTCGAAGTCAATGGCAATGTTTTCTTGGTAGAATTTGAAGAAGATTCTCATAATCCGGTTCCTAAAATCACAAGAACTGTTAAAGAGTCTCCTGACGCTCCTCAGTTATTTGTTGATTTTGGTGATGGTTCAGTAAAAGCTCCCATCCCGGGTGTCATCTTTTCCATCAAGAAAAAAGTTGGAGATAGGGTTGAAAAAGGCGAGACTGTCGTTGTTTTGGAAGCAATGAAAATGGAATCTGATATTGAAACTCCTGAAGCCGGAGTTATTGAAGAGATCTTTGTTAAAGAGAGAGCAGCAGTTCAAGAGAATGATCCTTTATTTAAGGTCAAATTCGATCAAGTTGCAGTAGCTCCTGCTCCTAAAACTAAAATTAAAGAGCCAAAAAGATCTACTCCAATACCACAAGCAGCACCTACTGCTACTCCTGCTCCTGCAGGCACTAAAAGTGTAGTTGCTCCTATTCCCGGAACTGTCTTTGATATCTTAGTAAAAGTGGGCGATAAGATCACTGCTGACCAACCGGTACTCATTTTAGAAGCTATGAAAATGGAATCTGAAATTTCTTCGGTTTACTCCGGAACAGTTACGAAAGTATTAGTTACTAAAGGTCAAGCTGTTCAAGAAGATGAAGCTCTTATTCTGTTAGGAGATTAGGAATGGCAGAATTTATAAACTTCTTCCAAACTACAGCATTTTATAATCTTAGTTGGGGCTATATTGGGATGATAATCATAGGCTTGGGATTCCTTTATCTAGGAATTGCTAAAGGACATGAACCACTCCTCTTAGTTCCTATCGGATTTGGTATCTTAATAGGAAACATTCCCGGAGTTGCATTGCAAGGACAAGGCGTCTATGACGAAGGTTCTGTTTTATACTATCTCTATCTGGGAGTTAGTAAGGGATATTACCCCCCTCTAATCTTCCTTGGTATTGGTGCCATGACAGACTTCTCAACGTTAATTGCTAACCCCAAACTAATCTTAATCGGAGCTGCAGCCCAGGCGGGTATCTTTATTACCTTTATCGGTTCACTCCTCTTAGGATTCAATGTGATGGAAGCTGCTTCAATCGGGATTATTGGAGGCGCAGACGGTCCAACTTCGATTTATATATCGTCTAAATTAGCTCCGCATTTACTCGGCGCCATTGCTATTGCCGCCTATTCCTATATGGCGTTGGTTCCGGTGATTCAACCACCTATTATGAG
>JBAYZI010000001.1:0-65049 GCA_041672585.1 Cloacimonadales bacterium (SeqCode) | reverse complement strand
GTATAGAGAGGGTTCTCCAAGATAATTACAAGTATGCTTTCAAAAGGATATTCGATAATAACTTAAATTTAGATTACACAAAGTATGATAGGCTAATCATATCAGGTTCCGAGTTATCCGCTTCCACCCAGCATATTGAGCAAGCTGATGTGTTTAGCGTAATCAATGAGTTTGTCTTTACCGGTAAGCCCATCTTAGGCATCTGTTATGGTCATCAAATGTTAGCCCGACTCTTAGGTAGCGATGACAGTTGCGTGGCAGCCAAGACTCCTGAATTTGGGTTCACTAAGATAAAGATTGTGGACAATCCTCTTTTCAAAGGCATTAAAAACCCTTATTTTATGCAATCTCACTTTGATGAAGTGGTTAACCTTGATAGCTCTTTCAAAGTAATTGCCTCTAATGATAATATCAAAATACAGGCGTTTCAGTGGAAAGATTTCCCAATTTGGGGCGTGCAGTTTCATCCTGAATTAAATTGGGATGAAGGCAGTAAAATGTTAGAGAGAAACTTAGTCGAAGATGATAGGGTAGAGAAATTCGCTAATTATGATTGTCCTGATGGTAAACTAACCGAGCAGAATCAATTAGTAATTATTAACTTCTGTGACTGGGAGGTAAGTTAATGGCTAAGCCGGTAAAAAGAATTAAAGGCAATAAACAGGCGACAGAGATATCGCTTAAAAAAGCTAATCTTGATGATAACCTCTTGAAATACAAATGGATAGGAATAGCTATAATAGTGGTTTTTCTCTCCGTAATGTTCTTCAAATTAGGTTTCTTAGGCTATGAACCTATTGCACACGATACTAACCAATGGAAAGCTACTGCCAACGAATCTATTGAATATAACAAAACACATTCAGATCCTGCCTTGTGGAACAGCAATATCTTTTCCGGGATGCCAAACTATTTAATCAGTTTCCCTACTAAATACCCCTACATTAATAATGCTATCATGTCGATAAATTCAGTGATAAACTGGAAGCTGTCATTCTTGATATTAGGAGCATTAGGAGCTTTCTTCTTGCTTAAATACCTAAAAATGGGTACACTTACGTCAACATTTTTAGGCTTAGCTTTTGCAATCTCTTCTCATTTCGTAGCTCTGATCGAAATGGGACATAACACTAAGTTTCAGGCAATTATGGTGTTGCCATGGCTACTCTATGCTTTTATTTATCTTAAAGATAAGAAAAATCTGTTAGGTTTAGGCTTTTTTATTGTAGCGTTAATAACCCAATTAAGACTTAATCATCTCCAAATCACCTATTATTTCTTCTTGTTTTTAGGAATCTTCTGGATTTACGAACTAGTGGTAAGTATCAGAAGCAAAGAGAGTAAAGCCTTCGCTTTATTTACTCTTCTCTTAATCATAGGGGTAGGAATTGCAGCTCTCGCTGTTGCCAATCCTCATCTTTCCAATCTGGAATATGCCGAATTTTCTATGCGCGGAGGCGAAACAGGACTTACCAAAGAGTATGCTCAGGGCTGGTCAATGCACCCTGCTGAGCTAATATCTCTTGTTTTCCCTAACTTCTTTGGCGGAATAAATCAAGATTATTGGGGTTGGATGAGCTTTACCCAAGCGTATCATTATGCCGGAGTTATCATCTTGCTCTTAGCCATCTTAGCCCTGTTTTTATCTAAAGATAAATATACCAAGATATTTGGCATAGGCATCTTAGTTGCTGTAATAATGTCTTTCGGTAAATATTTCCCTCTTGTCTCGAACTTACTCCATGATTATCTGCCCGGATTCAATAAGTTTAGGGTGCCGGCAACACATCTCGTAATTGCTCAACTGCTTCTTATTCCACTGGCTGCTATTGGCTTAAAAGAGGTTTTAAAAAGCGTTGGTAATGATAAATTCAGTAAAGTAATGAAACTGGCTCTCATCGTTGTAATCGCTCTTTTCATGGTTAATACTGTTACCGGCTCATCTATTTTCAAGGGGATGAAGTTTGTTTCAGGAGCCGAAATAGCCCAGTTTCAGAACTACCCGCCGGGAGCAGAGCTTAATAATCACATCGATAATTTGATGAGCAATCGTCTTAATCTGACAGTTCATTCTGTTCGCAACGGACTCTTCTTCCTAGCTCTGGGCATTGGTTTAATCTTTTTTTACTCCAAAAGAATGTTATCCAAAGAGTTGTTTATGATTTTAATCGGACTTGCCTTATTAACAGACATTGCCGTGGTAAATAATGCTTACTTCAAGAATCTCACGCCAAGCAAGAAAAATCAAGAACTACCAATGAACGGGATTGATAAATATCTGCATAAAAATTATCCGACAGGTAGTTACCGTATCTTCTCAGTGGATAATGTCAACGATGTCTCTTGGGCTTCACACCTGCAATCAATTGGTGGTTATCATGGAGCTAAGTTACAACGCTACAATGATGTACTTAATAACGCCATGAACTTAAATGTGATTAATATGCTGAATACTAAGTTCTTTATCACAAAAGAGAATATAGGCGAATCACCTTTAGCTACTATCAAAAAAGATAATAAGGTTGTCGGACTTTACTTCAATCAAGAGGCTTTAGAAAGAGCGTGGTTTGTGAATGAACTTAAAGTTATAGAAAACTCAGATGAGAGAATTGACTTTTTAAACAATCCTCAATTCAGACCACGTCAACTGGCTATTGTAGAATCTGATTTAGGCTTCGCAGGAGACTTAGGCATGGGCAGAGTTGTACAACTCCCCCAAGAAGACTATATGCATAAAGTCTCTTTCGCAATTAATGATTTAACCAACGCTGGCTTCTTAGTGGTGAGTGAAATTTATTACCCTGCCGGCTGGAAAGCCTTTGTCGATGGCATAGAAACTGAGATTTACCCTGTGAACCATATTCTGAGAGGTGTAAAGCTTCCTGCCGGAACAAAAACCTTAGAAATGGTGTTTGCTCCTGACAGTTATTATCTAAGCACAAAGTTATCCTTAGCAGGTATTCTATTATCTATCATAATCTTAGCTGGTGGCGTATTCTGTTATTATAGAAAAAAAAGGGAGATCAGTGAAACAGCTTAAAACTCACTATTATCGCGAAAACGAATATGATCTAGAGAACAGATTGCAAACTGTTCTGGGAGATTCACACAGAATCACAGTAAGCAAAAAGATACCCGGTGATATTGAAGTTTTGGTTCTTGCTTATCCAACTAAAGAAAAGCTAAGTATCGCGCCAAATTTGAGATATTTAATTGTTCCTTTTGTGGGGATTCCCGAAGAAACAAGAGTCTTGTTGCAAAAGTATCCTGACATTAAAGTCTTTAATATTCATCATAATTCACGTGTAGTTGCCGAGACCGTGATGGCTATGCTACTCACCGGGATAAAGCATATTATTCAGGGTGATAGAGAGTTTCGCACCCACGATTGGTCGTTCAGATATGGCATAAACCCCTCTACCCTACTCTATCAGAAGAGGATTCTAATCTGTGGCTTTGGTCATATTGGCAAGCTACTGGCTTCATTTTTGGAGCCCTATCAAATCGTGATTGATAAGATTAAACGCAATAATTTAGATGCAGAACAAGGTGTTTATTTTCTTGCTGATCTGCCTAACATTGTGGAGAATTACGATATTGTTATTAATATTCTCCCGGCTACAGAAGAGACTAAGCAAGTGTTTGACCAGGCTGTATTTGCCAGAATGAAACCAAGCTGCTACTTTATTAATGTGGGTCGTGCTTCCACAGTGGAAGAGTCTGCCCTATTTAGTGCTCTTAATGAGAAAAGAATAGCCGGGGCTGCTCTTGATGTGTGGTACAACTACCCTATTTCCGAAGCAGATAGAAAGAATACACCTCCGGCAAATTACCCTTTCCATACTCTTGATAATGTGATCATGAGTCCACATCGTGCCGGTGGTTTGGGCATGGCAGAGAATGAAGAATTTCGGATAGAAGAGCTGACCAAACTCTTAACTAGAATGCTAAATAACCCTGATTTAGAAGGCTTAGACTTAGGTCTTGGGTACTAAAACTATGGAAACAAATATCCCTTTAGCTGAACAGATGAGACCGCAGCAGATAGATGAGATTATTGGACAGCAACATCTCTTTTATCCCGGATCTATGCTTACCAAAATGATTGAGAATGATAACCTCAAATCCATTATCTTGTGGGGTCCACCCGGCTGTGGTAAAACTACTATTGCCAAGATTATTCAGAATAACACAAATCGTGAATTTGTTCAGTTTAGTGCTGTTTTAACCGGGATTAAAGAGGTGAAGCAGGTAATGCAAGAAGCGGAGCAGAAGTTTAATCTTACCCGCGAGCAGACTATTCTCTTTATTGATGAGATTCATAGATTTAGCAAATCGCAACAAGACGCGTTTCTGCCTTATGTGGAGTCCGGCACTATCATTCTGCTGGGCGCCACAACCGAAAACCCTTCTTTTGAGGTGATTCCTGCTTTGCTTTCGCGCTGTACCGTCTTTGTTCTTGATTCTCTGGATAACAATGATATTAAAGAATTAATTTTAAAAGCGAAGGAGCTTTATCTTCCTGAATTAAAAGAAGAAGTTATTGAATATTTAATCCAAATATCCGGTGGAGATGGCAGAAAAGCCTTGAACAACTTAGACATGCTTCGTGGTTATGGTAATCTGGAAACTTTGGATATTACGCAAGTTGAGACTATTCTGCAACAAAAGAGTATGGTATATGATAAAGATGGAGAAGAGCATTACAATGTGATTTCTGCCTTGCATAAATCATTACGCGGCAGCGACCCACAAGCCGGACTTTATTGGTTGGCAAGAATGTTAGAAGCTGGTGAAAAGCCAATGTATATTGTGAGAAGATTGGTAAGATTTGCCACAGAAGATGTTGGTTTAGCAGACCCCAATGCTATTACACAGGCTATTGCCTGTAAAGAAGCTGTGCATTTTCTGGGCATGCCGGAAGCTAACACTGCACTTTCTCAATTAGTTGTCTATTTGGCGACTGCTCCTAAGAGTAATGCTGTTTACAAAGCCTATAATAGTGCTAAAGAGTTAGCAGTCAAGACTTCTCACCTGGGCGTTCCGATGCATATTCGCAATGCTCCTACCAAATTAATGAAAGATTTAGGTTATAATGAAGGGTACAAATATTCGCATGATTATGACTATGGTTACCACTACCAAAGATATTTCCCTGATCAATTAGAAGAAACAGCTTTTTACACACCATCTCCCTTCGGATTTGAGAAAGATATTCAAAAGAGGTTGGAGTGGTGGGAAAAGTTGAAGAAGAAGCAGTTGGAGAAGACTGGGAAATAGGGGATTTGAAGAGCTCTCTATTTTGGCATCCGCTGTCCTCGTAAAAGAGAGTGAATGAATACGAATGTGGGCATCCGTAATCCCAATAAAATAGGGTACCCAAAATATGGATACCCCTATAATTCTCTTCAATTGTTAATTGAAAGTTCTGGCTTTACAAATATGGTTGAATCTTCTTAGATAATTTAGATTTGTTAACTAATCCTATGGACTGTTCTTTAACCTGTCCATCTTTGAACAAGATAACAGTAGGAATAGACATTACTGAGAACTTTCCGGCTAACCCTGGAGATTCATCAATATTGACTTTCACTACTTTAAGTTGTCCTTCATACTCTTTTTCTATTTTATCAATAGTAGGTGCTAAGGCTTTGCAAGGACCACACCAGGGTGCCCAAAAGTCAACTAGCACAAGCATTTCAGACTTCTCTACAACTTCAGCAAAGTTGGCTTCAGTTACTTCAATCATATTTACTCCACTATCGCCAAAATATCTGTACGTGAAATAATAAGGTACTTTTCATTATCTAATTCAACTTCATTACCGCCATATTTAGCATAAAGTACAACATCACCTACTTTTACAATTTCTTGTAACTCTTTGTCATTACCAACTGCAATAACTTCTCCCATTTGTGGTTTTTCTTTTGCACTATCTGGAATATATAAATTACCGACTTTCTTCTCTGTTGGTTTTTGATCTAACTTAATAACTACACGATCATCAATAGGTTTAAGTATCATCTTAATCTCTCCATTTTTTAAATTTATTTATGTGTTAAAAATCTCTTATTAGCAAACATATTTTCAGACTGCTAAAATTAGTCAAGTTTTTTTTGATTCTCAGAGAAAATAGTTAAAATGTACCAATTAAACTTGCCCTATTCCTGAGGAATGGGGCAATACTGGGGGTAGAATCGTACCCAGGGTCAATTCTGCAAACAGAATGAGACCCTGGGCTAAATTATTTTATCCTTTTCAGGGAATTAAACAGTTATTAATTCAAATTATCAATTCTTTAGTTCTTTAATCAGCGTTTCTAAATCTATTCGCAAATCATTATCTTTATTGAATTTATTATCAATCATGCGTTTGGCATGCAAGACAGTGGTATGATCTTTCCGATTAAAATAGACAGCTACATCTTTCAGCGATATCTGAGGAATAAGTAAGCAAATCAGGTACATTGCAACTTGTCGTGGAAAAGATATGTTCTTAACACGGGTTTTATCCATTACCTGTTTACGCGTAATGTTATAGAATTTACACACTTTATCAGTGATTGCATCCATCGTAATATCTTTTGGTTTATCCGTAATCATATCACCTAAAATATCCAACACCATAGGTTTAGTGATATCCAAAAGATTAAGTCTATTGTACGACGCATAAGCTAAGATTCTGATTAAAGACCCTTCTAAAGCCCTTACAGAACTCTTAATCCCATGAGCTATATACTCAAAAATATCAGATTGAAGTTCGATGTTCTGATTATCAGCTTTTTTCTTCAAGATAGCTACGCGCGTTTCAAAATCAGGGTTCTTTAAATCCGCTATCAAGCCTGATTCAAACCGGGTAACTAATCTATTTTCCAGATCAGAAATATCTTTAGGAGGACGATCACTGGTCAGAATAATCTGTTTCTTAGAAGCAAGAAGAGCGTTAAAAGTATGGAAAAACTCTTCTTGAGTTCCTTCTTTCCGAGCCAAGAAGTGAATATCGTCCACTAAGAGAACATCAACATGTCTAAACTTCTGACGGAAAGCCATCATACTATTTCCACGAATAGATTCAATCATCTGATTAGTAAATTCTTCAGAGCTAATATAATAAATAGTTTTATTCTTATCAACTTGCAATAGATAATGCCCAACAGCTTGCATAAGATGGGTCTTCCCCATGCCTGATTCACCATAAATAAAGAGGGGATTGTAAGTTGAACCGGGTGACTCTGCTACTGCCATAGCTGCAGAATAAGCAAAATTGTTGTTTTTGCCGACCACAAATTGTTCAAATGTATAATATTCATTTAATGGTGGCAAATCATAGGAATCTCCAAGACCGCTTTTTTTATTTTTCTGGGTAGGTCTTTTCTTTAATGAGGCATCATCGTTGAAAAACCTGATTTCAAACTTTCTTTGATAAAGATTAAACGCGACCTCTGAGATCATTGTAGCATAGTTTTTATTCAAAAACTCAGACGCTACTTTGGTGGGAGTCATTATAAAAAGAGTCTCATCCTCAAATTTGACTAATTGAGTCTCACTAAACCAAGTATCAAAACTCTGCTTAGCGACATGATCTTCTAATTCATCTAAAATATTTTGCCAAATGTCTTGATCCATAGCTACCTTTTGTTTCAAATTTATTATTATGTTATCCACACGGTGTGGACAACTATTAGTTTTTGTACAATACACCATAGTTATAGGCTAAAGCTATAATTACTAAGTATTTATTTAATTATACTAAAAGTGAACAATTAACTTATCCACAATTATTTATGGTTTCTCCACTCAAAGGCAAACTCTTCTTTTAAGTGGGTAAGGTAAAGTTTATTGAAGTGATTTATCTTGTCAAGCAACGATATTTTAACTCAAATTATTAACAAACTTGGCAACTTCCCTCTATATAACAATTTATATTTATTTAGGAAGAGATACAGAACTTTTGTAGAGAAACTCAACTGCTTGCTATGGTTCACTTTAAGAAGCAAAAATAATTATTCTTTTTATTTTCCTCAGAGTAAGAAGAATGACGAATTTATTGGTAGATTACGCTGATTAACGCGGATTATAAATAAGCGATAAAACCTCTTAAATTCAGACGTGTAAGACTAAAACCCATTTCATTTTAATCTTTTCTTGCCAAATATGAGCCTTTTAATATTCTTAAGTCAAGAAGAAGTTTAGGAGTTGCCACTATGAAAAGAATATTATTACTTATGTCCATTATTACTGTGTTAATAAATGTCTATGCTCACCCAAAGGTCGATTTAAGCGAAAGCATGGTAGCTAACTATAGCTCCAGAATCGATTCTTTGCACGGATTTGATGTAATAAGTTATTATATAGATATTGAGATTGATGATAGCAATCATTATATTTCAGGATTTGTTGAAGCGGTTGTCGTGGCTCAAGCCAATTTAACCCATGTTGAATATAACTTGGTTGGCTTAGATGTTGCCGGCGTAGAGGTTAACGGTATAACAACTGCTTATAGTTATGAAAATAATCTGATAACTATTCCGGTAAGTGTAGAAAATAATCAACAGTTCACGACAAAAGTAAACTATTCAGGCAATCCGCAGTTAACAACAGACGGCTATAATATCGGCATGATTTTTAGACCTGCTATGGTCTTTACTATTTCAGATCCCAATGCTGCCAGAAATTGGTATCCGTGCTATGATCACCCTTGGGATAAAGCAAAAGTTAGCTTCAATGTTACTTGCCGAGATGATTGGGTGGCAGCCTGCAATGGCTTACAGGGAAATACAGTAAATAACGGTAACGGCACCAAGAGCTATGAATGGATTGGTGAGAATCCGATGGCTACTTTCTTAGCTGTAATTCATATTGCTCCTTATCAATTAATAGAACAGACTTTTACCAAAACCAATGGTGAAGTCATTCCTATTCAACATTTTGTCCAAAGCTCCTACTACAATAATTGCTTAATAAACTTTGCCCGCGTACCGGAAATGATGCAAGCCTACACCGATGCTTACGGAGAATATCAATTTGAAAAATATGGACAAGCCTTAGTAACCATGCAAACTTATGGGGCAATGGAACATCAGACAATGACAACCTTGGGTACATCTTATATTAATGGCAATCCTAATGACCCTTCATATACTGTTGCCCATGAACTTTCTCATCACTGGTTTGGCAACTGTCTTACTCCTTTAACCTGGAAAGATGTCTGGCTATCAGAAGGCTTTGCTGTTTATTCAGAAGCAGTGTGGGCTAATCATCTGCTTGGATATGACGCAATGATTAGCTATGTAAATAGCAGTATTCAAAACTATTATAAGAATTGGCAAAATTCAAATGGCCCCAAGGTAATTTACGATCCTGCCTACCTCTCTTACTTCACCCCTCCTTCTTATGAGAAAGCTGCTTCCGTGCTACACATGCTGAGATTGGAGCTGGGTAATGAATTATACTGGTCAACTATTCGTTCCTGGTATGCTAACAATATTAATGGCAATGTGGTAACAGCAGAGTTTCAAGCTCATTGTGAAGCAGCCTCAGGCTTAGACTTGGAGCAATTCTTTCATCAATGGATTTATGCATCCGGGATTCCCTCTTATGAATATGCAGTTTTGCGAAACCCGACTACTAATCAGATTAGGTTTTATAATAGAGTAACTTCTGATACCAACACTGATTTCTACTTAACAATCCCCTTCTTTGTGGGTGAAGCTTCTGATTCTTTAAGAACTAATTTCACCCCCGGATGGAGCAAAACTTCTCCTCTAAATGTAACAAACATCGATGCTCCTATTACTGTTGATCCGGATAACTGGAACTTAGTTAAATCTTCTAATGAACTTACTTTAGAAATGCAAAATGTGTTTGCAGGAAGCAATCAAGCAATTTTAAGTTGGACTGGTTTTGCTGATGAAACTGACTTTTTAGGCTATAATGTTTATCAGAAGAAAGTTAGTGAGAATACATGGAGCTTAGCAAATCAAGAGCCAATTCAGGGAACAAGCTATTCTGTTTATGATTTAGAAAATGGTGAAGCCTATCATTTCTATGTAGTAATTACAGATTCAGAGGGGTTTGAAACTTATCCTACCAATAGCTTAGAGATGATTGTTACCCCTAATATTATTGTGCCTATGCAAGCAATTTTAATAGTTGATGATAGTGCTGATGGTGCCGGGGTTTTATTAAGTCCGACCGATGAAGCTGTAGATAACTTTTACAACACTGACGTTTTTGGCGGTTATGAAGTAGGCAACATAGATCTGAACCAAGAAGTGTTAACTTTAGATATTATCTCAGATTATGAAGTTTTAATTTGGCATAACGACACTGCAGCCGTAAGTTCTTTAGCTCAATATGAAGAGTTGCTAGGTAATTATCTTCTTTCCGGAGGTAAGCTAATCTTATCCGGTTGGAAGACAATCTTAGATTTATCACCCGGCTTTAGAGAGCTTTTCTTTGAGGTATCAGCTTACCAGGTTATTAATTCACCGGTGTTAGCTAATGCAGTGCACACTCACTCTACTTTTAGTGATTTAACTCCTAACAGCAGCTTATTACCGGGAATTTGGGATGGAAACTTATCGATGGTTACTACTTTTCCTGAAGCTGAAAATAGTTTCTATACTATGAATGATTCAGATACAGCAGTAGCGGTTAGTAGTACTTCCGGTAATATCTGGGAAACTTATTTCTTTGGCTTCCCACTTTACTACTTTCAGCCTGAACAGGTGAGAAGTGTGATTCTAGGGATACTTAGCAACACTACACCGCCTGTGGAAAATGACCATAATGTGGAAATAATTCCACAAAACTTAGTTTTATATCCTAATCCGGCAAAAGATTTTCTTCAACTCAAATCCGATGCCAGAGGAGATGAAATAATAAATATTTCTCTTTATAATATAAAAGGACAAAAGGTAATAAGTTATAATCAACAAGAGATGAAAGCCGGTAACCTAAAACTTGATCTCAGTAAAAAACAATTGGCAAATGGAGTTTATTTTGTTAAAATTTATAATGAGAAGAGAAGTCAAATTAAAAAGCTGTTGATTCTCAAATAATGATAGAATATAATTTAGAATTTTAGCTTAAAGGGGATTATCTATGCAAGATGAAAATAAAATTCCGCGGACTTTACCTGTTTTGGTAAATCCTAATTTAGTATTGTTTCCTTTTATGATAATGCCACTGATAGTAGCAGAGCCAGAAAGGATAGCCGTGATTGATTATGCTTTAAGTCATGATAAATCAATTGGGTTATTCTTACAAAAAGAGTACCAGGAAGATGATGATATTGAAGTTTATGAGTATGGCACAGCTGCGTCAATTATCAAGATGGTGCGAAATAAAGATGGATCCTTATCTGTTCTTTTACAAGGGAATTCACGTATTAGAATTGAGAAAATAATTCAACATGAGCCAATTCTTATGGTGGAAGTGGAGTCGCTGGTAGAAAGAACTGATGATACACCTAAGATTCGTGCCTTTAGAAAAATAGCTTTAGAGTTATTAGAAACAGTCGCTATTGAGAGCAATATGCCGGGCAAAGAGTTTTTGCCTTCTATTAAACAGATTCCACAAACAAGCAGAGTAGCTGACTTAATAGCTGAAAATACTGATATCCGAACTTTAGAAAAACAAGACATTCTCTCAACCATGGACTTAGTATTCAGATTAGAAAAGCTCAATAAATATCTGGCTGCCTTGATTAAACAGCTTCAATTAGAGAATAGAATCAGAAGTAATGTTGAATTAGAGATTTCTGAAGATCAGCGGAAATATTACCTCCGCGAACAGCTCTCAGCAATTAGAAAAGAGCTGGGCGAGTTTGATGAAGTTGAGCAAGAGATAGAGAATTGGGAAGAGAAAATAGCCAAAGCTAAGCTTCCTGATTATGTGCTTGTGGCTGCTGAAGAAGAGCTGGCTAAAATGAAAACTATGCAACCGGCTTCCAGTGAATATAGCGTGATTCGTAATTACTTAGAGTGGATAGTTAATATTCCCTGGAGTAAAAAGACAAAAGATAATTATGATTTAGTAAAAATAGAGAAAATTCTCACCAAAGATCATTATGGTTTAGAAAAAGCCAAAGAGAGAATCATTGAATTCATTGCTGTTAAAAAGCTTAGACAAGAAGCTAAAAGTCCTATCTTGTGCTTTACAGGACCTCCCGGGGTAGGTAAAACCTCCATTGGTAAATCTGTTGCACGTGCTTTAAATAAGAACTTTATCAGAATGTCCCTGGGTGGTGTTCATGATGAAGCCGAGATTAGAGGTCATAGAAGAACATATATCGGAGCTATGCCAGGTAAGATTATTAATGAGCTAAAACGCGCAGGCTCGTCTAATCCTGTCTTTATGTTAGATGAAATAGACAAGTTGGGAAGCGATTTTCGTGGAGATCCCGCTTCTGCCCTCTTAGAAGTTTTAGATCCTGAACAGAACTTCTCCTTTGTTGATCACTATGTCGATCTTCCTTACGATCTCTCTGACGTAATGTTCATCACTACTGCTAACTCTTTAGGTTCTATTCCTCACCCTTTGCTGGACAGAATGGAAATAATCGATTTCTCCAGTTATATTGAAGAGGAGAAAGTTGAGATTGCCAGAAGATATCTCATTCCCAAAGAGATTATTAATAATGGTCTTAGCAAGAAGCATGTCAAAATGACAAAATCTGCTGTTCAAGAAATAATCAGATATTATGTTAGCGAAGCCGGAGTAAGGTCTCTACAACGCACTATTGGGACTGTCATGAGGAAGATAGCCCGCAAGGTTGCAGAAGGAAATGAAGAGTTAGTAACAGTAACTGACAAGAATATCAAAGAGTTTCTGGGTTATCGAAAATTCTCTACAGAGTTGAAAAACAGAAAACCTGAAATTGGGATAACTACCGGCTTGGCTTGGACTAGCTTTGGTGGTGAAATACTCTTCTGTGAGGCTATTCAGATGCCAGGTAAAGGCACAATTAAGCTTACCGGACAGTTAGGTAAGGTGATGCAAGAGTCGGCACAGATAGCTGTTAGCTACTTACACGCGAATCATAAGAAATATAAGATTGCACCCGAGTTATTTACGGAAAACTCTTTGCATATTCACTTCCCTGCAGGAGCTATCCCTAAGGATGGTCCTTCTGCCGGAGTAACCTTAACAACCTCCATTGCTTCTGTCTTAATGAATAAAAAAGTTAAACATGATATTGCTATGACAGGCGAAATTACACTTCATGGAAAAGTTTTGCCTATAGGTGGACTCCGCGAGAAAATCTTAGCTGCCAAGCGTGCCGGGATTAATCAAGTAATGGTACCTGCAGAAAATCAAGATAGTATTGAAGAGTTACCTGATTATATTAAATCGGGTATGAAGATAGAGTTTGTGAAAAATGTTGATGAGATTCTTAAAAAGATGCTCATAGACTAATATATTATTGAAGTTAAATTACTCTTTTAATCTAAGTTTAGAAAGGAAATAATGAGAGATTTTATAGTTGAAGAAGTTAGTATTCTCTTAGATGTAGAAAAAGAATTTTATAATAAAGCAGAGTATGTGTTTAGAACCTACTGCTATATTCTCGAATTAATTCCTACTTTCTATTATGGAACAACGCGCAAACATGTTGATATTTATTATGGAAGTAACCTAAATAACAGTTATCCCTTAACGATAAAATATAACCATGGAGCTAATGACTTTTTCTTAGATGATAAGTTCTATCCTCAGTTTAAAGTTAGATTCAATAACTATAAAAATGAGAAGATTCCCTTCTTCTTTTCAGCTCCCGGTAGTATTTATTCTATCGGAGAAAAGACCGTAAGAATCAACAAAGATATTATTGCTTCCGGGTTTTACTTCTTATCATGTTGGAAAGAGCATATTAATAAAAAGATTAGTAATCCTGACAATAGGTTTAGATTTAAAAAATCTATGCAGTATAAATGGGATTTTACAGAGGTTCCGGTTGTTGATGCCTATTGTGACATTCTGGATAACATCTTGGAAATAAGCTTACCTAACTATGAAAAAGGGTTCAAGTGGAAGCATGATAAGAGTTTTTCCATGTCACTTTCTCATGATATCGACTATTGGGATGTGTGGAGTAAAGAACACTTTTCTGAGATCATGAAGTATAACAAGAGTAGATTTAAAAATACCCCGATAAAATCTTTATACAAAATAATGGGACACTTTCTCACTAAAAAGCAATTTTCTCCTGTGCGAGCAATGCATAAGATATTGAGAAAAGAGCAAAAAGAACAAGTAAGAAGTACTAATTTCATCTTAGTTCAGGATATTTCCGATGATGCCAGAAGAGCATATTTTGCTAATGATAAATATAGAGAACAACTCAAAAAAGTCTTTATCTCCTCTGATGTAGGCTTGCATGGCTCGCCTGAATCTGCATATTACATCAAAGAGACTAAGAAGGAGCTAGAGAAACTAAATAAACTTTTCCCTCAACCCCTCGGCTATAGATCTCATAAATTATCTTTTGAATATAGGATAACTTTTGACACTTTGGATAAAATGAAGGTTAAATATGATTCTTCTCTAGGGTATTGGGAACACATCGGTTTTAGAGCAGGAATATCTTTTCCTTTCTATCCCTATGATATAGAGAATGATAGACCCTTTGAGACTTTAGAAATCCCCTTGGTTGTGATGGATACTACTCTTATTTCCGAAGCAGGAATGCAGCTTAACCCTTTCACCGCTTCTTACCGTTTAGCCAAGTTAATTATCAGGGCAAGAAAGTTCCGCTCCCATATTTCAATATTATGGCATAACAGTACTTTCGATAAGATTGATTACCCCGGATGGGGCTGGCTCTATTGGTTTTTAATAAGATACGCGAAGAAGAATAACGGCTGGGTCTGCTCAATCGATGACCTTTATGAATTTTGGATTAATAAAACAAAGAAAAGTAATTCAGCTGATAACTTAGAAATAAAATAAATTTAATTAAAAGAAAGAGGAATATATATGAAATTAACAGATAATGCGAAAGTAGTTTTAGAAAAAAGATACTACAAGAAAGATAGTGAAGGCAAGATAATTGAGAATTGGGATAAACTGATTGATAGAGTCGTAAATAACATTTCACAAGGTGATAAAGATAAATATGATAGATATTATAAGTTGTTGGATTCAGGTGATTTTCTCCCAAATTCTCCAACTTTGATGAATGCAGGAAATGATTTACAACAGCTTTCTGCCTGTTTTGTACTTCCTTTAGAAGATAGTATGGAAGGAATATTCACTACTATCAAGAATGCTGCGATGATTCATAAAAGTGGCGGTGGTACAGGCTTCTCATTTAGTAAACTAAGAGAAACTAATGCCCGCGTTCGCTCTACTAATGGTGTTTCCTCAGGACCTATCAGTTTCTTAAAAGTCTTTAACAGTGCAACTGATGCTGTAAAACAGGGCGGAACAAGAAGAGGTGCTAATATGGCAATCTTGAGTGTTCAGCATCCTCAGATATTAGACTTCATCACCTGTAAAGAAGATACCACCGAGCTTAATAACTTTAACTTATCGGTCGGAGTTACTGAAGACTTCATGAAAGCTGTGAAAAACAACGATGACTTCCCGCTGATCTCTCCTCACGATCACCAGATTAAAGAGACTCTCAAAGCTAAAGATATATTTTCTCTAATTGTAGATAAAGCTCATAAAAACGGTGAACCCGGTATTGTCTTTTTAGATAGAATCAATAAACATAACCCCACCCCTCATATTGGTGAAATAGAATCAACCAACCCGTGTGGAGAGCAACCTTTATTGCCAAATGAAGCTTGTAACCTCGGTTCTATTAACTTAGATAACTTCTACTCCCCTGACGGATTTAAGTGGGATGAGCTTAAACAGGTTATTTATGATTCTGTGGATTTCTTAGATGATGTGATTAATGTTTCAGACTTCCCTCTTCCCGAAATCGATGAAATGGTTAAAGCTAACCGTAAAATCGGGCTTGGTGTGATGGGTTGGGCTGACCTGCTTTATCAAATGAATATCCCTTACAACAGTGATCAGGCTATAGAATTTGCCGCTGAGATTATGGAGTTTATAGATTATCATGGTAAAGTAAGATCAATGGAATTAGCCCAAGCTCAAGGTTCTTTCCCTAACTTTATAGGTAGTATTTATGATAATGCTACTCTAATTAGAAGAGATAATAAGTTTGACTGGAGTAAGTTGAAAGGTGCTATTAGACAAAACGGGATGAGAAACGCAACTGTAACCACAATTGCTCCTACAGGCACAATATCTATGATTGCTGATACTTCCAGTGGCATAGAGCCTCAATTCTCACTTGTCTATGTTAAGTATGTCATGGATGGCGAAAAGCTAATCTATGTAAATAAGCATTTGAAGCAAAGATTAGAACAAGCAGGTATTTATAGTGAAGAACTGATGGAAAAAATTTCAGAGGCTGGTGGATTAACTCATTTAGCTGAAATTCCGCAAAAGATAAAAGATGTCTTTGTTACTTCTCATGATATCTCTCCAGAATGGCACATCAGAATGCAGGCTGCTTTCCAAGAATATACAGATAATGCTGTTTCTAAAACTATTAACTTTAAGAATGATGCTACCACTGAAGATATTAAAATGGCTTATGAATTAGCTTATGAGACAGGTTGCAAAGGTGTAACTGTCTATCGTGATGGGTCGCGTCAGTTCCAAGTCCTAAATGTAGGCAAGAAGATTAATGAAGAGAAAGAAGTTCCTACAGTTAAACGTTCCCCACGAATTCGTCCGGAAATAACCAGTGGTATAACTCAAAAGATAGAGACCGGTTGTGGGCATATGTATATCACAATTAACTCTGATTCACACGGAGCTTGTGAGGTGTTTATCCAAATGGGTAAGGTTGGTGGCTGTGCTTCAGCTCAATTAGAAGCTCAAGCACGTCTAATCTCGCTAGCTCTGCGTGCAGATATTGATATGGAGTCTATTATCAGACAGCTCAAGGGTATTCGTTGTCCTTCCCCTATGTGGTACAAGGGCAAACTTATCACTTCTTGTTCAGACTCTGTTGCTACAGCTCTTCAAAAGTTTGTTGAATTAAAAGAGACTCATGATATCACCCATGTAGAATTTAATTTGGAAGGTGAAAAGAGTTCGGACTTGCACCAGAACCCACAATCTACTACTTCAATTAAGACTTGTCCGGAATGTGGCTCAACAGTGTACCATGAAGAAGGATGCTTAAAGTGCCAAGCTTGTGGTTGGTCAAAATGTTAGTTAACTGCTCAACTTTAGGTTAAATGGTAAAGATAGGTTGTATCCCTTTAGGGATCAGTAGTTTAGCCCGGTGGTTGAATCCTTGTATTTCAAGGATTAACCCCGGGTATAGAATCCCTAAGATAAACATATCCCTGAAAGGGATCAATAGATTTAAATAGTTGATTGATGTCAGTCAGGATCCGTTATAATCTATTTCACCCTTTCAGGGTTCTTTTATTTTTTAGATAATATACCCAGGGTCAATTTTGCTTGAAGGCAAAATGAGACCCCGGGCTAAACTACTTATCCCCTTTGGGGATTTAATCAAAAAAGCCCTCTCGTTAAGAAAGGGCTATTATATAACTAATTAATCTTTTATTGTTGTGAAGGATCGACTTCAACTACATAATCAGTAAGTTCAACACCGGGGATAAACCAACCATTAAGTAAGTTTCCAACTTCTTTATCAAAATCGGCATTCTTTTTTCCATTAGCTAAATTAACTGCTGTTACAAAAATCCTACTATCAATATTTACAAGACGAACTTGTATTTTGCTTTCTAATTGATAATCATTTGCTATTTTTAGAATTCTACTTTTGATAATATTAATTTCAGCTTCTTTTAAGAATGGAATCTTGGAGTTTTCGGATTGTTGAACAATCTCTCTTACACTCTCTTCGTCTAAAAATGCAGAATTATCGACTTCCACCGCTTTAACAACTTCTTTCACCACTGGTTCTGTTACCTTGGGAGTTTCGGTTGTTTTAGGAGTTTCAGATGCCTTAGGAGTTTCAATTTCTGTTACAATCGGTTTATCAGTTTTCATTACACCAAATTCAACTCTTCTATTAAGCTGTCTGTTCTCTTCAGTATCATTAGGAACTTTTGGAGAATCTTGTCCTTCTCCTCTATATTGAAGAATACCAGCCTCAATATTTTTATTCATTAAATATTGATAAACAGTCTTTGCTCTTTGCTCAGAGAGATTCTTATTATACTTGGCACTACCAATGTTATCAGTATGACCGACAATACAGACGTTAATATTTTGAGCATTAAGAATAGTAGATGCTAAGTTATCTAAGCTTTCAAAAGAAGCTTCTTTTAAAGTAGCTTTATCGAAGTCAAAGTAGATGTTTTCAATAACATAATTCTTCTCTTCAAGTAAAGTAATTTGAATATCATGAATTAGTTCACTAGCATCTTCATCAATTTTAAGTGAACTTGAATATGTTTGATAGTTAGGCTTTGCTATCATTAAGGAAACTGTTTCTAATTTAGGTAAATATATATTATAATATCCTTTATGATTAGACTGAGCAACCTTAGAGATCTCTTTATTATCAAAAGTGTATTTCCAATTAATGTCAGCAGAGACAGGGTTCCCATAATTATCTACAACTTCACCATAAACTCTAACACCATTCATGTACTCTTCATTAAGAATAACTACTTTAAAGATATCTTCAGCACCTTTACCTGTTCTTCTGTCTGAAGAAATAAAGAACTCATTAGAGTTATTTATACCATAATAGTGTCTTTCATTATAGATAGTATTAATTTCAGGACCTAAGTTAACAGGTGTTTCCCAATCTGTCCATGATTTACCATTCTTTTTAGCTTTAAAAATGTCAAATCCACCAAAGGAAGGATGACCATTAGAAGCGAAGAATAGAGTTTGACCATCCCAGTGTAGGAAAGGTGATTGTTCGTCATGAATTGTGTTAATTTTAGAGCCGAGATTTACAGGTTCTTGCCAACCGTTGTTATATTCCGAAACCCAAATGTCAAAACCGCCCAATGAGCCAGGTCTATCTGAGGTGAAGAACATAACTCTATCTTCAAAAGCATAAGGCTGTACATCTCTATATTTAGAAGAGAGTGCAACAATCTTTTCAGGTTTTGCAAAAGCAGATTGAACTCTTTTAGCTCTATAAATGTCATTTCTGCCTTTTTCATTATTATAATTACCAAATAAATAAGCCCACTCTCCATCATTTGAGAAAGAGTTCAATGATACATTATAATCAGAGTTTAAAGTTTTTACTGGCGCTGCTTTTCCCCAAGTGCCACCGATTCTCTTGCTTACAAAAATGTTTTCTTTTAATGTTTTACTATCTCTTGCAGAAGTAAAATACAATTCACTCCCATCACTACTAAGCACAGGAGCAAAATCAGGATATTCACTGTTTAAATATGTTGGAAGAAAACCAATTTGATATTGTGCAAGTCCTTTGGCTTTTCTAACTGCAGAATCTTCAAGTAGGAATAGTAGATCTTGGTAATAATCATAATCTATTCCTGATGCGTTTTTTACATAGTAGTCTAAATTCTGATGAGCTTTTGACATATTATCTTTAGCTAACTGTACTTTAAACATTACTAAATAGTTCTCGTAATTTTTAGGACTTTGCTCGATAGCTTTGGTCATAATGACTTCAGCTTCGTTACAAAATCCTCCCTCTAAGAAGCCCATAGCTTGTTCAATGTATGTTACTCCGGTTCGAGCAAACAGGATCGACAAACTTAAAAGAGCCAAAGCAATAATAAGTTTAGTTTTCATGAAATCTCCTTTTTTGATTAATTATCATTCATTCAAAACTTCTTTTAAGCTCTACCACATAGAGCTTAAAAGAAGTTTTGAGAGGGAAAATTCCCTCTCAAAACAATCTATCTTAGAATCTGAATGTTAAACCATATCTATGATTGTCTTTGTTGATTCCAGAGGAATCTTCTTTAACAAAAGCATAGTTCATTTCTACAACTCTAAATCTAATACCAAATCCGGCAGTAAATTGTCCATCATTAGCACCAATTCTAACACCAGCCTGAACTTCAGATAACATATTTTCCCATGAGCTACTAGAAGAGTTTCTCATTGTACCTAAACCGGTACCACTTTCTGTATCTGAACCAATATTTGTCCAGTATTCAGCACCCATGTGCACTGTGATATCTTTGCTGCTTTCTTCTTGCCTTAAATCTCCGGATACAGTTAAACCCCTAACAGGGAATATTGCAACACCGAGATTATATTGCATTGGAACACTTACTTTATTGAATTTACTAAATACGTCTCTGACATGTGCGCCAAAAGAGATATATTCGTTCATTTCATACATTGTGCCAAGGTCAATACCAAAGCCGTTCTGTTTGTCATCATTGATATTATCAAACATCATCTTAATACTTGAACCCCAAAGGAACTTTCCTGTGCGAGTTGCTAAGCTTAAGTTTATATTATTCTTTTGGTAATCATAGCTACCTGTTGAAGTACCGAAATCATCGTACCCATCAAAGTCAGTTGCACCGGCGTTTAGCCAGCTTACAGCCATGTAACCATGTTTAAATCTCATTCCCATGCCGGCAAAGCTTGTATTTCTATCTAAGCCAATACCGTCCATATAATCTATTCCTACTTGATAATCCACAATCTTAGCTAAGCCTGCAGGATTCCAGTAGGCAGCTGTGATATCATTCATATATGCAGTACCTGTACCACCCATTGCCATACCTTTTGCACCATACCCCATGCGGAGTTCAGAGTTATTATGGTTATTATCAGCAATAAGAGCGGAAACAAGACCAAGCATCACTGCTATAATTATCATCACTTTTACACTTTTAGTCATTTATTCCTCCAAATTATTAGAGGAAGGGGGCGTACCCCCTCCCAATTTTATTGAATTGCTATCTTAACAACCTTATTAAGTTCCAAAGCACCATCAACCACTCTAATTCTTGCGAAGTAAGCACCACGAGCTAAACTCTTGCCGTCGTCAGTTCTTCCATCGAATTGAATCATGTTATTAGTGTTTCCACCAATTGAGTTATGGCTAATTTTACGAGCAAGCTTACCGGCGAAATCGTAGATTTCAATAGTAACTTGAGCTTCTTTAGTAGTAGGAATTACGAAAGTACCAACACTTCCTCTTTGAAGAGGTGAAGGGTACATATAAGGTTTTGCAGTGAACTCTAAGTTCATGGCAGAGTAATCAACTTCAACATTGAAGTTCATCATCTTGGTAGTTCTGTTTCCAGCTCTATCATAGATGGTTGCTTCAATAAGATATTGACCTGTGCCACTTACAGGAACACGGCATACGTAAACATTGGAGACATTTGTCTTTGTAGTATCAACAACTACTTGGTTAGCACTGTTATAGACCATGATCTCTAACTTGTCTAAACCTGAAGTTGCCATTGATTTTACAGTAGGCATAACATCTGATAATTCCATCATAACTTCTACAAACATATTCTCAGCAAGAGTATATGCAGTATTAGCTTCAGGAGATACAAATACAACAGTAGGACTGTAAGAGTCAACTGGGTAACTGTGGTTTGCTACAGCATTACCACCAGCCACGTTAGAAGCTGTTACAACAAGTTTAATTGCACTTGCATCTGCAGGAATTACACCACCGTGGATTCCAACGATATATTCACCATTTGTAGGTTGAACAGTAAATGGTTCATAGATAACTACATTACTTGGAATAGCAATGAAGCTAGCCATAATAGATGTGTTATCTAAATCAGAACCGTTTCCATCAACTGTGAATGTGATACTATTATTGTTTTGTGTGTTAACCCAACCATTTGATTCTTCAAGATTGAAGATAGTAACGATTGGAGCAGGAGCTGTGATTTCGAAGTTTCTAGTAACAGTAGTTACGTTACCGGCTAAGTCTCTAGATTGAGCTTCGATTACATAAGTTCCAGCTTTTATAGGAGTTACAACAAGGTTAAATGATTCAGGAGTTTCACTATCAATTCCTTCAGCTTCAAAGTCACTGTTAAGAGAAGTAACTTTTATTGAAGATGATAATAAGCCTGACATTGTGTCTGTTGCAAGAATACTTACATTAACACTATTTCCAACTATAGTTGAGTAATTTTCAACCGGGTTAACAATTGTTAATTCAGGTTTACTGTTATCGATTGGATAAGTTTGACTTGAAGTAGTTTCAATTGCCCAATCGTTTACAGCTACAACTACAACTTTAATTGCTGTTTGGTCAGCAGATACGATGCCACCGTGGAAGTTGATAGTTCCTACACCGTTTACAAGAGTAACGGAGATAGGTCCTTGGATAACTTCGTTGTTAGGTAACTCTATGATGTTAGCTAGAACAGAATGAATTTCAGTACCTGTATGGTTTGATTCAACTGTTAAACCTAATTCATATTGTTGAGAAGTGGTAATCCACCAAGTATCATTAGCAAGAGGGCTAAATGTTACGACTGGTGCAGGGCCACCGACAACTTCAAAGTTAGCTGTTGCGGAACCTGTATTGCCGACAAAGTCACTAATAGAAGCAACTGCAGTATGTGCGCCAGGAATTAAGTCTGTAGCAGCATAAGCAAATGAACCATTATTAACTTCACCATTTATAATTACACCATCAAGAGTAACAACAAGAGTTGAAATATCAATTCCTGAAGCACCTGAGAAGTGTTGTACAAAATAGTCATCAATGAAATGACCTTGAGGGTCTGTGAATGAGAAGGCGATTTGAGCGTTAGTACCATAGTTAACTACAGGGTTTATAGGAGAAGTAGCAGTAACAACAGGATCCATATAATCTAAACTGAATGTTTGTTCAGCAACATTATTTACATCGATATCATCAATTGCATTTACTTTAATCTTCAAACCGAGTGAGTTAGGAAGCTGTAATTGAGCAAAACCGAATCTATACTCATTAGCATTTGCGGTAGGAACAGGGTTAGATGTCTGGATAAGAATTCCAGCAGGGTTAACATCTGTTATTGCAAGGATACTAACATTGATATTTTCAAGAGCAATTGTTCTGCCTGTAGCAGGAACAACAGTCATGAGAATTTGATTAGACATTGCAGGGTTTACCCACCAGCCGTTTTCAAATCCGGAGTTATCAATTGTAATGATAGGTCTATTAACAACTACATTAGCTGTAATATTAGCATTAACTACATTTATTTGGTCGAGGTTATTTACAGCAGTCCACTGAACATTAAGAGAAGCAACAGCTCTGTTGTTTCTACCTGATCTCATTGGTTGTGGAACTAAAGTAACTAACTCTTCTATAGATAATTCATAACTATAAACATTACCGGCAACAGTAATTTCGTTCATTGGAACGTTAATAACTGCAGCAACAGCAGGAGCATTGTTGGTAATAACTAAGTTATAATCAACAAGACCTGTTTGAGCATCTTGCATTGTTGCAGAAAGAGTTCTTTGTGCAGCAGAAAGAATAACTGTTTGGTCGATAGCTATTGTTGGTATTGTATTATCAACACTGAATGTTAATGTTTGGTTTGCATTGAAACCATTCATTTCTACATTCACCATTAATTCATTAACACCGGCATTCATATTTATTAAATCGAAACTAACAACACCATTAGTAAGTGCAATGTTATTCACATTGTTAACACCATCATTAAGGGTGATTGAAATATTTCCTAAACCGAAACCTGCAGGTAATTGATAACCTTGAGCTGTTTCTTCATGATATACAGTGAAGTCCATTGTTACATTTGGAAGAGTCCATAATGTACCAGCATTCATATATACATCATCATTAACAGGAGCAAAGTCAGTTACGAACATTTCGAAACCAACATATTGACCAACAGTAACTACTGTATTAACAGGAGCTGTGAAGGTCATAGTTGCGTTAGTTTGATTATAAGTTACATCAAGTTCAACAAAGTCTGCAAGAACTGCATCCCAAGCAAGAGCTACAATATCACCTTCAGCTGCGACAGTACCTGTAATAGGTAATGTATAAAGTGCGTTTCCGTTGGTAATAGATCTTACTAATACTTGGTCTGTAAGTTGTGCATAATGGTCAGCTAAGAGCATATCGTTATCTAACATAACAAACCAGAAAGGATTGTTGTAGGTAACTGTTACGCCATTATTAGTTGCTGTACCAATTTGTGTGTCTAGTTTTACGAATTTAATCCAGGCTGCATTATTAGCAACACCTGATAACCAGTAACCTGGTAATTCGTCATTAGCATTCACAACTAAGTTGAATTCATTGTTATTATTAATAGTTTCGTAACCTGCATAACCATTTTCATCAATTCTAATGACATTAGGTCTGCTGTCTGTATCAACTATTACTAAGTTATTTTCATGAATTTCGATATCTCCATTAGCATCTGTTAAGTCAAACATACCATTGTTGAAAGTTACATCAAGAGGATAAACAAGTGATGATTCTTGGTTGTTGTTCATCTTAACAAGAACCTTAACAGCAATAGCATTTTGAATTGCTTCAGCGTTGAAGTCGAAATCATAGAGAGGATCGTTGTTTGTTGTATTGATTGCAAATTCAATCCAATCCACATTATTTTCAGTATATTGTGCTACAACAGAAGTGATATTATTACCCCAATTAGTAACCTTGGCATACATTTTGTCAGAACTGATTGTTTCGTTGTTGAATTCGAAACCGGTAATAACAGCGTATGGGTCGTTTTCATCAGGAGTAACAACTACAACATTTTGTAGTACATTATTTGTGAAGTTATCATTGTCAGTTACGATAGCTTCGATTGTGTAAGTACCTACATTAGCAAGAAGAGCTGTGTTCCAAACAAATGTGTAAGGAGCAGTTTCTACTACTGTATGGGAAACACCATCTACTAAGAATTCAACTGAAGCCACATCTAAAGGAGCAATATTATTTATTCCGTCAGTGTAGTTAACATCAGCATTAATACTTACATTGTTACCAAGAACATACTCGGTAGTGTTATCAATGTTAGTAAAGAATACTTCAGGAGCGTCAGCATCAAAGTAAACCATTGAAGCTAAGTCAATATCAAACTGATTTGCAGGAACTGCAAGATCACTAATAAGTGCCTTGAAGTCATAGAAACCACTTGGAAGACCTAAGTTACCAAATGTTACTTCAGAAACAACGCCGTTAAGAACAGCAGGAGTTGTGCCGAGTGACATCCAAGTATTATTAAGTACATCAGCATATTGGAGTTCGATATTATTGTTTAAGATGTTAGAAGCATCAACATCAAAAGTAAGAACGATTTCATCATTCATATTGAAGATAGAACCATCTACTAAGTTGTTTGTGCTATTAGCAATAAGTGGAGTGATGTTATCAAATACTGAGTAAGTAACAACAGTTTCACCAACATTATTGTATTCATCTTCCATTTCTGCCTTGAAGTCATAACTTGCACCGATTACCCAACCTTGAGGAATATTCCACTGGTTGTTAGCATCTAATGTAAGAGGAGTCCAAACAGCAGCATTAGCTTCTGACCAGAAGTAGTTAATTACTAAATCATCAGTAGCGGTAACATTATCCATTGCATTAGCATTGAATGTGTAAGCCACTCCACGAGTGATTTCGTTGTTAACATTTTCTACAAGAACTAAAGCACCTGTTGGTACATCAGTATCTACGCTAAAGCCAAATACTTCAGTATATGTATGGCCAACAAAGTCAGATGTGATAACTTCAATTTGATAAGTTCCGGTTGTTAAAGCGGAAATATCTAATGTATAGTTAACCGCAACTGGATCAACTTGGTTATTTGTATCATAAGCAACTGAATAAACTTCAGTACCATCAAGAGCAATAACAACACTACTTAAATCAAGTACTGCATTATCGACTGTTACAGCGATGTCGAGAGCATTAGCAATTGCTACCCAACTATCTATAACAACAGGGTTACCTGCTTGAGTTACTGTAAGATCAGTTATCATTGGAGCTTCACTATCTACGATATCCACAACATAAGGAGTTCCGCCGTTAGCAATGAAGCTAACTTGGTCTGCTATATTATTGAAGATATTTTCAACTTGAACAGCTAATTGAACTTTTTCAGCAAAGAGATAATCCATGCCAATTGTCCAGTTATAATCATCAGCTGTGAAGCCACTTAATTGGTTCCAAGGAGAAGCTACATTATTATTTGCATCTAAGAAACGATACATGTAGTTAACTTGGTTTAAGAATTCTGGATGTGTAGAAACAATATTTCCTAAAGAAACGATATATTCTGTACCTCTGTTAACTTCAGTGGTTACAGCACCGTCTGTTGTGCTTACAACAATTTCAGGAACGATTGTGCTATTCCAGATATGTAAGTGAGTTTCATTAACAATATTGCCGAAGCCATATTCAGAAACGGTTCTTACTGTATAGTCGCCATCAAGGTTAGCAATATTCCAGTTAACTTCCATATATTTAGAATAACCGGAGATTGTGCCTGTACCGGTGAAGCTAGCAATTGGATTCCATGTAGCATTAGTAGCATATTGAACCCAGTTTGTTCCATCCCAATACTCGAAACTAACATTGTTTGGCATTATTACATTATTACCTTCAGGTAAGAATGCATATATATTAAGGATATTACCACCGATAACATCATGAATTTCATTGTTATCAGTTACACTTGTTTGATGATAAGTTTCAACACCATTTCTGAAGTCTGAAACAACCATTATCTTAGCTCCAACTTCTGCACTTCTAAGTACAAAAGTACCTGCATTGAAGATGTCAGAAACATAATCATTATGATCTGTTACTTTAACATCAACATTAACTAAAATATCGTCATGTCCATTAATAACTTCATCCATCATAGCTTGTGAAGGAGTCCAGTCAAATACTACTAGAGTTCCATCATCACTAACTTTTACATCAACAACATCAACAATAGCGTTGTGAGTAAAGGTTGCTTCTATCTCTTTCACACCAAGAGCATCATTATTAACATCTAATAATTGAGCTAAGTAATCACTATAAGTTACTTCGAATTGGTGAGTTGCTGTATAAATACCTGACATGTTAAGAGCATTATCAACCTGAGTAATTACAGGAGCATTTGTATCAACATGAAGGTCATTATAAAGAACAGGAGATTGGATATTAGCATTATTGTTGAAATCCTGAACATTTACTTTAAGATAGTAGTTACCATCAGGAACAGGAGTAGCAAGAGTTGTAAGATTAACTGAGAAGTCAGTAGTTCTTACATCATAAGCTGCATATGTTTCATAAACTAAACGATAGTTATCTGCAGGATTAGCTATATTAACTAACCATGCACGTACCATGTGAACATCATTTGCATTAGCATAAGCTAAAGTAAATTCTACATTTTCATCAAGCACATTATAACCATCAATAGTTACGAAGTTAAGAGCTGTAACATCATATTCAGGAGCTGTGTTATCAATGATTAAGTTCATTGGAACGGCAGCAGCTATATCATCGGTAGCATCTAAACCATCAAATGGTACTACTCTAAAGAGATAAGAACCATCTACGATTGTAGTTGTATCGAATTGATAAGCATATCCATCAGCCATGATAGTTTCAGTTTTAATTAAATAATTAGCTATTTCATTACCATCAATTACACCATCATTATTAGCATCAACATAATAATTTACAGTGTAACTATCTCTTAATAAGGTAAATGTATCTGACCAGTTATCGCCATTTTCCCATATTTCTTCCATTGTAGCAATATTATTGCTATCAATAATTTCCACATGAACACCAGGGATAACAGTGTAAGGAATTTGATCTCTATCGATACTGAATTTATAATCTACATCTAACATAGAATCATCAGTTCCAAGAGCAGTCCATACTCCGTCAGCAAGATATTGGAATTCTACTGAAATAATATCAGTAGGAGTAGCAACATTAGCAGTTAGTAAAGCTAAGCCATTGATAACATCATCAGCATTGTGATTAACAATAGTTGTTGTGATATCAATAGGATAGAGAACATTAACTGTTAAGTTGATTGCATCTGTTAATTCTTCATCTTCTAAAGTACCATTAAGAGGTCTAAGAACATTACCAAAAGCATCCCTAACCACAACATCACCTTCGATATTACCACGAGTATCTTCTGCAATTACTGCAAATTCAACAATATTACCGGTATCAACAGTGATACTGAATTCATACATATTGTTTGCATCAACTTCGTGATCATAAGCGATTAAGTTCCAACCAGCACCATCTATATTTCTATAGAGATTTACCGGAGGATAGATGTCATCATTAGCATTGTTATACCAAGGTTGAGTTCTGTTTGCCCAAGTAGCGGTATTTTCTGATGATAAACCAAGAATCTGAGCTCTATCGATTTGGATAGTTAAGTTCTCAGCATTTTCAGCTATCACAGCAATTGGGTTTCCATCATAAACATGGAAGCTATTCATTGCTGCACCACCATTATCAGCATCTGTTACGTATGCTAAATTTGCAATAGTAGTTTGCGGAGCTTGGTTATCAACGAATACATCAATAGGAGTTACTACAGAAACGTTACCATTAACATCAGTAGCAGTAACATTATAAGTAATTACACCTTCACCTTCAATCTCATTAAGGCCGATCCAAGGAATAGATACGGTATTTGTTATAGGGTCAACAATGATGTTTGTATTATCAGCAACATTAATTCCGTTATAATCAACAATCATAACATTAATATCAATGGCAAGTGCATCATTATCAACTAAATCAAATACTAATCTATCTGTAGCAGCATCATAGTAAGTATATGAAGTGTGAGTTACAGAAGCAGCGTTTATTGTAAGTGTTGGTTTTAAGTAATCTACTCTGAAACCAGTATCAACATTAGTAACGCCTGATTGGATAACTTCGATACTTGTATAACTATCAATTAGAACTGCGTAGAATTCATAAGTATAGTCAGTACCATCGTAATTACCGTTATTTGTATAAATTGCAGGATCTACAGTAATCCAGCTATTCCATTTACCTGCGGTTTCATCCCAGCAGTTAATTGGTGATACTATATTATCATTACCATACTGAGGATTAACGCTAGCGTCATTATCAACAGGTAATGTAGAAACAATACCGGTGGCAGTTTCAATTTTATTAACATAGAATTGAATTTCTGAAATACCGGCTAAGCCGTTTGGATATTCTGCATATAATCTTACATTATTTGTGATTAATGGATTATTTGGTGAATAGACAGTTCCATTAGCAATAGAATTATCTGTATCATAATTATCATAATCTATTAATGTTAAGTTATAGAATTTATCATAAGAAGGATTAAGTATTGTTAGAACTGTTGAGAAGTCAGCAGCAGCTGAAACATTACCCACAAAGTCAAATGCTTGTGCAGTAATAACAACTTCACCAATATCAGTTGCATCATAAACCCAGTTAACAAAAGAAGTTGCCGGGTCAATAGTTAATAAATCACCATTAACAGTTAATTCAACATAGTCAACATCAGTCCAAGTACCAACAAGGGCTGTGAAATCTATATTATTATTAGCTGGTGTGATATAATCATAAACAACTTGGTAAGGGTTAAAACCTGCAGCTAACACATCAGTTACTTCAGGAGCTGTAACATCAGCGACTGAATAAGTGAAATAAGTGTCACTTACGGCTCTCATCTGGCTACTTGTTGTTAAAACTCTAACAATGTAGTTTCTAACATTTTCGTCAGCATCTAAATTATCACCATTACTATTTAGGTCATAATCTGGATTGTATTGGTATGATGTATAAATAGAATTACTTAAATCCCATTCAAAACCATAAGGATAAACACTATCACTTGTTTGAAGAACAAGATTTGCTAGGTCATCTATATAGTCTCCATCATTATTAGAGTCTAAGTAAACTTGGAATTCAACTGTGTTTACTACACCGTCAGGATCATTTACTAAGAATTCAAGTCCAACATCAATACCACTATTTAAGATAATAGAAGGATCGGTAAGTGCTGTAACACCGGAAGGTGAATGTGCATATCTGAATTCTTGAGTATCGCTATAAGCATTACCTAAAGCATCAACAGCATTAACTGTGATGATGTAATCGCCTTCAGCTAAATCAAATCCCGAATAATTTCCATTGAATCTGAATTCAAGGACATTACCATTTAAGGATGTAGTTAAGTTAGTGAATGCAGGAGTACTTGGAGTAACAATGCCTAATGCCATTGAAATATTAGCAGTAGCAATACCTACGCCATTAGTACCAAACATAACAGGATCTTCTAATTCTACTGTTAATGAAGTCCAGTTTTTGTCATAACTTATAACACTGCCCCAAGCATAACTTGTTGGACCGGAAACAGAATCAAATGTGATACCATTAGCAATAACTACCGGAGCAGTTGCATCAAGTAAGATTGTTTCAGTTTCTGATTTTATGAAACCATAGATATTAGTATAAGTTACAGTGATGTCAAAGCTTCCAAGAGTTTCTGCATCTGCTGTGAAATCAGAAGCATCAATTGTTAAGCTTACTACGTCACCAACCATGTTAGTTGGATTGAGATCGTTAACAAGTTGAGGACTGCTAATAACAAAGTCAGCTAAAACAGGAACATAAGCTGGATCATAAGTTTCACCGAAGTTACTAAAATCAACTAAGAGTTCAAAATCACCAAGAATAGGATTTTGAGTTCCAGGGTTATTAATAACTATATCAAATTCATCTCCATCAACTTCTACATCAAGAGATTCATGGTGTTCGAATACTGTTGCAGTAATTTCAAACGGATCTCTGATAGATGTGATATTTAGTGTAACGATATCGCCTTCGGTAAAAAGAGTAGGATCTGTAATAGTAACCGGGATAGTTACTAACCATTTAGAGTCGTGATCTGTTGTTGAAGCAACAGTATAAGGACTAAATGCTAATCCGGCAATCGGGTCAATAGTTACATTGTTAATGAATTCTTGATATACAGTATTTATATATACATTAACTACAGGATTAACGACTTGAGTGCCACTAACAGCTAACAAGTTAACTGCATTATCTGTAATTAATTCAACATGTTTAATTATAGGAACGATAGGACCTGAACCTGCATAAGAGATAACCTTACCTGAGGCACTGGTCATTTGTCCTGTAATGTTTGTAGCAGTTACACTTACTTCTTGTGAAGTTAGACTGTGGCTATCTTTTACAAGAATACCGGTAACTTCAGCAACCCAATTTGTTCCATCCCAAGTAATATTACTTTGAGGAACAACATAAGGATCAGCCATATCTAGGATATTGCTGAAATCAGTTAATGTAACGAATGGTTTAAGTACTGTTCCGATTAATGGAGCATTACTGCTGAATACTACTTTAATAGTAGCATCATCACCAGGTGTAACATAATACATGCCACTTTCGCCTAATGTTTCACTCCATACTGAGATAGCTACTAAGTTAGTAGAAGTAACATCAATAAGGTTATAAACATTAGAAACACTATTTTGACTTACTTCATTAGTTGAATAAGTAATTCTGTATTCTAATGGTAACCAGCCTAAAGATGTTTCATTAACAAAAACATCTGAGCCTAAGAAATATTGATTATTACCGTTATCAACTAAAGTAACCCAGTCATTTGTTGCTAAGTTATAATTATCAGCAAGAATCTCTACACTAGTTACAGTAGCATTATCATTTTGATGAGGTTCAACTTCTAAGATTAAACCAATTCTTGCACCAGTACTAATATAAGGTGATGTTTCAGAATTCATTCTGTCAATTCCATCATATTGGAAAGCAGTAATACCTTCAACATCAGCTTGGCTGGCGATAAAGTTAATAGTAGTTATTGGACCTGCTTCAGCATATCTAGCAGAAGGTGAATTATAAACACCTGCATAGTTTAGATGGCCTACTAAGTCTTCCAACTGGTTAAACTGAATCTCAACTATATCAGTATTAGTTACTAAGGTAGGATCAACCGGAGTGAATTTCCAGATAAGGGCTATTTCGTGAGGGCTTACGACTTCACTTCCTAACAACTCAGGTGTCATCCAGTTTCCGGAAATAGTTGGCAACGCTACACCTGCTTCAACAACTGAAACACCATTCATATCTTCAACAATTCTCTTAACAAAAAGAGAACCATCAAATTCATAAGAATTAAGGTCCGCAGGATTGTTTAAGCTAAGGTCAAAGTTATGAGGACCAACATGGTTAGCTAAGGTATTTATACCGGGAATTGCATTGGCTGTAGCAAAATCAGTGATAGTGCCGGCAGCTTGTACAATTGAGTATCTTTCATAAGTAGGAACTTCTAAATCAACTTTGATATCTCTGAATATTGATATTGGAGTAGAGATGTAGAAGTCATTATATTGAATTTCAACCTGAACTGTTTCTCCATCAGCATAAGTATTCCAACATGCTTGGACATCAGGTATTTCAATCCATTCAACTACATGAGTGTAATAATTAACACCACCAACAGTTACAAAAGTAGTTGTAACATCACCGGCTACCCAGTTAACATCAGGGAAGTTATTGGTAATATTATCAAACTCTGCTCTTGGGTTAATGTTACTCATTGGAGTTACAACAGTCATTGTTAATCTTACATCGTGTTCAGGAGCAAACCAACCGTCAGGGTCAAAACCGCTATAACGTTCAGGTGAGATACCATTGAAGGTGTATTCAGGAACATTGAGAGCAACTACATCTTGATTATAAGGAGTAGCTACAAAATCAAAGTCTGATCTAGCTTCAATAACAAAAGGAACAACTTCAAAGCCATTAATTTGATTTGAGAAATTAGCATAATCGAAATCTGCATTATCCCATGAATAAGTATAAGTATTCTTAACAAAACCTGTTTTAGGTTCTGAATGTAATACTGTATTATCTAATTGAGCTGAAGTAGCTGTGATTCCTTTATATTTGAGCACAACATTAGAGGTTGTTAATTGACCTGCATGAGCAATAATATCTGCCTCAAATCTAACAGTTTGGTTAGAATCAATGGAGAAATAGTTGTCAGTTGGGCTACCATTAACAAATGCTCTAAAGTCCACAATATTAACTTGGTAGTTATCTACAAATGGAACGAGGGTGTTAGTACTTGCATCGATTGATTCAAATACTGAGTGCTCATTAGTGTGGATAATTTTAAGTTCATCTACCTTTAAAGTAACATATTCTGGATTTCCAATACCAAAATCATCGATTATGGCAGTGTTAACACCATTAACTAAACCTGCATTTATAGTTTTGGTAGTTCCGTTATTTAAAGTAATAACAGCTTCCGAAATTCTATTTGCATAAGTTAAGTCAAATGTAACTTTAACTTTATTATTATTTTCAAGAATATCTATATGATTACCGTGATCAGCTAACTGATCAGGAGCAGTAACATTAAATATCTCTACATTAGTAATAGTAGGAACATCTAAAATTGCTCTTGCATCTTCATTATATTCAGTAAAGAAAGCATAATCTGATGTAATTTCTAAATTGAAGTTGAGATCAACATAGCCCATGAATGGAGCTACTGAATCCACAAATTTAGCATAATCAAACTTACTTTTTTCCCATCTATAAGTAAAGGTATTCTTAGGAAAACCTGTTACAGGTGTGCTTTGAACAGGTGAACTCATTAAGGTAGGAGTACCTGCCACAACGCCGGCATAGTTGAGAAGAAGCTTGTTAGCACTGATGTGTCCATCATAAGCTACGAAAGTAGCTTCTACATAGAAATCATCATGTGCTTCAGCAGAGAATACATTATCTGTTTTTTCTACACCATTTTCGAAGAACTTAAGATCGCTAATAACAACTTGGTTATTATCAACAAATGTCTTTACTGCAGCAGCATTATTGTTAGCAGATGAATTATCAGCTAAGCGCTCATAAGGGTGTACAATTGCAACACTAGCAGTAACGAACTCATATTGAGCATAACCAGCTGTATTAAATGGATTAATAATTAACTCATTATAGCCATCTACATAATTAGTGATAGGGAATACCGGCATATTTTTCAATGTAATATTAACAGCATCGATTCTTTCAGCGTCTGTTAAATTAAATGAAACTTTAACTTTATCCCCATTTTTAATAATGTTAGGATGAGCCGGATTGGTATTTTGAACAACAACATTACTAACAGTTGGGATTGGAATTACGTCAACAATATGAGAATGAGTTTTCGTATTGTCTAACATATCCTTTGCCACAAAATTAAATGTTAATGTGTTTGTTGTGTAGTTAGCAGGGATTGTAATTAGCCACTGATAAACATTATCTGCTAAAGCAGTAGCAACTGTATTATTAGGAATCAAGGCACTATCTGAACATTTGATAGTAACTTTGTCGTCTTGTACTCCTGCGATATTATCAGTGATCTTGTATTTTAATGTTAACACGCTATTTTCATTTACAATGTTTGGCACTGTATTATTAGTAAATATAGGAGCTACATTATCATAAATTACACCGTTATAAGTGAAATCATGATTAGTATGAACTGCTACATCTCCAGGAGTAAATCCAAGAGATAAATTAACAGGGATGGGTATAACATCACCGGTATTGATTCCTGCAGCTACGCCGGTATATGAACCGGTATATTTGATTTCCCAATTTCCATTGGCAAGATCAACAACTTGAGGAGCTGTGGTTGTTACACCAGTAAATTTCGAGAAATCTACTTCACAGAGATAACTCTCAACGCCTCTTGTAGTTGCAATAGGAGTAATTCCAGGATAACCTTTAATGCTAACATTAAATTGGAAGTTACCTGCTTGAGCAGCTTTATCTAAAACCGAGTCATTATCACTATTAACAAAGTAGAAAGCCGCTGAAGTGGTTACTACTTCCGGAGCTTCCATTAGCACAACAAAGTGTACGAAAGCTTCTGAAGAGTCAGTATGCCAAGCATCAGCATCATAAGGATATGGAGGATTGTTATGTCTTCCAGGGTTTCCACCAAAGTCATTAGGTGTTCTGAGAATTAAGGTATAGTTAACATTCTCTAATACGCCGTCTGCAAAAGCAGGGATTTCGGCAGTGATATTAAAGTTTTTATAACCGACATTACCTGAATTTGGACAAGTAAATGTATCACCTGAACCAACGGCTGTAATAGTAACACCCGCACCCGGTACTAACTGAAGAGTATCTTCGTTGTACACAAGAGCTGACCAACCATTCTCAACTAAATGTTCGTTAGTTTCAATATCAAAATTGAAGCTATTGATTCCATTAGCTAAGAATAAAGTATTTCCGGCGGGATTAGGAAGGTATTTATTACCATCTGTTCCTAAAATCACAGGATTTTCATTATCTACGCGAGTGTCGGCATAAGAGTAAGCTGTTTGTGGAGCAACATAACCTGTGTCGGTATAACCTTCAGGAGTAACTTTTAGCTCTACATTAAGTAACTTACTTCCTAGTACGCCAACTATATTATTGTTTGAGTTTGTTAAGTTGGCAAATTGGAGGCTCCCATTAAAGACACCTGAATCTGCTAATCTAACACCGGTTGAACTTTTTACTAAAGCTGGATTATCCGGATCATAAACTCTTAGAGTCCAAGCATAATTCACATTGGAAGCATCTATCTCAAAGGAGATGTCATTAAATGGATGGTCTGTACCATTGTGAGGCATTCCTGCTTCATTAGCTGGATTGGTTACAGCATCATAAGCCCATGATGGATTACCGGGGCTAATACAATGTGGAACAACATCAACAATATCATTTACGATCACAGGCCAAACAGGCTGTACCGGTCTAACGATTTTGAATTGTTTGTTTCCTGCAAGTACATTATATACATTAAATTCACCGTTTTCGAGATTTCTGGTAAGAACTTCAATTTTAATATCTGAAGTTGCACTACCATAAGTGAAATATCCGGTAGCAGTTTCTGCAAAAGCAGACATTGGAACTGACAGAGTTACTCTATTATTAGCATCGAAAGTTGTAAGTTGAGCATTGAATTGAGCAGGTAAATTAGGGTTATTTCTTGTGAAAATAACTTTTTCTGCATTATCTACATTACTTACTTCTATTTCGATATCTATATGATTACTACCTGTACTGAAGTACATATCTCCACCAGGGAAGTATGAATTCACATAGAAAATAGGAATTAAGCCTTCCATTGCATCTAATGCATTAGCTCCACCCTCATGGGTGCTTGCAATTTTATAAGATGTAATTAAAGATTCATCAGTTGGATCCGGTGGGATGATTGGTGGAACATAGCCATCATAATCATTTACCAACGCAACTGTTTTTACTGAAGTTCTGATATTACCTGCATTATCTTGGATATAAGCAGTTACAGTATAATCACCGGCTGCATATTCAAGTGTAGAAGGAGACCATGAGAATTCAGCTTTTGTATTCACTGTAGCATAAGCTTCAGTGTTAACAAAAGGAATAGCCATTTTACTTTCAACTAATCCACCAAGTTGAGTAGAAGCAGGGTAGAAATATCTTTTCATAGTTGGGTTAGCAACAGAAGCTACTTCAACCCAATACTTTACGAACTCTTTTCTTTCCGGTTCTAAGTCATTGGCAAAATCTCTTTTTACAGAAAAAGCAAAATAGACTGCATCTGTAGAAGTAACTGTGTCCTCAGGTCCAAAATTATTTTCTTCGCCTTCGGCATTAGTTGATTCATCAATTAGTCTATTAATAATGTATCTTTGGTTATCACTGGCTGAATCAAATACTCTTAATTCTGACGGTGTACCATTAAGATTTTCAAATAGTGGAGCAATATTATCCACAACAAAATCCAGAGCATTCAATTCTGTTTGTCCCTGGCTAATTTGAGGATTCATTACCGGAGGTAATGATTCTAATGTTGTCTCATTTCCGGCAACATCAATAAGCTTAACTAGGGTTAAACCATAAATGCCTTCACTTAAAACACTACCATCAACTTTACCATCCCACACGAATGTAACCACATCACCTGCGATAGTAACATTAGAAGCACCGGCAGTGAAGACAATATTTCCAACATTAGAATCTGTATTTTCATTTTGCACTAATAATACAAATTTGTTTGTTTGACCAACTTGACCAAAACCAGGAATTTCAATTTTAGCTGAAATTGTGTTTGGCTCAGTATCCCAAATACCAAACATATCATTGCCTGGTGAAAATCTGAATTGACCATTGTCTTGTAAATCAGATATGTTACCGAAAGTAGGTCTGCTGGTGTCAGCAGGATATGGATTATTAGCTGCATCTCCGCTTATCACATTGGAAGCGTGGACTACACTAACATTACCATTTATGTCAGTCATTTTGATAGGTACAACAATTGAAGGGGTATATCCACCAAGAATTCCATTTTCAGTTAGTACATAAGTAGCTGTGAAAATTTCAATATTTCTAGTAGTAACCACTTCAGCAGGACCACCTATTGAGGTAAGATCAAGGGTTGCTGCAACGACATCTTTTGTTGAATCATTCCAATTTCTACGGAAAATAAACTTTACTTGATCACCAATACCGAAAGTAGTTTTCCCGGCAGGCGATTCAATTAGAGTTGATAATCCATTAGTAATAAATGGAATTTGATTATCGATTGGTAAAAAATAGTTTGCTTGTGTATTAATGGGGTCTGTTCCACCATCAACATACACAAAAACTTGATAAACTTCACCTGCTATAGGCTTGTTAACATCTCCGGGAACTACAATATAATCACCTTCATATGTATAAGCTGCTTTACTTGAGAAAGCTAGCTCAATAGAAGCTGATGCCCCGATAATGTTATCGCTCTTAATTTTTACAGCGTCTATTGTAGCATCTGAGTTCATATTCACTATAAAGTGAACTCTTGAGCCTACAACAGCAACTTCTTGTACTACATTATTCGAATCATAAATAACATGAGTAGCAGTTACTGTTGTAGCAGCAAAAGCCAGGCTTGTTAGCATGACGAACAATAAGATTAAAATCGGATGTTTGTTAAACATAATTTGAAACCTCCAAATTACAATTTTTTTTCTAATATTTGTAAGGATATACCTGAATATTCAGGCAACCTCGTTTCAAAACTCATAAAATTTTGCGCATTTCTGTCAATTTCTCCACACCAAAAAGATGGTCCACCACGGTTCATTACTGTCAAAAAGTTCTTGTCTAACTTGCTAATCATTAGCGTTTTCTCCTATCTAGTTTTATTATTACGAAATTCAAAATTAAGTCAGCCTTAGCCAAAATATAAGTTCATTCTTCCTATTTGTTAACTAATGTCAAAAATTGTCAAGTTTTTTATTTTTTATCTTAGCTTTTTTTGTCTTTATATAAATCAGGGTTTATTTAGTCTTTAAATTGGGAGAATAAAAAGCATGTTTTATGCCAAATGCCTGAGTTGAAAACTTGCCAATATTAGAATCTTTCTAAAGAAATGCCATTATTCCCTAACTAACTACATGGCATTAACTTTAGCCCAAATTTATTCATAAAGGACAAAGAAGATTTATTTTGTTGATTTTACCTAATTTCAATGATTACCAAGTTTGCAGGTGTAAACAGGTAAATTGTGTTTCTTTGTTCAAAACAGTGATTAAATTTGGAGAAAATAACCACTAATTTCATTTTCTACACCTATCGCCATTCTGTCATTAGCTTGACCTGCATAGGTTTACCGATACTTTAGCGACATTTAATCCGAGTAGTCAAGAGGGTGCCAGGGGAGTCTTAGGGAAAAGAACAGTTTTATTTTGGGAGGAATTATAAAATCAGGAAGATCGAGATGTTATAATTTTCAATCTATTCACCTGACTTAGAATGGTTTAGATAATTATAATAGTGAGTATTTACGATATTTCTCTTAATAAAACAAATTTTCTCTTGACTAAATTGTAATAACTATTTACAGATGGTTATACAAAGTTTACACTAGAAAAATCATTTATTAATCAAAATATGAGGTTGTCATGGAAATTGGTACTAACCAAGCTATGGAAAAATATATTGTCGAGAAAATATCTAAGCTGTCAGAGCTTTTAAATAAGTTAGAGGAGAAGGGTAGTTCTTTAATAGAAGTTACAGGAAATGCGGGAACCGGTAAGTCTCTGTTGTTTAAAAACTTAATCCAGAGGTTAGAGAAAAAAGGTAGCTTCTATCATGTCTTAACTCCAAGTGTTTTTGGACAGAACCACTTTAAGGAATTTATTCAGTTAATTACCGGGATTAGCGACAAAGATTTCCAGACTATTCATGATTTAAGCAAAGAATACAAAACCGGGCAAAAATATGACTTCTTCTTCTTCTTCAGTGAGCAGCTAAAACTTCGCGATTTTGCACGTCCCGGCATCATGCTGATAGATGATTGCCATCTGTTAGACTCCTATACACGCGATTATATTCAGTATATAATTAATTATTGGGCAGAAATTCCTTTGAAGATCGTAGCTTTTACTCCTGTAAGTAATTTCACATTTTCTGAACAATTCGTGTTGAATTTTCTTACCCAAGAAGATATTGTTAAAATACTGGAAGTAAGTTTCCCTAATATGAAAAGTGATTTTTTGCATGAAGCGGAAATAATTAAAAACATCTCTAAAGGTAATCTCTATATAGTAAACCATATTGTTTCATCTTTATCCAAAAGTAGAGGAAAGTTAGACCTTACAGAATTCATAGATAAAAACTTAGATAGTTTCGCGATTCACGGCGCAAGAATTGAGTCTTTAACTGATTTCCAAAAAGAGATACTTTCCTGTATTTATATCTTAGATAAACATGCGGAGTACAAGATCTTACAGACTCTCTTTCCTAAAAAATTGGATGAAAACCTGGAAATCTTAGAAAAGTCTTATTTAATCGTTCATCACAAGGGTAACTACTTTATTCACAAAATTTCTTCTTATCAATATTATTTTAATAATTTGTCAATCAAGAATTTCCAACCTCAAATTGAACGATGTGTGGAACTTTTGCAACACTTTAATATTGATTCATATAATATCGTAAACTACTATATCTTACAAAATAACTATGATGCTCCGCTCTTTAAACAGGCGTTAGAAAACTTAAAGTTACTATATGATTATCAAAGTATGATAGTTATCCTGAATTTTATGTTTGTGAAGCTTAAAAAAATAGATAAGAAGTTAGAAATAATAAAACAACTGGGTTTGGCTCACTTAGATTTAAATAACTTTGAGAAATCTGCTGATTACTTTAGAGAATATCTGCATACTTGTAGCAAACAAAGTTCACCGGAAGCGGATATTATCTATTATTTAGCCAAAGCTCTTTTTAACTCCAACTCTTCTAACTTTGCCTTAGAGATTATTAAACAGTACTCTCCTGAAAACATAGATACTCTTTGGACAACGAAAATCATGTTATTAAAAGCTGAGATTTTAATAGACAATGAAGAATTTGTCGAATCTAATTTAATGTTGGAAATGACTATTCAGAATGCTTTCCTAATTGAAGATAAGAATATGCAAGCGAATATTCTGGCAGATACCAAAAAACTCACCGGTAAATTACATTATTTCAATAATGATTATGATAAGGCGTTTGATCAGTTTCGAGAAGCTGAGTCATATTATAAGAAAGCTGAAAACTTCATTGGTTTAGCAGCAGTTTATAATAATATTGGCGTTTTACATCAATTTAAAGGTGAATATGATAACTCTGAAGAGATGTACCAGAAGAGCCTTGCTATCGAGCAAGAAAGATATAACCTCAATGGAATCTCTGTTTGCTATAACAATTTAGGTGGTTTAATGGATGATAAAGGTAATAGAAACAAATCTATCTATTATCTCAAAGAAGCTTTGAAAATACAAACTCTATTAAATGAGCCATATCAGATTACCAATATCTACAATAACCTGGGCGTAACCTATATGGATGAAAAGAATTATAAGAATTCTGAGGATGCCTTTAGGAAATCTTTAGAAATAGCTATAAACTTCAATTTTTACCGCGTTCTTATTCCTACCTATAATAATCTGGGAACTCTGTTCAACTCTAAAGGCGATTGGGATAAAGCGATTGAGTATTATCAAAAAGCAATTGATAAGTGTTTAGAGTATGAAGATTTCGATGGCTTGATTATCTCTTACAGCAACCTTGGCGAGATTTATGAAAAGCGCGGAGAGTTCAATATTGCTTATGATTTATACTTCAAAGGTATGGAGCTTCTTCCTAAAATAACAGATGAGAATATCAAAGCTGATCTCTATGGCAATATTGGTTCTGTGTTGACTCAACTGCATAAATTCAAAGAGGCTTACTCTTATATAGTGGAAAGTCTGGACTTCTTTAAATCTGTGGATGCTAAACATAAGATTGTGGAAGGATATCAGAAACAGGCAATGTATTTTGTTATGACTCATAATTATGAAAGTGCTTCCTACTATTTGAATCAAGCTTTAGCTATTGCTGAGGAACTCAACCTCACCAATGAACTGGGCAAATCATATTACCTCAAAGCAATTCTAGAAAAAGATAATTATGAAGTAGCTAAGAAGTATGTTCTAAAATCAATAGAGCTATTCTTATCAAACTCCAAACAGTATGAACTGGCTCAAGCAAATTATCTGCTTGCAACTTTCTTATCAGAACAACAGGAATGGGAGCAAGCTTTGGAGATTCTTAATAATAACAGAAAATCTATTAAGAAGTTTGGAGCTATAAAACTTCTCGAAAAAACTGATATCCTGATAAACAAAATTACTAAAGAACATAAAGCTGAATTAGTGAGTAATAAAAATCAAGACCATCTTACAAATAAATTCTATGAAATAACCAGAGACCTCGGTACAATTACTAATTTTGATACTCTGCTAGAAGAATCTTCCACTAAATTAGTTGATTTTGCCGAAGCAGATAGTGCAATTGTCTGTTTATACAGCAATCAAACTATTAAAGATAGTTGGCAGTATTTGAAGTTTATCAATATCGAAAAGAGCGATAAATATTATGACGTAATTATGGATATTGGCAGACAATCATTCACGGCAGCTAAGAAGATTGATCATAAGCAACCAAGTTTTGCTCCAATCTATAATCATATTGTTGCCTTCCCTCTCTCTGTGAGAAATAAGTCTCAAGGTGTGATAATTCTCATGACTAAACATGGAACTCACTACTTCCCAGAGAAGTCGATTAATATGATTTCTGCTTTGTGTAATCAGATTATTGTTTTGATTGAGAATATTAGGACTTCTGATTTAGAAAAGACTCACGCTGCGATTAGAGGCGAAATAACAGAATCTAATCCTTTTAATATCATTGGTAAAAGTAAAAAGATGTTAGAAATCTTTGATCTGGTCAATAGAATTAAAGATACTCCGACTACTATTTTAGTGGAAGGACCAAGCGGTACAGGTAAAGAATTAATTGCACGCGCTATTCACTATAGCAGTATTAGAAGGAACAAACAGTTTATTGCTCAATATTGTGGAGCTTTGCCGGAAACATTGCTCGAGTCTGAGTTATTCGGACATGTCAAAGGTGCTTTCACAGGTGCTGCTTATGATAAGAAGGGATTGCTTGAACTTGCCGACGGCGGTACTTTCTTCCTAGATGAAATTGCTGATATTTCCCTTTCTACTCAAGCAAAGTTATTAAGATTCTTGCAAGAAGGCGAAGTGAAAAGAGTAGGTGCAACCAAGACTGAAACTGTGAGCGTAAGGGTAGTTTGTGCGACTAATGTCTCCCTAATTGATAAAGTCAAAACCGGTGAGTTTAGATTAGACCTCTATTATAGACTTAATGTAATCAGAATTCAATTACCCTCTTTAACAGAACGTCGCGATGATATTCCGCTCTTGGCAGTTCACTTCTTGGATAAATATAATAAACATATTAATAAGAATGTCAGCGGTATAACTGATGAGGCAATGACGATTTTGAAGAATTATGAATGGCCGGGTAATGTCAGACAGCTGGAGAATGAAATCGAAAGAGCTGTTACCTTAGCAGATAGTAGTGCTTTTATTAAAGCTGATGATGTCTCTCCTGAACTGATTAACTTCGCAGCCAATAAGACAACAATTAACCTACTTTCTAAACCGCAATTCCTTAAAGATGCAGTTGAGGAGCTAGAGATTCAGATGATTAATCAAGCATTAGATGAGTCTGACTGGAATCAGACTCAAGCAGCTAAAGCACTTGGACTAAGCAGACAAGGCTTGATCAAAAAGATAAAAAGATATAATTTAGACAGGGAATAAGGTAGCTTAGTGTTAACAGAATTTCAACAGGAATTCAGCTTTGTGGCTCTAGATTTCAAAACTACCGGCCTCAAACCTGAATCCAATAATATAGTAGAAATAGGAGCAACTCTCTTTGAGAAAGGGGAAGCTACAAAGAGTTTTCACTCCTACATTCAACCGACTTTTGAAATATCTTCCCTCTCTCTCGCCTCCTTAGACGTATCTCTCAACACTTTGAAGCGTTCAGGACAACCCATCAAGAGTGCATTATCGCAGTTAGCTGATTTCGTCAAAGACCATACTGTTCTCTTTTTTAATGATTTTAATCAATCTACTTTCCTGACTTATCATATTTTCAATCAAAATCTTACGCCTTTTATTGATTATCATTATGACCTCTATGAATTGATGAAGATTTACTATCCCTTTGCTGAGAGATTTGATCTAGAAGAACTGGTTTCACTCTTAAATGTAAAAGAGGAGATTGATTCTAATTGTGAAAAGAGAGCTAACCTAATCGGTCAGTTATTCTATCAAGTATTGCATTATATAGCGGACAAAGTGCCCTATCCTAAGAACAGAGTTATCTACCAACTTTTATCAATTGCCGGTTTAGATAGTGATCTGTCAAACATCTTAGTGAAAGTAACAGAGCACCAACAGAAAACTGCTTTAATTAAAACGCAAAACGAACTTCCTAAGTTTCCTAAAGTGAATTTTATAGATTCTAAAATAGAAAAAAGCAGGCATCCTAAGATTGAAGAAGTTTTAGGACAAACCGGACTCTTCTCTAAACAGTTTCCTAACTATGAAGAGCGAGAAGGGCAAATAATGATGGCGAACTCTGTAGAGAAAGCTTTTGAAGAGAAACAACTTCTGCTGGTAGAAGCCGGAACCGGCGTTGGTAAATCCTTTGCTTATCTCATTCCTGCCATAAATTATTCAACTAAGAATAAGTGCAAAATAGTTATTTCTACCAATACTAAAAACCTGCAAGAACAGCTTTTCTTCAAAGATATCCCGACCTTAGCCCAAATGATGCCGGTCAGTTTTAAAGCTCTTATCGTGAAAGGCAGAGAAAACTATATTTGCCTCAACCGCTGGCAAGAGACAATCCTCAATGTGCAAACTTTAACCAGATATGAAGCCCATGGATTACTCTATTTAGTCATTTGGCAAAGCTTAACTCAATCCGGTGATATTTCCGAGAATAATGCGTTTGAAAAGAGTAAGTTTCAGCCATCTTGGCGATTAGTAGCTTCCGAACGCTACTTCTGTGGTGGTATGAATAGATGTCCTAATAGTGGCAGTTGCCATGTGATGTTTATCAAGAAGAAGTTAGATGAAGCCGGGATTGTAGTGGTGAATCACTCACTCCTCTTATCTGACCTGATGAATGAAAGAAAGACGTTAGGAGAATATAGCAGAGTCATCATTGATGAAGCTCATAACTTACCCTCTGTCGCCGGGAAACATCTGGGTTTTAGTCTTACCTATTTTGATCTTAATCAGCTTCTAAATCATATTGTCTTCACCAAAATGAAAAAGAATATAGGTCTGCTGCCTAACTTCCTCAACATAGTTGAGAACACTCTAAGTGATGGTCAAGCCTGTAAATCAAACTTCATCACGATTATTAACTCTATTATTCTGTTTATTGAAGATAATAAACGTGAATTCACTGACGTCTTTGATAAATTAGGGCATGTTGTGGAGGAAAAAGGTTCTTATGGAAAACATAGAATCAAAGACGCTAAAAGTCTCCCCTCTTTCACTGAAGATTTTACCAAGCTAGATACTATTTGGAATCAGCTTTTACAGAAGTTCTTTCACCTAACAGATCTACTAAAAGCGACATCACGAGAACTAATTCATAACTATGATAAATACCTCTCTGACTTCGAAGGAATCTATCAACAACTAAGCGATATCCATGAATCTTTAAATACACTTGCCCACCCGGAATGGGATGATTATGCACTCTGGTTAGAGCAATTCTCTTCTAAGAATAGTGAATTCCCTTTGGTGGTTGTGAACTATGCACCAATTGAAGTAAAAGAGAAGCTACACGGTATTCTCTATAATGCAATTGACACTCTAGTAATGACTTCTGCAACTCTGGCAATTAGGGGAGTGTTTAAGTTCTTCCTAAACCAATCCGGGTTGACTCTCCTCAAAGATCGACCCATAGAACAGATAATTGTACCTTCTCCCTTCGAGTATAATAAGCAGTCAAAACTCTTTTTAGTCAACTTTCTACCCTTCCCTAAAGATAGTCTATATGTTCCTCAGTGCTTGAAAGTTATCAACATGCTCATTACCCAAACTAAACAGGGAAGCATGGTTCTTTTCACTTCTTATAAAGACTTAAACTACGCCTTTCAAGAGCTACAAGAACCTCTCTATGAACAAGGTATCAAGCTTCTTGCCCAAGGCATTTCCGGTAGCAGAAACTCTATTCTTAATGAATTCAAAAGAAACAAGAACTCTGTTCTGCTCGGAACCTCTTCTTTCTGGGAAGGTGTAGATGTGCAGGGTGAATCTCTTTCCCAACTTATAGTATTTAAACTTCCGTTCCAAGTGCCTTCGGAACCGCTGGTTGAGGCTTATATTGAGAAGTTAGAAGCTCAGAAAAAGAACTCTTTCATGCATTATATGCTCCCGAACGCTCTCCTGAAAGTCAGACAAGGCTTTGGCAGATTAATCAGAAGCAAGCAAGATAGAGGCGTCGTTATTATCTTAGACAAAAGAGTCGTTACCACTCGCTATGGTGAATACTTCAAACAGATCTTACCTTGTGACTTAACTGTCATTAACTCAGACTTAGAACTAATAGACAAAACCAATAAATTCTTTAATCAAATGTAGGTGTTTTTATGATGTATAATAATCTTTTTAAACTTTTCGCTCCCGAACATATTTCTCAAAATGAGCCTCTCTGTGAGCATACTTCTTTCAAAATAGGTGGTAATGCCGATGTTTTTCTAACTCCGGATACCCCTGAACTATTGCAACGGATGCTCCTTGTCTTACGGCAAAGTGGTTTTCGCTATTTTGTCTTAGGTGGTGGCAATAATCTAATCTTTGCCGATGCCGGTTTTAGAGGTGTTATTCTCTCCACTAAGAAACTCAACTCCATGGTGATACATGATAATAATATTATAGCCCAATGCGGGGTTACTCTGAAAGAATTAACTAATTTGTGCTTAGAAAACTCTTTATCCGGACTTGAATTTGCCTGCGGAATTCCCGGAAGTGTCGGCGGTGCTGTTTTCATGAATGCCGGTGCTTACGGTGGCGAGATGAAAGATGTCATCACTTCAGTTGATTATCTAAACCATGAGCATGAATTAAGCAATCATGCATTGACAGGTCATAACTTCTCCTATCGCACAAGTATTTATCAACAGAGAAATTACCTCATCTTACAAGCCGGATTTACCCTAACTCATAGTAACAAGAAAGATGTTGCTGCCAAAATGTTAGAATTTACCCAAAGTAGAGAAGCTAAGCAACCACTCGAATACCCCAGCGCCGGTTCAACCTTCAAAAGACCGGATGGACATTTTGTCGGGAAACTAATTGATGATTGCGGATTAAAAGGCTATTCTATTGGAGGAGCTCAAATTTCAGAGAAACATTCAGGCTTCATCATCAATAAAGGCGGAGCTACTGCCAACGATGTCATCTCTTTAATTCAATTCATCAAAGAGACTGTACTTTGTAGGTTCCATGTAACGCTGCACCCGGAAGTGAGAATAATCCCTGAATAATAATTAGTTTTCCCATTTATTGTTTGACAGATTAATTAGAAGATTAATCTTGTCATGAAAAATAGGTAGAATGATTTGTCCTTTTTGCAACTGCCAACACTTATTAATGTTAAGTGTGAAATAAAGTGCTAATTAAGTAAGAAAATTAGTTAATGCAATATCAAACCGTATCCTACCTTTGGAACAAAACAAAGGAGAAGCAAATGTTAAGAACTGCAGAATTTGTAAGTCCGGGGCATCCGGACAAAATGTGTGACAGAATTGCTGATAGCATTCTGGATGCTTGTTTAAAACAAGACCCAGACACTCGTGCAGCTATTGAAGTTATGGGTGGACACAATGTCGTTACTGTAACAGGTGAAATTACAACCACAGCATACGTAAATGCTCAAGAAACAGTGAGAAAGATTGTTGGAAACAACTCTGGTGTGCAAGTTAATATCGTCAGACAAAGCCCCTTTATAGCTCAAGGAGTTGATACAGGCGGAGCAGGCGACCAAGGCATCATGATTGGTTACGCTTGTAGCGAGAATGAAGAAATGATCCCACAAGAAGCCTATCTTGCCCGTTCTTTAAATAGATTTCTTTACAAAATCTATAATACCGATGGTAAAACTCAAATTACACTCAAAAACAATGACATTATTGCCATAGTTGCCAGTTTCCAATTATCCAAAACAGAAAAGCTTACCAAAGAAGTAATCCAGTGGGCAAAAGAGTTGAAGTTAGATATCAAAAATACTAAGCTTCATATTAATCCAGCCGGAGAATGGCAAGTTGGTGGTTTTGATGCTGATACAGGAGTTACGGGCAGAAAATTAATAGTAGATAACTACGGACCAAGAATTCCTATCGGTGGAGGTTCTTTCTCTGGAAAGGACAGTACCAAGGTTGACAGGTCTGCTGCTTATATGGCACGTAGAATTGCTGTTGATTATCTTCGTGAGAAGAAAGCCAAAGAGGTCTTTGTCCAATTAGCTTATGCTATTGGCGTGGCAGAACCTGTGCAAGCTACTGCTATTGTAGATGGTGTCGAGATGACAGTAACAGGTTATGACTTAACCCCTACTGCTATTATTAAAAGATTAAAGCTCAAGGAACCTATATTCAGTAAAACTGCTGAATGGGGACATTTTGGTAATGGTTTTCCTTGGGATAAATAACTTATACTAACCTAAACATATAATAAAAAGGCAGAATTTACTTCTGCCTTTTTTTAATGCATGCTGTAGAGACGCAATATTTTGCGTCTTCTTAGTTCTCAAGAGCCACACCCCGTCAGCAAGCTGCCACCCCTCTCCAGAGATTCGCTTTGCGAATGAAGAGGGGAATCAAAAGTTTGCGTATCAGCATTAGTTTTAATCCGTGGATAGATTCTTTCTTTCATCTTTCTTTTAATTGCTAATTGCCAATGATTCTGTCTCTTCAGCTAGTTTCAAATTATAACTTTCTTTAGTAAGATCTACTTTCCCTTTCAGTTCTTTCACTTGTTTCAAGAACATGTTCTTTCTTTCGCCTTCCAGTTTATTAGCAGCCACCATCTTTAAATTAGTTCGCGGATTCACCCACTTACCATTCATTTGCACCCCAAAGTGTAAATGCGGACCTGTAGATCTGCCGGTGGAACCAACTTTCCCTATCACTTGTCCTTTTTGCACAAAGTTGTTGTTTCTGATATCGATTCTACTTAAGTGAGCATACTGGGTAACCATACCATTACTGTGCCTGATTCTAATTTCATTACCATAACCATCATTGGCATTGCCTGCTTTTATCACGGTTCCGGAAGTTACAGCATAAACCGGAGTTCCTGTACTGCCTCTTAAATCCATACCATAGTGCATGATTCTTCTACCTAAAATGGGATGAATTCTATAACCATAAGGGGATGTAATATGCATTAAATTTAGCGGAGTTCTCACATTGCCTTGCACCAAGCCTTTTCCTGTTTCTGTATAGAGAGCATTATAAGCAGAAGCTTCATTATCATCAATGAATCTAAAAGCGCTTCTCTCTCCGGTTCTTTTTCCTGAATAATTTACATAGAGAAGCTTTCCTTGTGGTTCTATCTCGCCCAGCACTACCTTTTCTTGAACCAACAGCTCAAAAGTATCACCCACCCGTGCATCAGCACTAAGAGCCAGTTGCGATTCAATCGCATCATTAGCTTGCTGTCTGACAAAAGGTCCTATACCCAGATTAGCCATTGCCCGATCAAGAGATCTGTAGCTTTCAGTTACTTCACCGGTAAAGTAGTGTTCTACTAATTCAAAAGGATAGGTTGTCAGCTTATATTCAAGTTCTCTCTCTCCCAGAATATAGAATTCATGCAGGGAAATCTTATCTTCTTTATAGGCGAATTTATTAAATTTCTTAACTTTAAGCGAATCTAAGTAATAATCAACAAAGAGCGTGTCGCCAACATCAATACTTGTCGCATCGATATATTCACCTAATTTCCAGGCATAATACCCAATATGACGTGCTTCCATACCAAGATCAGTCAGCACTTGGTACACAGAACCACCTTTCAAAATAGGTTTTTTAACCTCTACTAAATAGCTGATACTATCTTCTGCACATTTTTGAATTTGGTATTTAGCATTGAAAAGATCAATATACGCTTCTGTTATTTCGCGTGTATCAATAGTAGCCTTGAATCTACAACTACTCTCGGTTTCAGTCGCTTTTTGCCCAATCTTAGAGCCAATGATATCCAAAATATCATCGGTATTTATAAAGTTTCTGGCTGTTATTTCTGCAAACAAGTCTGCATGTTTAGAAACAACAAACTTATCAACCAATTCGTTAGTTTGTCTTTCTATCTTAACTCTCTTTCCATCAATAACTTTATATTCAGGTTCCTGCTTACATTTACAGCTTGTTATTAGAAGAATAACATAAATTAATATTAAAGAAGTAACTATTTTTCTCATACATTCTCCTTATGGCGACAATTAACAAAACATTCATTTTATTGCAATTCTTTTTTTTGAATTTATTATAATCATTCTAAACCGAATTTTAATTTCCATAAATTTTCAATTAAATACTCTTCAATAAGCAATTGCGTAGGTTATTAGAAAATGTTACTGTTACAGATATTTGACTCCCTCTAAAAATAAAATATAAATGAGATTTTGTAAGATTTTATTCTTAACTCTTGACAGTTATTTTTGAATTTTTATTCTAAATATATTATTAAATATGGAGTAAATTTTGTGGATCAAAAGAATATTATAAAAGCACTTTTAAGAGCGCGCTATAAGAAGAAAATAGAGTCTTTTTCTTCAAAAGTAGATTTTGAGATAAATAAGAAGAATTATATCATTAAGACTGCTTCTTCTCCTCAAGAACTGGAAATGGTTCTTACTTTGAGACATCAGGTTTTTTTGGAAGAGTTGTTAAATAAAAAGAGACTTATTGAAGTAGATTTTGATAAGTTCGATCTTCTCTGTGACCACCTTATGATTATTAACAAAAGCGATAATGCCCTCATTGGTACATATCGCCTAAACTGTTCAAAATTCAACACCAGTTTCTACTCTGCTACCGAATTCAATATTGATGCGATTGTGGATTTACCGGGCGAGAAAGTCGAATTAGGTCGTGCTTGTGTGCATTCTGAATTCCGAAATGGGATGACCATTGCTCTCTTATGGAAGGGACTTTCAGAATATATGACAACCTCAGAAAGCAGGTTCTTCTTCGGGTGTTCCAGTATTAAATCTATGGATTATCTCTATGTCTTGAATATTTACAACGCACTTGTGCAATCAGGTAATTTGGTTCATTTACCTAATGTAAAACCAATTGGGAAATTCAGATCAAAAAGTTTAACTAAACTTATCAAGACACAACATCTCGACCCAACTATAGATAACTCTGCAATGTTAGATGAACTTCCTCCTCTCCTCAAGAGCTATATTAAAGCAGGAGCTAAAGTCATTGGTGAACCTGCCTTAGATAAAGACTTTCAATGTTTTGACTTCTTGACTCTGCTAGATTTTCAGAGTGTAAATCAGAAATATAAAGACAAATACTCCAAATGATTGTTGTAAAATTGTTTATCACTGTCTGCTACTTTATCGGCTTCTTTGCCCGCGGTGGCTTTATTATGCTGTTTGTTAAAGACAGAATTAAGCGACATCAACGCAACGCAGAGAATACATCAAGAGCATGCCTTAAGATAAAGAAATTATTGGGGTTTGAGATTACCTTAACAAACCCCGAGGCTTGGAAAGTTCTAGAAGAAGAGAACTTCTTGGTAGTTTCTAATCATGTTTCCTATCTTGACATTGCAATTCTTACTTCTGTCCGACCTTTCCTCTTCATCACCTCAAATGAGATGAAGAACACACCTTTCCTGGGTCAAATCACTCAGTTGGGCGGAAGTCTCTATACAGATAGACAGAAGTTTACCGGGATAATGGGTGAAATCAAGAATTTTGCCGGCTTTCTTAAAGATGGATTTAATGTAGTGCTTTTCCCGGAAGCAACTTCCACCGATGGCAAGCAACTTAGAAAATTCAAGAAATCTCTGTTTCAGGTAGCCATTGAAGCCCAAAAACCGATACTGCCTATTTGCATTAAATATGTAAGCAGTGATGGTGAGCCAATTACTGATAAGAACAGAGATAACCTCTACTGGTATGGAGATATGTCTTTTCTTCCCCATTTTATGAGATTAATCAAGACAAAAAAGACCCTCATTGAAATAACTATTTTAGAAAGAATAGAAGTTACCCCCGAGAGTGATAGGAAGGAACTTACTGATTTAGCTTTTGAGCGAATTAGTGAAAAATACAACTCTTACGAATATTTATAGAGCCTTAAAGCTACTCTAACCATAGCCTTACAAGGGTCTTCCTAGCAGCACTCACAGCCAACACGATTTACAATCGAAAACCAATCGAGATAGCCATTTAGGCTCCTAGAACGTGGTCTTCGGAGGCTCTTCAAATCCGGGATTTGAAGAGCTTCCGAATTTAATAAACCACAAATCACAAAATCTTTTTAAATAGTATTTGCATAATACGCCAAATAGTTTATACTTTAAATAAAACAGAAATAAGAGGTAATTATGGAACATTTAACATTAGAGACTTTTAAAGAAAAAGTATTTAATTTCGAGAACAATAAAGAGTGGAAATTTGAAGGTCAGAGACCTGCAGTTATAGACTTTTACGCTGACTGGTGTGGACCATGTAAAATGGTTGCTCCAATTATAGAAGAGTTATCCAAAGAGTATGAAGGCAAAGTTGATATTTATAAAGTTAACACTGAAGAAGAACAAGAACTTTCTGCTATGTTTGGTATCAGAAGTATCCCGTCAATTCTTTTCATTCCTGTAGAAGGACAACCTTCAATGGCAGCCGGTGCCTTACCAAAGAAATCATTTAAAGAAACCATAGAAAAACTTTTAGTAAAGAACGCATAAGTTTAGAGGTCAGATATATAATATGATTAAAAAAGATCTTATAGTTATTGGAATGGGTCCTGCCGGAATGTCAATTTCGGCAATGGGCTCAGCCATGGGATTGGATGTTCTTGCAATTGAGAAACACAGAGTTGGCGGTGAGTGCCTAAATGTTGGCTGTATTCCTAGTAAGGCTCTCCTTAAAGCCGGAGAGGTAACCTTCATAGCTAAGCATCTCAAAGAATTTGGCATTGAAATGGGTCTTGATCAGAGAAGTAATGACCCGATGTCAGTTGTCAGAGAGAAGATTAGTGGTATCAACAACAAGAAATTCATGAAGGTTTTTGAAAAAGTTGATCTTATAATCGGTAAGGGAACAGCCCACTTTCTTGATAGTAAAGTCGTGGAAGTAGATGGTGTAAAATACACAGCTAAGAATATTTTTATTGCAACTGGAACCGAACCTTTTATTCCTCCCATTCCGGGCTTAGCTGATGTCCCAAAATTAACAAATGTAAATTTATTCGAAATAAAGAAGATGCCTGAAAGCCTGACCATCATTGGTGGCGGAGCAATCGGAACTGAGATGGCTCAAGCATTTAGCAGATTAGGAACTAGGGTAAACCTTGTGCACATGGATGCTCATTTGATCCCGCTTGGTGATGAAGAAGCCGGCAGATATTTAGAGAACTTCTTAATTAAAGAGGGGATTGGTATCTTCAATAATGAGAAGATTCTCAAGATAGAGCAAAAAGATGGATTGATTTATACTCACACAGAAAATAGAATCTTAGAATCGCACGAGATTTTAGTTGCTACAGGCAGAAAAGCAGTTTTAGAACCTTTAAAATTAGAAAATGCCAAGATTAATTATACTCCTAAGGGGATAATTGTGGATGAGTATAACCGAACCAACATCTCGCATATTTATGCAGTTGGTGATTGCAACGGACATAATCTTTTCTCCCATGCAGCCATGCACCAGGGAATGCTAGCTTTAATGCACTCTATCAGCCCAATTAATCTCCCTAAATTGAAGCGTAGTAATTATGTTGTGCCATGGTCAGTATTCACCAAGCCGGAAGTTGCTCAAGTAGGCCTTACTGAAAAAGAAGCAACTGCTAAAGGTATCAAATATCAAGTGGTTAAGAAAGATTATAGTTCTTATGGCAGAACTGTGGCTGATGGTCATCCTGAAGGTTTCATCAAGATTCTTACCAACAAAAGAGGTAAGATTTATGGTGCTACAATTGTGGGTGAAGCAGCTAGCGAATTAATTCATGAATGGACAATGGCAATTCAGTATAAAAAAAGTATGTTCGATATCCTAATGATGATGCACTCCTTCCCTTCTATTTCCATGCTCAACAAAATGGTTGCAGAAGATTGGATGATGAGCGTCATGGATTCTAATTTCATTAAAAAAAGTATTAAGCTCTTTACTTAAGTTTCTCCTAATTGAGATTCATCACCTAAAGGAAGGATTAGACAATAGTCCTTCCTTTTTTATTGGGCTAAATACCTTAAAATAGTTGGAAATTAAAGCTAATTTTTCATTAATTATCTCTATATAAAAAAATAACATTGACGTTTATCATATCTCTTGAAAATATAGTAAAATAAGAAAAAATCGAAATGAGAGGATGCTATGGAATACCCATTTGAAGTATTTGAGAAAAAATGGCAAGATGTTTGGACGAAGAAAAGAGTGTTTAATGCAGATAATGAAGTAGCGGGAAAAGAGAACTATTTTGTGCTTTCTATGTTTCCTTATCCTTCGGGCGTTTTACACATGGGTCATGTTTCCAATTACTCAATTGGCGACGCAATTACGCGTTATAAAATGATGCAAGGTTTTAATGTACTGCAACCTATGGGCTATGATTCATTTGGTATGCCGGCAGAAAACTTTGCTATTCAACACCATACCCACCCTAGAATTGCTACCGAAGATAACATGGCTATTATGCAAAGTCAATTAAAAGCTATGGGTTTTGGATTCGATTGGGAAAGAACACTTGCTACTTCCACTCCGGAGTATTACAAGTGGGGACAGTGGCTCTTTAAAAGATTATATGAAAAAGAGTTAGTCTATAAGAAAAGATCCTTTGTGAATTGGTGCGACCAGTGCCAAACTGTGCTTGCCAATGAACAAGTAGAAGATGGTAAGTGCTGGCGTGATGGTTCCTCTGTCAGACAAAAAGAGATGGAACAGTGGTACTTCAAAATCACAGATTACGCTGAAGAGCTATTAGACTTCTCTAAAATGATAGATTGGCCGGAAAGAGTTATTACCATGCAGAAAAACTGGATTGGCAAAAGCTTCGGTAACGAAATAGAGTTCATAGAAGAGAATACCAAAGAGAAGATTAAAGTATTCACTACCCGTCCTGACACTATTTTCGGGGTTACCTTTATGGCTCTCCCTCCTGAACACGAATATATTCAAAACTTACTTAAAACAGAAAAGAATAGTGCAGAATTGGCGCATTTCTGTGATAAAGTTATAAATGAAGATAAAAAAGATAGAGGTTCTGTTGAACAGACAAAGATAGGCTTCTTTACGGGCAAGCATTGCCTTAATCCTGTCAATGGTGATAGAGTCCAGATTTGGGTAACTAACTATGTACTTATGGACTACGGAACAGGTGCTGTTATGGCTGTTCCTGCTCACGATCAAAGAGACTTTGAGTTTGCCAAAAAGTATGACATTCCCATGAAGTTAGTTATTCAAAATGAAGCGAGAAGTTTGGTCTTGGAAACCATGCAAGAAGCTTATACAGAAGCAGGATTCTTAGTTAATTCTGATAAATTTAATGATCTAGAAAGTATTGCTGCCCAGAAAGAGATCTCTCATTGGATTGATGAAAATAAGATGGGTAAAATGACCACTACTTATAGATTACGCGATTGGGGCGTTTCCCGTCAGAGATATTGGGGAAATCCAATACCGGTTGTTTACTGTGAGAAGTGTGGCACTGTGCTGGTTCCTGATGAAGATTTACCTATTATTCTCCCTGAAAATGTGCAGATTGGCAAAACAACCCAGAACCCACTGCTTTCAGTCCCGGAATGGGTAAACACAACTTGTCCTCAATGTGGAGGAGCTGCCAAACGCGAGACTGATACCATGGATACTTTCGTGGACAGCTCTTGGTATTATGCACGCTATACAGATTCTAAGAATACAGAAATGCCCTTCTCTCCGGAAATTGCTGAAAAGTGGCTACCTGTTGATCAATATATTGGTGGTATCGAACATGCCTGTATGCACTTAATTTACGCGAGATTCTTCCATAAATTTATGCGTGATATCGGCTTAGTGAAAAGTGATGAGCCATTTGCCAGACTTCTTACCCAAGGTATGGTATGTAATTTAGGCTCTAAAATGTCTAAATCCAAAGGCAATGGAGTAGATCCTCAGCCCTATATCGACCGTTATGGTTCTGATGCTATCAGGGTGTTTATGCTCTTTGCTTCACCACCTGAGAAAGATGTGGATTGGAGCGATGAAGGAGTAGTCGGTGCTTTTAGATTCTTAAATAGAATTTACCGTCAGGCTGATAATTATGGTAAAATAATCCATGCTAATAACAAAGCTTACACTTCTGACTTGGAAATTTCCAAAGAGATGAAAGAGCTACGCTTCTCTACTCACATTATGCTCAAGAAGTGGCATGAAGATATAGAAGAGAAATTGCAATTCAACACTGCCATAGCTGCTATCATGGAACATCTTAATAATGTATCAAGCATTAAAGAGCCGGAAAACTTGAGTGATAATGACAAGATTATCTTCGCTGAAGCAAACACCACCATGTTTAGATTAATCTATCCTTTCGCTCCTCATGTAAGTGAAGAAGTGTGGGATATGATTGGTGAAAAAGGCTTAGTTCATGAGAGTGGCATCCCAACTTTTGTGCCTGCTTATCTTGTAAAAGATGAAGTTACCTATGCGGTGCAAGTCAATGGCAAACTTAGAGGAAAGTTAGAAGTTAGTGCAGATACTCCTGAAGAAGAGATAAAAAAACTGGCTTTAGAAGTGGAAAATGTTGTTAAATTTATTGAAGATAAAGAGATTATGAAAATAATAGTTGTTAAGAATAGACTAGTTAGTATAGTTGTAAAATAGATTTTATTAGATAGGTAGAGCTAACCACTTTACCTATCAACTAACACACTGGAGCAAGATTTGATGAATGTAATTCATAATAAAACCGGTTGGATTGAAGTAATCACAGGAAGCATGTTTAGCGGAAAAACAGAAGAGTTAATTAGAAGAATTCGTAGGGCAGAATACGCTAAACAGAAAATCCAAATCTTTAAGCCAAGAATTGATAATCGTTATGAAGATGATTATATAGTTTCTCACTCTATGATGAAAGCACCTTCTGTGAAAATAGAAGACATTAACGAAGTGTTAGCTTTAGTTAGAGAAGATACACAAGTTGTTGCCATTGATGAAGTACAGTTCTTTACCGATGATGTAATTGATGTTTGTAACAAGCTGGCTAACGCAGGAAAAAGAGTGATTGTCGCCGGATTAGATCAAGATTACAAAGCTCAACCTTTTGGACCAATGCCCAAACTTCTCGCAGTAGCTGAGTATATTACCAAAAACTGTGCCATCTGCGTAAAATGCGGTAACCCGGCAACACGCACCCAAAGATTAGTTCGTGATACAGATACTATCTTAGTCGGTTCCAAAGAGATTTATGAAGCACGCTGTCGCAATTGCCATGAGGTCTTAGACTAAATGGGTAAGATTATTTATTATGCTCTTGTCATCTATCAATTTATGGTGATAATGGCAGTATTCAAAAGCTTCCTCTTGTATTTCTCAAGAGGAGATAGATTTTCATTTTTCATTTCGAAATTACAGATTGTAGATTCTCTTACAGATCCCTACTTAAACATCTTCAGGAAAATATTACCTCCGTTGAATGGACTTGATTTTTCACCCATGCTCGGACTTTTTATTCTACAAATTATCGAAAATTTAGTAAAAACAAAATTATTGCACTAATTAGAGAAGGAAATAGGATGTCAATAAGTATTCCCCAAATCAGAGACAAAGAGTTTTCCACCAAAGCTTTTGGCTATAGCAAGAGAGAAGTAAAAGAGTTTCTTGAGTTCGTAGCTAATGAGATCTACCAAGACCGATTAGTTCACTCTGAAAGTAAAGAAAAAGAGACTAAAGAGAAAGAGTTTATCTCTGATAAAGCTAAGCGCGCCGAGGAAGGTGTAGAAACTCTTAAAAGACGTGAAGAGTTGATTCACAAAACCCTGTTATTTGCCGAAAATGCTAAAGCAGAAATGATTAGTAATGCCCGCAAAGAAGCTGAAAATATCATTAGAGAAGCAGAAGTTAAAGCCAAAAAAACAATCAATGAAGCGCGGCATTATCTAAATCAATTAGATTATCAGTTTCTTAAATTAAAAGAAGATAAACGCATGTTTTTATTGCAAACAGCTTCCCAATTTAAAGCGTATTTAGATAGAATTGAAAAAGACCCTACTCTGGCTAGACTGAACGAAGCAACTGTTAAAGAAGAAATTAAGAAAATTAAAGCAGATATAAAACCAAAGCAGGAGGAAAACAGTGAACAGCATGATGCAAACAGCTAAAGTTTATATTTCAGAAAAGATAGGAACAGGCTATGAAGTCGGGATTATTCTCGGCACAGGATTAAGCAACTTTGTAGATTATGTTAAAGATAAAATCGTCATTCCTTATGATGAGATTCCCGGATTTGTTAAATCCACTGCCCCTAGCCACAAAGGTAATTTAATAGCAGGCACGATTAATCGTAAAAAGGTAATTGTTTTACAGGGCAGATTTCACTTCTATGAAGGCTACTCTTTAGAACAAGTAGTCTTCCCTACTCGCGTTCTTAAATTACTGGGAGTTCATACTTTAATTGTAACTAATGCGGCCGGAAGCTTACGCGAAGAATTTGTTCCCGGTGGCATAATTATGCTTAAAGACCATATTAATTTCTTTGGTAATAACCCCTTAATCGGTGCTAATGACGACTCTTTAGGAGAACGCTTTGTTTCACTTCATGATACTTACTGTGAAGAGTACAGAAGCAAAATGAAGCTTATTTCCCTCAATAATAAGATTAAAATTTCTGAAGGCGTTTATATCGGCGTAACAGGTCCAAGCTTTGAAACCAAAGCCGAATGCCAATTCTTTGCCAATATTGGAGCTGATGTGGTAGGCATGTCCACAGTGCCCGAAGTTATTGCTGCTGTGCATTGCGGTCTAAAAGTTCTCGCTTTCTCAATCGTAACAAACTACTCTAATCTTATTCATAAAACAAGACATAGCCAAGAAGAAATTAGAGAAAATGCAGATATTGCTAAGAGTAATTTAGAAAAACTTGTTTCTGATTTTATCAAAGAGATTTAATTTATTGACAGATTAGCAGATTCTAATTATATATATTTAAATGAAAATGTGGAGATGATTATATGTCAGTTAAACTATTAAGCCCTGAAGAATTAAAGGTTCATGAAGAAAGACTGTTAATAGAAAGACAAAAAAGTCTTGACTATATTCGTAAGGTGAATGATACTCAACAGAATAGTGCAAGTAATAATTCAGATAATGCTTCAGCTCATGCAGTTCACCAAGCTGATCACGGTTCTGATACTTATTACAGAGAGAATCAAGCCTTTATGCTTGAACAAGAACACCTACTGTTAAAAAGATTGAATGCAGCTCTTAAACGCATCTACGACGGCACTTATGGTGTTTGTGAAATCTGCGGAGAGAGAATTAACGAGAAACGCTTAGAGATGGTGCCTTATGCTTCTCATTGTGTTGATTGTCGTGAAGCAGAAGATATCAGAAATAAAAAGAAAAATAAGAATAAAAAACTATGAAGCAGAGTTGGAAGTATTTTCTAATCTCTCTCTTAATTATAATTGCTGATCAAATCACCAAGTTGATAGTGAGAATGAAAATGCCTCTCTATCATTCGATTGATGTGTTCGGTAAGTATTTTAGAATAACTCATGTGGAAAACGATGGCGCAGCCTTTAGTCTTTCTCTAGGAGATTATTCTCGCTGGATATTTATTGTCTTAACTTTAGCATTAATAGTGATATTTGTCTATTTTATTCTAAAGCAAAGCTATAAGTTTCAGAAGCTCTACTATAGTTTAATCTTAGGTGGTGCAATAGGTAATTTTATTGATAGAGTCTTATTTGGAAGAGTTACAGACTTCTTTGACAGCCTCTATCCGAGAATTCCTTCCGAATGGAATTGGTTCTACTCTTTTGATAGATGGCCTATCTTTAATGTAGCCGATTCTATGATTGTAATTGGTATGATTTTATTTGCTATAGATGCAATAATTTTAGATAATAAACGAAAAAAATCCCTTGAGGAGGCATAATGCCAAGAAAGCTGATAATAATATTTTTCCTTTTAATACTAACCCAAGTTATTTTCGGACAAACAATAATGCAAATACAACAGACAGATATCCCTGGTGCTGATAATACTTACCCCTCTCTTTATGTAGGACAACAAGTTACTATCAGTCCTGCCTCTATCGGTGCTAAAGGATTCAACGGTTCAGATAAGAATCTCTTTGCTTATGATCTTAACGATAGATTGTGGAACGGAATCTACTTAAACAACGCTACCAACACAGCTAACCTTAGAACAATGGTTAGCATTACCGGTACTGTATCAGAAAATAACGGCATGACAGAGTTAATTAATGCGACTATTACTGTGCTTAACCCTGGTCCTTTAGATGAAACCATTGCTAACTTAGTTACTGTTTCCGATTTGTTAAATAAAGCAACTGCTGAACAGTACGAAAGTAGTTTGGTAAAGATTAATAACCTAGCCTGTTCAGAGATTCTTGATGCTAACAACTGGTACGCCATTGATGGTTCCGGTAATGAGCTTAAAATAGGCGCAGGCTTTCATGCGGTTAATCAGACTGTTGGCGAAGATTATGGTAGTATTTCCGGGATTCTTGTTTACGATGGTACCGAGTTTGTACTTCATCCCAGAAATCAAGCAGACTTAATCCCCAGTACTCCTGCTACCTTAACTATTAATACAGAATATGAACAACTTGGCAGTAAATTCTATGTGCATATTAATTCCAGTAATATTAAAGATAGCTGGAACATTAATAAGTTTGAGTTTGACTTTAACTTCAGCCCTGTTTATCTAAAATTTCACAGCACACAAATGGGTGATATTTCTGTAGCCGACCAAGAAGCAGATTTAGAAATTACTGACGATAACTACAAAATTACTTATAAACCATTAGCATCTTTCGGAAACTACGTAACTCCAAGATTGATTACTTTGGTTTTCGATGTTAAAGAGTATGGCTTAATAAAGGTTAACTTCACCAGCTTTAAGTTCTTTGATGAAGCTGATAACACTTGGATTATTGCTAGCCCAACTGCAGCTAATATTAATTATAACAATATCTATAATTCTAAAAAAGCTTATCTCTCTATCAGAAATTCTCGTAATGATAAGAACATCTTCAATCCTTATAACAATGAAAGATTAGTAATCAAATGTGGATTCAAAAATGGTGTTGATACCAAGACTATTGTCAGAATCTATGATTTAAAAGGAAGATTAGTCTATACTCCTGTAAACAAAGTAGTTAACGGATTACTAGAACTTAAATGGGATGGTAGAGATAAGAACCGCGAATTAGTAGATATCGGAACCTATATTTGTCAGGTAGAAGTTGTAATTAGAGCAACCGGTGATAAATATACCACAGATCAACCAATTGTAGTAGCCGGTCAGCTTAAATAGGGGGAATCATGAAAAAAATAATATTCTTAATCTTACTACTCAGTTTTACAGTCCTTAGTTTGAACGCCCTATTTGATACCTACCCATCTTCTGCCAGAGCGCGCGGAATGGGTGATGCCTTCTTTACACTCTCTAATGATGCCGATGCAGCCTTCTATAATCCAGCCGGATTAGACCAAGCTGAAGATCAATTCAATCTCGGAATGGTCGATCTCTTTGGTAACAAGTACTTAAGAGTCTATACCGCATCTGCTTCTTATAGATTTTCACCTATTTATGGTACCATCGGTATCGCAGCTAAACAGTTGGGAGTTGACTTTGAAGATACCAGTTTAAGTACTGAATCTACATTCGCCCTAACTCACGCTTTCAAATTAATGCAAGATTTGCATAGCTCCATAGCTTTTGGTTACACTTTAAATATGTATAATATTGAGTTTGCCGAAGGTTACGGAAAACAGTCAGCCTTTGGTTTAAACTTGGGAGCAATTGCTACCATGCACCAAAGAACAAAAATAGCATTTGCTGTACATAATATCAACAACCCAAATGTGGGAAATGATCATCAGTTTGAATTACCACGCAAAATGGTAGCAGGTATTGCTTATGAACCATATTATGGAGTCATAACCTCTTTAGAATTAACTAAAGAGTTGAAAGGCGATACTTCTGTTGCTGCCGGTATTGAATATGAACTATTTGAGATGATGAAACTTAGAGCCGGTGTTCATAACAACCCTGCTGTCTATTCTGCAGGTGTAGGCTTTAATATTAAAGGTATGAATATTGACTATGGTTTCACTTATCATTCTAATTTAGATCCTACCCATCACTTCCAAGTTGGATGCAGATTTTAAAGAGGTTAAACATGAAACAATTTGATAATAACAAGAACCAAGAAAATAATAATACCGGTGCCAGATCCTTTATTCCATCAATAGTCTCTAAATTGCTATTTGACGGTTTTCAAAACTGGATTAGAGATTTTCAGCATAATAAGAATATCAAAAAACAAGATGTAGTGGAAGATAAACTCATTGTTATAGAAAATCTTCAACTTAAATTAGACAAAAGAGTGAAAGAAAACAGATATAGAATCGATGCTCTCCGTGTTTTTATGATTATGAGCATGATTATGAATTTTGTCTTCTTTGCTATAATTTTAGTTTTTCTGATCATTAGGTTGTAAGCTAAATAATATTAATTAAGTTATAAATTAAAAGAGACAGGGTTTAGCCTTGTCTCTTTTTCTTTTTGTGGAGAATTCATAAGGATAATGAAGGTGATGAGGTCTTTCTTACTGGGATTGCGGATACCCACGTCCGTATTAAATCTGTCTCCATCAAGGAGATAAAAATAAGATATGCTTAGGAAGGATAAGATTCCCCTTCGCTGAAGGGAAATGAATACGGATGTGGGCATCCGCAATCCCAGTAAAGAGGCTTCGTAGCCAATACCTACCAATTACAAATTAAACAAATTAAATAAATTCAACGATTAAACATGCAATTAATTCGTGTTAATTAGTCTTAATTCGCGTAAATTCGTGTGAAGGTCTTTTCTTTTAATTTTTAATTATTAACTATTATTTATTAATTATTGATTAACTTCTTGACACATAAGTAAACTATGAAAAGTTAAAGAAAAATGTGAATAATGGTGGAGGAACTCAATGTCAATAACCAAACTTGATCAAATGTTTGATATTTTAAGAACTAAGAAGAAGAAAAGATTAGTAGGTGCTTATACTGTTGATGGTCATTCTCTCGGAGCTATCAGCAAAGCAATAGACCTAGGTATAGTTGATGCTACTTTAATCGGTAATATTGATTTAATTAAAGCTACTTGTGAAGAAGAGAAGATAGATATCAATAAATTTGAGATTATTGATGAAAAAGTAGTTACCGTAGCAGCTCAAAAAGCTTGTCTTTACATCAGAGAAGGTAAGGGCGATTTAATCATGAAAGGACTGCTGGGAACTGATATATATATGCATGCACTTCTGAATAAAGAGTCTGGTTTAGTTCCTCAAGGAGCAATGCTGTCTCATGTTACGGTGATGGAAATCCCTAATTTTGACAAGCTCTTAGTTGTTTCTGATGTGGCAATTATCCCACTTCCTGATTTAAAGCAGAAAATAGAGATTACCAATAATGTGATCAAGACCTGTAAGGCCTTAAATATTGAACTTCCCAAGATTGCTATTTTAGCATCTTCAGAATCAGCAACAGACAAAATACCTGCCAATGCAGATGCTGCAATAATCACTAAAATGGCAGAAAGAGGTCAAATTAAAGGTGCTTTAGTTGATGGACCTCTCTCCCTAGATTTATCTATTGATAAAGAAGCTGTAGCGATTAAGAACTTTAAATCACCTGTTGCAGGCGATGCTGACGGTATAGTCTTCCCTAACATCGAATCCGGTAATGTCTTCTACAAAACCGTTACTAAATTAGTGAAAGGTGAATTAGCTGCCAATGTTTGCGGAGCAAGTTGTCCGGCAATTCTCTCTTCTCGTAGTGACTCAGAACAGACTAAACTCTATTCAATCGCTTTAGCAGCCCTTCTAGCTAAATAAAGAGGATAATATCATGATTACTACCTTAGATCAAATGGTTGAACAAGTTAAAGGCTTGAATAAGAAGTTTAAAGTAGCAGTAGCTTATGCTCAAGATGCCAACACTATAGAAGCTATTGCCCAAGCTATTAATGAAGGTTTTATCGAAGCTATTATGATTGGTGATGCTGACAAAATAACAGCGGTTGCTCAAGAAGCTAAGATTAACCCTAACATCTTTCAGATTATTGATGTAAAAGATGAAGTTGCTGCTATTCAGAAAGCTGTTGAGATGGTGAGAAACGGCGAAGCTGATATTCTTATGAAAGGCTTATGCGGCACTGATAAATTCTTACGTGGTGTAATAGACAAAGAAAAAGGTCTGTTACCTCCGAAAGCAACCATGACTTATGTTTGTGCTTTAGAAATCCCTAAGTATCACAAACTACTCTTCGTAACCGATACTGCGGTTCTCCCTTTCCCTGATTTGAAGCAAAAGACAGCTATGCTCAATTACTCCGTAGCCATGGCACGCAGATTTGGGATAGAGACACCTAAAGTTGCTCTTATTTCGGCAGCTGAGAAAGTAAGTCCTCACTTTGAATCCCATAGTGATTACGCCCAACTCTGTATGATGGCAAAAAGAGGTCAGATCAAGAATTGTATAGTTGATGGTCCTTTAGATATCTTCTTAGCTTGCGATAAAGAGAGTGTTGCCATAAAAGGCGTTCCCACTCCTATCGATGGTGATGCTGATGTCTTGTTGTTCCCTTCCCTCGAAGCATGTAACTCCTTCTATAAAGGACAAATGTTGTGGGCAGGAGCTGAATTAGCAGGATTAATTCAAGGCACGATTAAGCCGGTGGTGGTGATGTCCCGCTCTGAATCACATAAATCTAAATATTATTGTATTGCGCTTTCTTGTTTGATGGTGTAGGAAGAATTTAGAGTGAAGAGTTGAGAGTTGAGAACGAAAAGTTTAGATTAGGGGTGTATCTTATACGCCCTTTTTCTTTTACCACAGAGGCACAGGGGATACAGAGAAGATAATTAAATCTAATCTTTCCGACACCTAAGTGATTGAACCACAGTGACCAGATTTAACACACTTTATGTTTAAATCTATCACTATCAGATACTTATGCAATTCTATTATAATACTTGTTATCTGCTTCTGTGATTTTATCAATAATTACTTCACTTTCGAAGAATTTTCTTAACACTATATCAATGTCCATTCTTAATTCAGTTAAATTTGTGTAGCCATAAGCTAT